>DOZP01000085.1:0-438 GCA_003517945.1 Porphyromonadaceae bacterium | reverse complement strand
ATCACCACCGGAGGTTCGTTGACATTAGGCAATGTGGCCGTATATACCGCATCTGCTTATGTAAGCCGGTATATTCAGATGGATGCCGGCACCTTGACGCTGAACAACGGTTCGGAACTTATGACCTATGGAAAATACGGTGTATACCAAACCGGAGGAGACGTAGTCATGAACAGCGGATCTTTAATAAAAAGCATGCCGACGACTAGCTCTATCAGTAGCAATACATACGGCATATACTTATCCGGAAGCACAGCGACGCTTACATTAGAAAGTGGTTCAATGATTAAAGATCAGTATTATGGGATCCGGTTGGCCGGAACGAACCATGTGGAAATAAAGGATAGCGCTGTTATATCTTATACCAGATATCCTATAGAAATATCAGGAGCAGGAATCCTGAATATCGGAAAAGCCAGATTAGAGTCTACCAATTCA
>DOZP01000232.1:2736-2887 GCA_003517945.1 Porphyromonadaceae bacterium | reverse complement strand
GGGAGGCACACACCGGTTTTTAAGTGAAAACGGAATAGACAGCACACACGTATACTGGCCCAGCGACGACCGCAATCCCCAGGCTATCGACCTGCTGCACAAACGTGAGATCGACATGGTGGTCAACATCCCCCGCGACCTGACTGCCGGA
>DOZP01000232.1:2141-2518 GCA_003517945.1 Porphyromonadaceae bacterium | reverse complement strand
CTATATTTGTCATGGGGTATGCAATAATAAACCGACATGTTTGCAAGTTTAGGCATTTCAACACTTTTAGGCACTATTTTCGTCATATTGTATTGTATCACGATTATAGGAGTGATACTTCTTGTTTTGCTGGAAAACCGCAATCCGCTGAAAACAATCCCCTGGGTGATCGTGCTTATTTTCGTCCCGGGTATCGGGCTGGTCTTTTATTATTTTTTCGGACAGGAACACCGCCGCCTGCGTATCATCACCCGGCGGATATATAAACGCTTTCTGAAACAAACAAAGGCATATGAACATCCTAAAAACATAAAAGAAGTACCGCAAAACTACATACCCCTCGCGCACCTTTTGAATAATAGTAATTATTCGGCTAT
>DOZP01000232.1:0-2097 GCA_003517945.1 Porphyromonadaceae bacterium | reverse complement strand
ATCACATTCATTTCCAGTACTATATATTCAAAGACGACAAAGCCGGAAACGAAATCCGGAAAGCGCTCATCGAAAAAGCGCGCGAAGGGGTAAAAATCCGCGTATTGTATGATGATGTCGGTTGCTGGAATACAAAAAACAATTTTTTCGAACAAATGAAAAAGGAAGAAATAGAAGTATTTCCTTTCCTGAAAGTTGTTTTCCCGATATTGACAAGCAAAGTGAATTACCGTAACCACCGTAAGATTGTGGTTATTGACGGCGAAACAGGTTATATAGGAGGCATGAATATTGCCGACCGCTATGTTGAAGGTAATAAATTAGGACGCTGGCGGGATACGCATTTCAGGGTTACGGGCCCGGGCGTTCACGGATTACAGGCATCCTTCCTGTTAGACTGGTATGCGGTAAGCAACACCCTGATAAAAGGCAGGGAATATTATCCTGAAGCGGCAATCAGATCCGACATGAAAATGCAGATCGTCATGAGTGGCCCGAACAGTCAATGGCGAACCCTCATGCAAGCCTTCATTTTCTGCATATCCAACGCAAAAAAGCGCATCTATATTCAAACCCCGTATTTCCTTCCGACGGACGCGCTTAATCAGGCGCTTCAGATGGCTGCTCTGGGCGGCATTGATGTGCGCCTGATGATCCCGAAACACTCCGATACAAGATCCGCGCAAATGGCTACGTTCTCGTATGTGGACAAGATGCTTAAATCGGGCGTAAAAGTCTACCTGTATGCCAAAGGCTTTCTTCACTCCAAGTTATTATTGGTAGACGACATGCTGACCTGCATCGGATCTTCAAATTTTGATTTTCGCAGTTTCGAACATAATTTCGAAATAAACGCGTTTATTTACCAGGATAACTTTGCCGCAAAAATGAAAAATATGTTCATGCAGGATCTGCATGATTGTGAAGAAATACTCTATCCGGCATGGCGTAAACGCCCTATAACCAGGCGTCTTACGGAATCGTTCATGCGGCTGTTCGCACCGTTATTATAGGCTCAGAACGTAAATAGGCTGAAGTTCACCGCCCCGTAAACGCGGCATTGGCTAAAAAAGGGAAGGGCTGAAAAATCATACTCCCCGGAATGTTCCATCACAAAAATGCCGCCTTCGCGTACGATCTTCTTTTCAAGAACGATACGCGGTACGTCGGACAATGTATGCAGGGAATAGGGAGGATCGGCAAATATAAAATCGAAAGCGCCTTCTTTGGCGGAATTCAGAAAACGAAACACATCGCCGCGGATCAGGGAAAGCGCCTCCGTTTTCAATTCCCGGCTCACTTTCAGTATAAAATCGGCATGCGTACGGTTCTGTTCCACTGCGGTGACCGAGCGGCATCCCCGCGAAAGCATTTCAAACGAGATGCTACCCGTACCGGCAAACAGATCAAGCGCATCCATTCCATCCCAGTCAATCAGATTAGACAATACATTAAATAAATTCTCTTTCGCAAAATCCGTTGTAGGACGGGCCTTAAACGATGAAGGCACCTTGAACCTGCGATGACCGTATCTGCCGCTTACAATCCGCATTCGACCAATGTTACGATATCCATAGACAGTTCCTGGTCGACCGCAACCTGATATTCCCTGATTTTAGGAATCACGAAATCAACCTGTTCCATATACTTTCTGATAACAGGCATGACCTTTCGGCACATCAACGTATCACCATAGAAAAAAACAGTATCTTCAAGCTGATTCACCGAAAGCTGTTTACACACGTACATAATATAATAAATGATGTCGTTTTCGGTCTCATAGCCGAATGAGTTCACAAACAACAGTTCACCCTGCTCAAAGCAAACGATATCCAGCATCGCACTTTGTATGACGATATAAATCTGTTTAGGGTAACGATCCAGACTTTTTTTCCGCCAATCAACCAGCATCGGAGACAAATGATGAATAAAATGAGGGTCGATAAGCGAACGCATCATAAATTCATACGCTTCATTGTCTATATCGAACAACAGGAACGAATAAAAACCGGTTAGCGGCTGTACCAGTACTTTTGAACCCTTATCAGCCTGAAAACAATAAGAAAACAGCAGATCTTTATCTTTTTCGGAGAACAC
>DOZP01000251.1:13191-15403 GCA_003517945.1 Porphyromonadaceae bacterium | reverse complement strand
GCTTAATTATGGGGACTTACTTAACACCTATTAAACCTATATATTGTATCCTGTGGGTTCCGGATTTGTACACCGGCGCCAGTCACCGGTTCGTCACTTGCGTCTTTCACCATGCCTTTTACCGCTATATTCCGTGCAGATGCATATATGGATATCAGGTATAATAAAACAATAAACTTAAATTTGATATGATTCATAATATGTAAGATAATAATATATAACAAATTCTTCTCTTGGAAATCCGGAGAAAGAAGATGAACTTACAAAATCTCATTTTACTTACTCCTTAAGACTAACCCGGATTTTTCATACATATTATTTATTTAAAGATTAAACAATCTGTTCCTGATTTTTAAGAAGGCACTGCGCCTCTTTGAAAACATTACAAATATAATGTAAAATCATTCGCAACCATTCTCCTGATGTATCATAGGTAGTTGAGCTTGTTTCACGTCAACGCAAAATTGTTACAGATATATGCATATACGTTACATTCATGACATTTTCAACTAACCGCCTCTTCTTTTTCCTTATATTTTGTATATACTTTCAATCTATTCATCTTGCCGAAGAGATCCGCCTTAATCATGATAACAATACACCGGCTTTTGATTGGTCGACAAATTAGGATGGTGGAGACAAGATGTGCCTGCACCCTGTTAAATTTCAGGAAAAGCAGCCCATTCATTTTTTTTTCGTATCTTTGCCGCCGATTTCATTAATTATTTTATAAATTATTAATACTATGAATATTTCTCACATAGAACATCTTGGTATTGCCGTAAAAAGTATCGAAGAACAATTGCCTTACTATGAACAAGTGTTAGGCGTTAAGTGTTACAACATTGAAGAAGTTGCGGATCAAAAAGTAAAAACTGCCTTCTTCAAAATAGGACAGACTAAAATTGAACTGTTGGAGCCGACAAGCGAAGACAGTACAATCGCTAAATTCATCGAAAAACGCGGTGAAGGGATTCATCATATCGCATTTGCGGTTCCCGATGTGCAAAGCGCCCTGAACGAAGTCGAATCAAAAGGCGTACAACTCATCGACAAGGCTCCCCGCGGAGGCGCGGAAGGGTTGAATATCGCATTCCTGCACCCGAAATCAACACATGGCGTATTGACCGAATTATGTATGGAATAGGCAGGTAACCGTTGATCATCCTAATTTAAAACACAAACTTCTTTAACAACAAACAAATATTATAATGGCAAATCAACTTGAAAAGGTAAAAGAGTTAATCGCTTTACGCGAAAAAGCACGCCTCGGAGGTGGAGAAAAAGCGATAGAAAAACAACATCAGAGAGGCAAATATACAGCCCGCGAGCGTATTGCAATGCTTCTGGACGAAGGCAGTTTCGAAGAAATGGATATGTTCGTCGAACACCGTTGCGTAAACTTCGGCCAGGACAAGAAAAAAATCCTCGGGGATGGTGTTGTCACCGGTTGCGGTACGATTGACGGACGCTTAGTATACGTGTTTGCGCAGGACTTCACCGTATTCGGAGGTTCCCTTTCCGAAACCATGTCGCAGAAGATCTGTAAAATCATGGATATGGCCATGAAGATGGGAGCGCCCTGTATTGGCATCAACGATTCGGGAGGCGCCCGTATCCAGGAAGGGATCAACGCACTGGCAGGATACGCCGAAATTTTCCAGCGTAATATCATGGCGTCGGGAGTGATCCCGCAGATATCCGGTATATTTGGCCCATGCGCAGGCGGTGCGGTTTACTCACCTGCTCTTACCGATTTTACGTTGATGACCGAAGGCACATCCTACATGTTCCTGACAGGCCCGAAAGTTGTTAAAACAGTAACGGGCGAAGATGTTTCGCAGGAAGATCTGGGTGGTGCAAGTATACACTCCACCAAATCGGGTGTTACACACCTGACGGCTCCTACCGAAGAAGAAGGCTTGGCGATGATACGCAAGTTATTAAGTTTCATGCCTCAGAACAATCTGGAAGAAGCGCCTATGCTGGAATGTCATGACCATATAGACCGCCTGGACGACAACCTGAATGAGATCATACCGGACAGCGCCAATCAGGCATACGACATGAATGAGGTGATCACAACGATTGTAGACAACAATGAATTTTTTGAAATACAACCTTATTACGCAAAAAATATAATCATCGGTTTTGCACGCTTCAACGGACAATCGGTCGGCATTGTAGCCAACCAACCCAAATACCTGGCAGG
>DOZP01000251.1:5806-13177 GCA_003517945.1 Porphyromonadaceae bacterium | reverse complement strand
TTTAATATTCCGATTGTTTCTCTTGTAGACGTTCCGGGATTCCTTCCGGGTACGGGGCAGGAATATAACGGCGTCATTCTGCACGGGGCCAAATTGCTTTACGCCTATGGCGAAGCAACCGTACCCAAAGTGACGGTTACTTTACGTAAGTCGTATGGCGGATCACACATCGTAATGAGTTGTAAACAATTGCGCGGCGACATCAATTACGCATGGCCAACCGCCGAAATCGCCGTAATGGGAGGTTCGGGAGCCGCAGAAGTATTGTATGCCAAAGAATTGAAAGAAGCCGCAGACCCGACAGCTTTGATGGCCGAAAAAGTAGCCGAATACGACAAGCTGTTTGCGAATCCTTACAATGCTGCACGATACGGCTATATTGATGATGTGATAGAACCGCGCAACACACGGTTCCGTGTCATACGCGCATTGCAACAATTACAAACGAAAAAGGTGAATAACCCGGCTAAAAAGCATGGCAATATTCCTTTATAACCTAAAAACCGCAATGAAAATGAGTAGAAATAAAAAAGGATTAATGCTGCTGTTTGTCCTGTTTGTTGCAGTAGGAGTACAGGCACAGCGGGTTACCTCCATGCGTATAAACGAAGTATTAGTCACCAACGAAGACAACTTTGTCGATGATTATGGGAAACGAAGCGGGTGGATTGAGCTTTTTAACAGTTCTGCCGCAACCGTAAATATCGGCGGATGTTTCCTGACGAATGACCCTCAGAATCCCAAAAAATATCCGATTCCCAAAGGCGATGTGCTTACCAAGATACCTCCCGGACAACATATACTATTCTGGGCAGACGGGATGGCCAGCAAAGGAACGTTCCATCTGAATTTCGAACTGGATCCGACGAAGGACAATTACATTGCACTATATGATGCCGACGGAAGGACATTGGTCGACGAGAAAATAATTCCGGCCGGCCAAAGACCGGATATAAGTTTCGGACGTACAATTGACGGAAAAAAAGAATGGGCTACATTGACTAAGGTAACTCCAAGCACCAATAATCTGACGCTTGATACAAATGAAAAAATTGAGAATTTCAAAAACAACGATTCATTTGGTATCGGTATGACGGTGACGGCTATGGCCGTTGTTTTTTTAGGCCTTATACTTCTGTACGTTGTATTTAAGTATGTAGGAAAAACGGCTGTCAATATGAGTATGCGCAGAGCCAGACAAGCAGGCGCGGAACATATTTCATCCAAAGGAGAAATGGAAGAAGGGGCCGTTTTTGCAGCCATTGCCACAGCGCTGTATGAAGTAACCGAAGATGCGCATGATGTAGAAAACACCGTAATTACCATACAAAAAGTAGCACGCAGATATTCGCCGTGGAGTTCTAAAATCTACGGACTAAGGGATCAATTAAAAAGATAAAAACAAACTCAACTAATGTTCTTAAAGAAATGAAACAATTTAAATATACAATCAACGGGAATATTTATAATGTAACCGTCAATAAAGTCGAAGATACCATTGCCGAAGTTGAAGTAAACGGAACTCCATATAAAGTATTGATGGACAAACCGGCAAAAAAACAGGTCATAACCGTTAAACGCCCGGTGCAGGCAGTAACGACGGCAACAAGCGCTCCGGTTATTTCGCGTCCGGCCAACACGGCTTCGAGCGGCGCTGTCAAATCTCCGCTTCCGGGCATCATACTGAGCATCGATTGCAAAGTAGGCGATGCCGTAAAAAAAGGCCAGAAACTGCTTGTACTCGAAGCGATGAAAATGGAAAATACGATTCCTTCCGATCGTGACGGTGTTGTTGCCGAAATAAAAGTAAACAAGGGCGACTCTGTGCTGGAAGGAACCGATTTGGTAATCATTAAATAAACCGGATTATGCAACAGGAGAATTTTTTAACATTTTTAGGAGATAATCTGCAAACATTTCTCTCGTATACGGGATTTGCGAATGCCGAATGGGGACATGTGGCGATGATACTAATCGGGCTTTTCTTTATATTCCTCGCAATAAAATATGAATTTGAGCCCATGCTTCTTATTCCTATCGGCTTCGGTATGTTAATTGGTAATATTCCATTTAAAGACGCCGGATTGCAAATCGGAATATACGAAGAAGGATCTGTATTGAATATACTTTACCAAGGTGTTGTACAAGGATGGTATCCCCCGTTGATCTTTCTGGGTATCGGGGCCATGACCGACTTTTCGGCATTGATCTCCAACCCGAAATTAATGCTTATCGGTGCAGCCGCCCAGTTTGGCATATTCGGAGCCTATATTATCGCGCTACAAATGGGGTTTGAACCCAATCAGGCAGGTGCCATCGGTATTATCGGCGGTGCGGACGGCCCCACGGCGATCTTCCTCTCGTCAAAACTGGCGCCTAATCTGATGGGAGCTATCGCCGTATCAGCCTATTCGTATATGGCGTTAGTGCCGATCATACAACCTCCGTTTATGCGGTTACTGACGACAAACAAAGAACGCGTTATCCGGATGAAACCGCCGCGTGTGGTATCTTCTACCGAGAAAATAATATTCCCTGTCGTCGGATTATTATTGACCTGCTTCCTGGTACCTTCCGGTCTGCCGCTATTAGGAATGCTCTTCTTCGGAAATCTGATAAAAGAAAGCGGTGTGACCCGTCGTTTGGCGGAAACGGCACGCGGCCCGCTGATTGATACGATTACAATATTATTAGGTATCACAGTGGGAGCATCGACACAAGCTACACAATTTCTGACATTTGATTCCATCAAAATATTCGGCTTAGGAGCGCTGTCTTTTGTTATTGCAACATGTGCCGGCGTGCTGTTTGTGAAGTTTTTCAACTTGTTCCTTAAAGAGGGAAATAAAATCAATCCGCTTATCGGTAATGCCGGCGTATCGGCCGTTCCCGATTCTGCACGTATTTCACAAGTAGAAGGATTAAAATACGATCCGAGCAACTATTTGTTAATGCACGCGATGGGTCCCAACGTAGCAGGCGTTATCGGTTCGGCTGTTGCAGCAGGTATCCTGTTGGGATTCTTGGGATAATATAAGAAACTAATTTATAGTACGGGTTACGAAGCTAAAATTTCAGCATGCGTAACCCGTATTTTTTTATACCTGCATTTATTGGCCGGATACTTACATAAATATTTGGATTTATAAAAAATTATACTTACTTTTGCAAATAATATCAGAATTAACGTATCTATGAAATATTTTTCCACATGCGGACTGTTAGTTGCAACGCTTATCTTAAGTGTTGTCATGACAGGTACACACGGTTGGAAAAAAGACCTGACAATCAGGAATAATCAGTTTGTTTACGTAAGTCATGACGATTCTCCTTCCGGAAAGGATTGTTTTTTAATCACGCCTGATACGCCATCTGTTCCGGCAGGGCTGAATATGCTACCTCATCCAACGTTGCCCGTAACCGTTGCCAAAACGGAAAACAACCCCTACGGCATGCAACATGCCTGCTTTTCCAGGCAAACAAACCGGCAACTGAATATAACAAGAATAAACTATACATCTCTCTATTCCCAAAAAGAAAAGGAAGGGTATTATATCTATGCCCTGCGAAAAATACGAATTTAATCACAGAACTTCTTTCTAAATAATCTATTTCCGGTATACCTTTTTCCCTCCATAAAATGTACCGGAAGAAGCATACAGGATATGCTGATATACAAAATATATTCATAAAAATAACACGGAAAGAACGACCTTTTTACATAAACAGGCCGGACGTCTTCCGTACACAAGAATAAATTAAATTCATTATGGAAAATAATATTTCTATTGAAGACATTTTCGACAATAAGGAAAAAGATGTTGTATATAAATCAAAACCCTCTGTAATGTTAAGTGTTATATTAATCGTAACAGGGATTCTGTTCATCGCGACAAATGGTTTGGTAACAACATCACCCGGCAGTATGATTCCTATGTTATTCATTAGTATAGGGATTATATTTCTGGCCTGGGGAATTACCTACGCATTTTTCAGCAAAACAAAGTATAAGCTAACCCTGGACAAGAAAAGTATCGCTTTTTCTGAGATCTTTTATGATGTAAAAGAGCGTGACAAACTTATCAGGATCATTGATAAAGGAGATATCCGGGAACTGGAGAAATTAAAAACGGCCACCATTGATACGCTTAAATTACGCATCGCCGCCACATCCGATGGCAACTTTTGTTATACCCAGGTAGCCACTTATGTTCCGTACGAATTTGTAAACATCAATGAAGCGCATAAACACTCACCGGAAGAAGCCGGGATAATCCTGAATATTCAGAAAAAACAGAAATAAGAAAAAACCGCCGGAGACCCGATTATCCTCCGAAAATCAGATGGGTAAGTTTTTTTTTATGGATTGGGTTCGATATTTCATCGGGCTCAATCCATCTCTTTTCAATTTAATTGGCTTATTATTATTTATATCGGATATCATCCAGATCAGATAAACCGCATATATGAGTAAGAGTAAGAATCTATTTGAAACAGGAAGCCGGTTTTTCACAATAAAAAAACTATATTTGTCAACCGGTAAAAATAATACTTTACAGATTAAAAAAATCGGAGAACATGTTCGGTAGACTATTCAAATCTTCAAAACAGAAAAAAGTCGGAATCGCGTTGGGCGGAGGAGGAGCGCTCGGTTTTGCACATATCGGCGTATTGAAAGCGCTGGAAAACCACCGTATTTATCCCGATATCATATCCGGAACCAGCATGGGAGCCATTGTCGGAACGCTCTATGCTTCCGGCATCTCTCCGGACGACATGCTCCAACTGATAAAAGACGACAAACTATATAAGATAACAAGCATCGTCAATATTCAGCCCTGGTATACAAAAACCGGGCTTTCCAGTCACCAAGCCATGCGAAACTTACTGAAAGAGGTTATCACCCACAATAGCTTCGATCAATTGAAAAAGCCGATGTATGTATGTACAAGTAATCTGACAAAAGGCTATGCCGAAATTAAACACCGGGGAGACAACCTGGATTTCTGGGTGGCTGCTTCAGCCAGCATACCGGGCGTCTATGAAGTTATAACGTACAACGGCCAGTCATACATAGACGGAAGTTTACTGAAAAACCTGCCGGTCAGGTGCATCAAAAAACAATGTGATTATGTGATTGGCGTAGACGTGCTTCCGTATCATTTGCCCGAACAACTCAAATCACCCAAAGATGTCCTGCTATCATCCATCAGACTGGTGCAATATCAAAACTCGCTTTCCGAAAAACGCGCCGCCGATTTCATCATCGAACCGCCCGGAATACGGAACTATCACGAATTCAGCTTTGATCATTACAAAGAGATCTATCAGACCGGTATCGCTGCGACGGAATCATATATACATGAAAATCCGAAAATACTTCGTTTGGCAAAAAAATAAACATTCCGGATCAACCTTCTCTTTATAATAGTTACCGCCCGCGCTACAGGAAAAAAACGGGAGTCCGGTCAATGCGCCATTTCCTCAACCGGTTTTGCAACAGGGAAGCGGTTTTCATCCGGAAACCTGATATCGAAGCCTTTATCATTTTTGGCCACCTCTACAATATCCGAGCTTCTCGTACGGATTCTGCCTTCCACAAATTCCGGTATATTATACGACTTCATAAATTTATGATAGAACCCGGCGTCTTTCTGCGGCAACATAAAAGCCTTGGCGGCATTCCCGTTTTCGTCAATATATGCAAAATAAGGATGCGTGTACAAGCCATCCATCCGGCGGCTGCTGAATACGATCCAACGACTGTTGCTACTCCATGAATGATAACTTTCCGCAAAGCGGCTGTTTGCTTCGTGCAACGGACGATGTGTTCCCGACTCAAGATGAATCATATACAAATCAGCATCTTTATGCCAGATAAAAAAATTACCGTAAGAAGATAACGTATACAACAAAAATTTTCCGTCGGGAGATACGCGCGGCAACGATACACTCCTATTCATCTCCCGGGCATTATACAGGGTATCCACGGACTCTCCGAACATTTTCTTTTCCGGATCAAACGATACGGAGCATAAACTGTATTTTACTTTCTCAAAATCGCCGGGCATCTCCCGTACATCAGCCGTACAGAAATACAATGTGCGGCCATCCGGCGAAAAGGTCGGATATGTTTCGTAACACTGTTTTGAAAAAAGATGAGGTGCGGTGATCAACTCTTTTTTTTCTACGTCATACACAACTACATCCGAAGCCATGTCAAATACCTCGATCCGGTTTGGATCATGCATATGAAAAGCCTGCTTAGTATCGTTGACGGTGAATGCCACATATTTACCGGAAGGATGCCATGAAGGATAAACCAATGCCGAGATCGTACGATCCGTCTTTGTATTCAATTTTTCGACTGATTCGCCGTCGGCCATATACGTACCGGCATACGATTTACGCATGTGAAACAGCATCTTATCCGGATCGCGGTTACAAAAAGAATGGCAGTTCATACAATTATTTCCGGTCATTTTATTTTCTATTACGGCAGACTGGTCATAATCCTCAAGACGTCGCTGATAGATCCCCATCTCGTGCCACAGGGTATATCCCGGTTCAATCAACCGGTATGCAATATACGGATCTACCGGCTCACCGGCCACATGCCAGCTAAAAGGCTTAAAACCGACCCATTGTCCTTCTTTTTTCACACAGACCCGGACTTGTATATCCTTTCCCGCCGAAACTTCCAGCAATTCCTTCCATTCACGGACAGGAATACGGAAAGAGCCGTTCCGCCCTTTTACTTTTATCTCTTTATCTTCACTTGTTATTAAAAGGGAAGAAGCCGGATAATCCTTTTTTTCGAGTTTGAAATTAAGCGGAGCAATGTTCGCCGGAATAGTGACATCCGTATAATCGGGAAAAATAGCAGGAACCTCGTTTATTTCACCCGTAATCGCTACATTGCCGGAACATCCCGCAAAGATCAGCAAACATAATAATAAACAGCATTTACCTCTCACAATCTATAACTATTGTTTAAACATAAAATAATACCAATAGGTGTCTCCATACGATTTTTTTACGAAATCGGCCAGGCGCGGTTTGTTCTTGTTCTCAAGTATAAACTTTTTATACTGTTCAAAGCGCGTTATAACAGGTTGGGAGACCCCTTTTTCCAACCACGAACCGGAATCATTTTCATTCAGGATAATAACGGCTTCCTGAAAAGACAAAGGCAGGACGGGCAAAACCTCCGTACCGCGATATTTATCAACCAGTTCTTTGAAAAGATCTAAATTTTTCATCAAAAGATACATCGCTCCTGCATATGCTATCGGCGTACGGTTTTCCGGATTACTCACCGACAAACTTATCAGTTCCTTGTCCTGAAGTTGGGCGGAAAACAGAAAATCT
>DOZP01000251.1:4138-5679 GCA_003517945.1 Porphyromonadaceae bacterium | reverse complement strand
TTGGTCTCTATAAGGCGCTGCAACATACGCCCCGTCCGGTGCCCCGGCGAACCGATATTCGCTTCAAAGGCCATATTCATAGCCGCACCGGTATGTCCGATCGTATAATAAATATCACACAGCAACATGGATGACATGTGGGAATTACTCATCGGTATAAACAGGGATTGCGGACCTTTCTGGTCAAAGGTAAACATCTTGTCGGCCAATTCGCCCTTTTCCGCCAGCGAAAGGTTCAAAAAACAGAGATACAAATAGTTGGAGACATCCCCTTTATTCATTTCAATGATCTGATCAAACTGCTTGTTTCGGCAATAATACTCCATTTCTTTAAATCTTATGGAGCGCTGGTCACCATACATTTTTACACCGTAAAAAAACGCGAATCCGGCCAGTATCACCTGCATCACGATACCTGCATATCTTTTCTTTCCCGACCCTGTTTTTTTTGAACGTAAAAGATAGGTTGCTATCATACCCAACGGAAGTAATATCCACGACGAATACAACAACAAACCGGAAGGAATCAACGATTTCTGATAATACATATCCGGAAGCACAGCAAAACGGTATTCGCCTACAAAAGCGTATCGGACACTCAAACAGGCTAACAGAAATACTTCCGCGCAGGGAATAAGAAACAGGTAACTTCGCGAAGGAGCCGAACACAATTCTTTGACAAATACGGATAAAACAAACAATACGGCCACCGAACCGCCCCACCAGAAAAGAAAGAATGCCGCCAGAACAGCATATCCCAACCGCCAGCGGATATTTCCGAGTTTCCAATACGCATAAAGCAATAGCAGCGCCATCAGGTAGGCGATCGTACCCTGCATAAAATAATTGAAATCCAGTTGTATAAAAAGCAGGCTGAACACCGGCAACAACGA
This sequence comes from Porphyromonadaceae bacterium, assembly GCA_003517945.1. GTDB lineage: Bacteria > Bacteroidota > Bacteroidia > Bacteroidales > Tannerellaceae > Tannerella. Next base: position 4,786 of record DOZP01000251.1, on the reverse strand, counting down.
CCAGAGATATACAAATGTCGAATCTTTATCTATACGTCTCAATATGATATGGATCAGGAAGCCCGTAACCGTCAACAATGTGGACGTAATAAGCGCTCCGGCGTATGGATAAATAAAAAACTGAGCCAGGAACTCATAGAGAAGCAGGCTCAGTCCGCCCGCTTTTTTCAATGTGGAAAAGACGTAATCGTTGTCAAACAAAAACAACTGATATTGTTCGATATGGTAAAAATGAAATTTGTATACCGATTGTAGAAAAACCGATAATATGAGCCACAGCAAGATGAAAAACAAGATATTTTTATTCCTTACACGCACAATCTGTTGTTTTACGGATAATCTGCAAATATAATGCAAGCCGGGTGAAAAGACACCATAAAATTTGTTTTATTTTCACTTTTCCGGAAAGACACTTGTGTGCCGGACCGGCAAGAAACAACGTAGACCGTCTCTCCGGGAGACGGCCTACGGCATATTTTCAACGATTTAATTCATTTTTCCCTGCGGAGGTTACCCTTCGATAGCAGCCTGTGCCGCCGCAAGGCGTGCAATAGGTACACGATAAGGTGAACAACTCACATAATTAAGTCCTACCCTGTGGCAGAATTTTACCGACGAAGGTTCGCCGCCATGTTCACCACAGATACC
>DOZP01000251.1:1457-4113 GCA_003517945.1 Porphyromonadaceae bacterium | reverse complement strand
CCATTCTGGTCAAGCACCTGGAACGGATCGTTCGGCAATATTTTCATATCCAGATAGGCGGGAAGAAACGAAGCGATATCATCCCGGCTGTAACCGAACGTCATTTGCGTAAGGTCGTTTGTACCAAACGAAAAGAATTCCGCCTTACTGGCGATACGGTTAGCCGTAAGCGCCGCACGTGGTATTTCTATCATCGTACCCACCTTGAAATCCACACTATCGCCACGCTCTTCGAACAGCTTTGCAGCCGTTGCACGTATGACTTTTTCCTGAGCGACAAATTCATACAAAATACCCGTCAGAGGCACCATGATCTCCGGATACGTTTCCACCCCTTCCGCTTTCAGGTCAAGAGCGGCGCCAAGGATAGCGCGCGTCTGCATCTCCGTGATCTCCGGATATGTATTACCTAACCGGCATCCGCGATGACCGAGCATCGGATTCGCTTCATGAAGCGATTCTACCCTTTCCCTGATGTAATCGTATGTAACCTCCATTATTTCAGCCAACTCACGTTGCTCTTTCTCATAATGGGGTACAAACTCATGAAGAGGCGGATCAAGCAGGCGAACAGTCACCGGACAACCTGCCATCGCCCTGAATATTCCTTTGAAATCATCCTGCTGATAAGGCAATATCTTCGTCAAGGCACGGCGTCTTCCTTCTACAGTTTCAGCCAAAATCATCTCACGCATGGCACGTATCTTTTCTCCTTCAAAAAACATGTGCTCCGTGCGGCAAAGCCCGATACCCACAGCGCCAAATTCCCTGGCAACTCCCGCATCATACGGTGTATCCGCATTTGTACGGACTACCAGTTTCGTATATTTATCACACAGACCCATCAGTTCCGAAAAGTCCGCATCAAGTTCAGCCTCTTTAGTAGCCACAGCTCCCAGGTAAACATCTCCGGTAGATCCGTTCAGTGAAATAAAATCACCTTCTTCCAGTATGATCGTGCCGACCTTTAGGCGTTTAGCCGCGTAATCAATAACCAATTCGCCTGCTCCGGAAACACAGCATTTACCCATACCGCGCGCCACAACAGCCGCATGAGAGGTCATACCGCCGCGCGCGGTCAGGATCCCTTCTGCAGCGGCCATACCGGCCAAGTCTTCCGGCGACGTTTCCACACGCACCATGATCACCCGCTCTCCTTTACCGGCCCAGACAGAAGCGTCGTCCGCACTAAAGACAATCTTACCGCACGCTGCGCCCGGCGATGCCGCCAAACCTTTTGTCAGTACTTTTGCCTCCTTAAGCGCCGCCTTGTCAAATATCGGGTGAAGAAGTTCATCCAGTTTATTCGGTTCAACACGCATAATAGCCGTTTTTTCATCTATCACACCCTGACGCAACAAGTCCATGGCAATCTTTACCATGGCCGCGCCGGTACGCTTACCGCTTCGTGTCTGAAGGAACCAAAGTTTACCTTCCTGNNTGCATATCTCTGTAATGATTTTCCAGTTTTTGCTGTAATGCATCCAATTGTTTGTAAATCTCAGGCATAGCTTCTTCCATCGAAGGATATTTGCTGCGGCGTTCTTCTTCCGGAACACCGGCCAACTTGGCCCATCGTTCAGATCCGGTCTTTGTGATCTGCTGCGGCGTACGGATACCGGCTACCACGTCTTCACCCTGCGCGTTGATCAGGTACTCGCCGACAAACTGGTCTTCGCCCGTAGCCGCGTCACGGCTAAACGCCACACCCGTAGCAGATGTATCGCCCATATTTCCGAACACCATAGCCTGTACATTGACAGCCGTACCCCATTCGGCAGGTATGCCTTCCATTTTGCGATAGAGAATCGCGCGGTCGTTCATCCAACTATCGAATACGGCACAAACGGCTCCCCACAATTGTTCGTAGGCATCTTCCGGAAAATCTTTACCGGTCTGATTTTTCACAGCCTTCTTAAATCGTGCAACCAACTCTTTCAGGTCTTCGACATTAAGTTCCGTATCCAACTTGACCCCTTTCATTTCTTTTACATGATCTATGATAGCTTCAAACGGATCCTCTTCATTTCTTTCAAAAGGCTTCATCCCTAATACCACATCACCATACATCTGCACAAAACGGCGATAGGAGTCCCATACGAAACGCGGATTGCCTGTTTTGTTCACCAAGCCTTCCACAACCCTGTCATTCAACCCCAGATTCAGGATCGTATCCATCATACCCGGCATCGAAGCACGCGCTCCGGAGCGAACAGAAACGAGCAACGGATTATTGACGTCTCCAAACGTTGAATTCATCAACTTTTCCACATTTGCCAACGCATGCTCCACTTCGTCTTTCAACAAAGCGATAACCGCCTCCTTCCCCTTTTCATAGTATTCATTACAAACATCCGTAGTAATCGTAAAACCGGGAGGTACGGGCACCCCGATAAGATTCATTTCAGCAAGATTAGCACCCTTTCCTCCAAGCAGATTTTTCATATCCGCTTTACCTTCGGCTTCACCATTTCCGAAAGTGTAAACTCTCTTCTTGTCCATAGATTGTGATTTTTATATAATTGTTAATATATTTGCAAAGTCAAGTTTGCAAATATACGGTTTTTTCATCAAATTGTATCCGGTTGCGTCATAAATAACATGCGTTCGATATAAAAAACATGTAAACAATGGCATAACACCCTATCAATGACCA
>DOZP01000251.1:0-1346 GCA_003517945.1 Porphyromonadaceae bacterium | reverse complement strand
AACCGTGCGTATTTCAGCGTTTTGCGGTGTTATACTGTCAAATAACCCGGGTGTAAAGTCAGGCAATTTCTTCGGAATCTCAGGTATTATTACATTTAAAGCTCCGCTCTTTTCGTGATGGAATAGCATTCGTGATCAAGAATCGTTCCATCAAAGCGTTTTTCTCCTAAACGGAGTCTTCCTTCATACTCAAATCCACAATTAATAAGTACTTTTTTAGACTTTTCATTGTATGGGAAACAATAGGCAGAGATGAGTTCTAAATTCAGGCCTTCAAACCCATAGCGAAGCAATGCTTTTACCGCCTCCGTGGCATATCCTTTGCCCCAATAATCCTCGCTAATTGCGTATCCAATCATTCGGGTTTTATCATATTGTCGCTTCGGATCAGGAATCATCCCAATGGAGCCAAAAAGTTTTCCTGTCTCTTTTAGCACCATACCATATACATTTTCCTGGTCTAAAAAAACGAGCTTCATAATCTCTCTTGTTTCTTCTATGCTATCATGCGGTTTCCATCCTGCATTTATGCCTATATTGGGGTTCTTACAGTACTCAAATAGGTCTTCGGCATCGCTTTCCACGATTGGACGGAGAATCAAGCGTTCTGTTTCTATTGTTTCCATAGTTATCCCCTTCTTGTTCTCTCGCAAAATTACTGCTTTTTTATGACACTGTTTGCATTATCTCTTAATTAATTTTGAATAAACCGTTTCTTTTTTAAGATTACCAAAGTAGTCATATTCATATAAATACAATGTATACATCTCCGGAGAATGTACTACAGATTTAATTTTTTTTCCCATAAATACTACTAAACTGTCTATACTGGAATTATCCCGGATGATTTGGATATAATTCTCATCGTCAACCAGAATTTTCTTTTCATACCTGTCTAAAACATACTCCGGAAGATCATAAGAGTAGATCTCCTCAATTGTTTCATCCCCGTCAGCACCCTTCGTTGTTATTGATTTTTTCACGGAAATTAAATCGCCATTCAAAAAGCAGTGTTGAATCAGGGTATCTTCTGACATTTCATAATTGTATTGTAAAGTACTGAGTTCATTATTTTCATAATCAATAATTTTCCCCTGCATTAACCTGTTTTGGCCATCATATACGTAATCAAAATATTCTTTATCCATTATAGATGAATATTTGGTTTTGAAACGGATTAAATTCCCTGTATCGTTATAGGTATATTGATCCACATATAGTGTATCTCCATCTTCTATTTCAATTTTTTTTTCTACTTTGTTTCCAAGTTCTTTACTATAAGTAAGTGTCATTGAGTCGTTTTCATTAAGAAAATGTGTTTCCTTAAATAGGGTTCACTGAATAAT
>DOZP01000064.1:3824-5347 GCA_003517945.1 Porphyromonadaceae bacterium | reverse complement strand
CAGAAACAGGTGGCCATAAGCGTTAATCCTCCGCGGTTTTTCCGTGAAAACGATGTGATCGAACTGACCGCCAAGGTGAATAACCTGACGGAGGCATCGCTTGACGGACAGGCTTTACTGCGTTTGTATGACGCGGTAACAATGGAGCCGGTCGACTATATGATACAATCGGAGAAGACGTTGTTATTCAACGTAAATACGGGTGAAAGCGCAGGGCTTCGTTGGAAACTTGCGATTCCGGAAGGCATACAGGCGGTTGTCTACAAAGTGACGGCGCAGGCCGGCGCACATACCGACGGCGAAGAAAAAACGGTTCCCGTACTGACCAATTCGATGCTCGTTACCGAAACCCTTCCGTTCAGTATACGTGCGGGAAAGGAAAAGGCATTCACTTTTGATAAGCTGGTGAATAATACATCAAAGACACTCCGAAACCACCGTCTGACGCTGGAATTTACCTCTGCCCCGGCATGGTATGCCGTGCAGGCGTTGCCCTATATAATGGAGTATCCTTACGAATGCGCCGAACAAACATTCTCCCGTTATTATGCGAATACGCTTGCGACGACAATCGTTACTAAAACACCGCGTATCAAGCAGATTTTTGAACAATGGAATACACCGGATAGTAAAGCATTGATGTCGAACCTGGAGAAGAACCAGGAGTTAAAACAAGTGATGCTTGAAGAAACGCCCTGGGTGATGCAGGCGAAAAACGAGACCGAACGCAAGAAGCGTATCGGATTGTTGTTTGACCTGAATCGTATGAGCAGCGAACTGAACCGTGCATTCGATAAACTGAAGAAAATACAGAATAATGACGGCGGATTCCCCTGGTTTGAAGGATTTTCTTCAACCCGGTACATCACACAACACATCGTTGCGGGAATGGCCCACCTGAAAAAACTGGATGCCATGCAGGCCGGAAATGCACCGGATGCGGAGGCAATTATACAGAAAGGGCTATCGTATCTTGATGCCGAAACCTGGAAGGACTATGACGGTTTGATCCGTCGCAAAGCGGAACTGAAAAAACAACAGATATCTTCCATTCAGTTACATTATCTGTATGCATGTAGCTTCAGCGGCCATCAACCGGACGGAAAACGGCTGGAAGCGTTTCGCTATTATCTGGGTCAGGCCGGCGAATACTGGAAAACGTTTTCTACTTATGAAAAAGCGATGGCTGCGCTTGTCCTGCACAGGAATAATCAGCCGGATAAAGCGATGGAAATCATCCGTTCGCTGAAAGAATATGCCCAACAGTCCGAAGAACTGGGTATGTACTGGAAAGATAATGTAGCCGGTTATTTCTGGTATCAGGCGCCGGTCGAAACGCAGGCGATGCTGATAGAGGCGTTTGATGAAGTGGCGAAAGACGGCGATGCCGTGGAAGAAATGAAAATCTGGTTACTCCGTAATAAGCAGACAAACGACTGGAAAACGACTAAAGCGACATCCGAAGCGATCTATGCTTTGCTGATGACCGGCGGAAGCCTGTTAGACGAATCCCGCTTGCTGGA
>DOZP01000064.1:334-3775 GCA_003517945.1 Porphyromonadaceae bacterium | reverse complement strand
GTGCTGACATCACTCCCCGGATGGGTAAACTGAACGTGAAGAACCCCAATAACAAGGGCATCGCCTGGGGGGGCATGTACTGGCAGTATTTCGAACAATTGGATAAAATAACATCGGCGGAAACCGATCTGAAAATGAATAAACAATTGTTCCTGCGGACATTGACAAAGAAAGGGGAGGAATTGCAACCGATCAATGAGGCTAATAAATTGAAAGTCGGCGATCTTGTACGTGTGAGGATGGAATTGCGTGCTGACCGCGATTACGAATATGTCCATCTGAAAGATATGCGCGCCTCGGGATTCGAACCGGTAAGCACCCGTTCCGGACACCGTTATCAGGACGGATTGTGGTATTATGAGAGTATAAAAGATGCCTCTACCAACTTCTTCATCACCTACCTGCGCAAAGGTACGTATGTATTCGAATACGATCTGCGCGTATCGCATGCAGGAGATTTCTCCAATGGTATCACTACGTTCCAATGCATGTATGCACCCGAATTCAGTTCGCATAGCGAAGGCATACGCGTTACGGTTACCGGTTCCGAATAAAATCGGATAGCGTTTTCCAATTATCACTCTTGTCCGGCATACGATACGGTATGCCGGACTACGGTCGGTGAATTTCGGTTACTTTTTAGAACACATCCCTATTTTCTATTTGTTTTCTTCTAATATTTCAATTGCTTTCCAGATATTTGACCACGACTCTCCTTTGTCTGTGATTGTTTTTGCCCGTTCTATTGCTTGTTTTAATTTATTTTCGTAACACAGATTATGCACCCATTTTTCTTTTTCAAGAAATTGAACTGTCTTTTCATAGTCACTGATATACTTTTTCAATGCGGTTTCGGCAGCTTTTGCATCTCTGAAATAACGATTTGTATGTTCATGGTGCAATAGAAACCAATATTCAATAGAAGGCAGACTGGTACAAAAAAGAAGGTTCTTGTTTTTCTGAAATTTGTTTTGAAGTTGTTCCAATTTCTTACGTTCACTTTCGTTGTGTGCAGCAACATCTGCATCAAATACGCAGATTATAAAAATATCTCCGCGCAACAGTTCTTCTATTTTCTTTTTCATTTCAGCAACACTTGTGTTACCAAAGAATCTTGGCTTGATAGTACAATGAAAGCCAAATATTTTTTTGATATGCGAAAAATAGTATTGTTCCGTTATTCCTTCTCCGACTACGTAAATGCCGGATTTTGGTTCTCTTATTTTTTGTTTTCGTCCACCCATAATTCTTAAATATTTGGTGTGGCTCCGAACTTACCATACTTGTATGCTTTCTGCAAAGAAGTAATACGGTTTACCCCCTTGAAATCTGCCAAAGAATATAATTCTGTAGAACCGTTTTCTCTTTTGTCGGTAAACCAAATACTGTCCTTTCTAAACAAATCATCTTCTTCTAAAAGCCCATCATAGTGGGTTGTTAAAAGTAGTTGGGATTGTCCTTTTTGTTTGAAAAAATCTTCTATGATAAATTCAACTAATCGAGGATGTAGGGATGATTCTATTTCATCAATGGCTAAAAAAGCGTTGGCTTTTACTGTTTTGTGGATTATTCCAGATAACCCGAATGTTCGTAGAGTACCCTGTGATTGATAATTTTTCGGTAATTTATAAAACTCGTCTTTCCCATCTATATTCTTAACACAATGCTCAAATTCTGTTTTTGTTAGCTTGATTGTTTTTTCGTTTTTCAATCGTTCTTTTTCATCATTAGGGACATCTTCCACTTCGTTTAGCAAGAAAGATATCATATCTTCGGGTATATTCTCTTTTATAATTTCAGTATTGACATTAGAAATATTAAAATCAGCCCGACGAAGAAAATTTAAAATATATTCTTTTGTCTCTTGATTTTTAGAGATAACAGTTTCTGCATAGTTTACAAATCCTGTATTTGGTTCTATACAAGGTAAATTATAATGGGATTTTATCCATTTTATCACGGTGTCTATTTCAGGAACAGCAACATTAACTTGGTTATATGCAGCCAAAACAGAAGTATTAACCAAACATTTTACGGAAATTTCGTCTTTTGCAGTTTGACTGATTTTCACTCTTTTTGGATTGAATGTGATTTCGGAGATTTCATTATTTAACGCCCGATCGAAAATCAAGGCTGGCTGTGTTCCCGGGTATATATATAGCTTTTCTGAAATTACTTTTCTTTTCTCTAATTCAAGAGAATACATATATTTTACTCCTTCAATATAAAAAATCAATGAAAATTCGGATGGTTTTTTAGGCGTATTCTTGTCTAATAAAAAAGGAATAACGCCAGTAGATTTATCTTTACTTTCGGGCTTATTGAACCAAAAGTGTCGAAGAAACTCAAAAGCTTCTATCAGGTTGCTTTTTCCTGATGCATTTGCTCCATAGACAATCGCTAATCTTAATATACGGACATTAGAAGCTACCTCTACAACTTGATAATCCTCAAAAGATTTATCTTTTGTCGCTTCAAAACTGAATGTTACTTCTTCCTTGAAGGATAGAAAGTTTTTTATTTTTAATTCGAGTATCATATTGTTTTAATTTTATACATTTTCATTTTTTTCGCAAATATACAAATTAAAATTCATATATACGGATCTTAAATATGAAATTCGCAATAAAATTGCAAATATTCAAAATACATGATATTTCAGAGGTGCAATTAACGGTCCGGCCTTTACTACATACATTTTCCTGCCGGGATAAAATAGAATAAAGTGAAATCCGAGTTGGATATTATTTTTATTTTTCGTAATCTTGTGAATAAATTTATATCGGATAAACCTTTTAGTATGAAAACAGATATAGAAATTGCTAAAACAATTCAAATGCGTCCGGTGACGGATGTTGCCGCTGAACTTGGAATAAATCCGGATGACCTGGAGCTGTATGGGAAGTATAAAGCGAAAGTGCCGCTTTCGTATAAATCCGTTCAACCGCGATTTGAGGATCCCAAACTGATACTGGTGTCGGCTATTTCTCCTACTCCCGCCGGAGAGGGAAAGACGACGATGTCTATCGGACTGTCGCAGGCGTTGAACAGAATCAATAAACAAGCGACCGTCGTTTTGCGCGAACCTTCGTTGGGGCCTGTTTTTGGCATTAAGGGCGGAGCGACGGGAGGCGGTTATTCGCAGGTGCTTCCGATGGAGGATATAAACCTGCATTTTACCGGTGATTTTGCCGCAATAGAAAAAGCGCATAACCTATTGGCCGCGTTGATAGACAATAATATACAAAGTAAAAACCGCTCGCTGCACCTGGATCCGCGAACCATCTCCTGGAAACGGGTGATGGACATGAATGACCGTTCACTGCGCAAAATTGTGGTCGGTTTGGGAGGCACGACATCCGGTATACCCAGGGAAACCGGTTTTGACATAACGGCGGCATCGGAAGTGATGGCTATCCTCTGTTTATCAAATGATATCCG
>DOZP01000064.1:0-263 GCA_003517945.1 Porphyromonadaceae bacterium | reverse complement strand
ATCAAGCCGAATCTTGTACAGACGATGGAAGGTACTCCCGCATTCGTGCACGGAGGGCCTTTCGCCAATATCGCCCAGGGTACCAATACGGTGATTGCTACCAAGACCTCGTTGGCATTGAGCGAGTATACGGTTACGGAAGCCGGTTTCGGATTTGACCTGGGAGCCGAAAAATTTCTGGATATTAAATGCCGCGTGGCGGGTCTTACGCCGAATGCCGTCGTACTGGTGGCTACCGTACGCGCCCTGAAATATCACGGAGG
>DOZP01000067.1:9695-16710 GCA_003517945.1 Porphyromonadaceae bacterium | reverse complement strand
CACAGCCGGCGATTTGACAGAAGCGGCGGTAGTTGATGTTTTTGTTCCGGTATGAGTATCCGGTTTTGTTTCTTCCGCAGACAATTTTACGCCGGCCTCCGCATCCAAAGAGCCATTTACTTTCGAATCCGTGGAAGAAACAACTCCCGCAGGCCTTTCGGGCTCAACCACATATCCATTGGAAACAACAGGACTTCCTGCAGATTCAGGCGCATCCGACGCAGAAAAAGCAATTGAAACAAGCTGATCCGCCGTTTTTTTCGGCATGATTTCCTGCGGAATAAAACTGGCGGAATAAGAGGCTTTATTGACATCTTTCACCGGCGTGGATACCAACAGGAACAAGACGACGGCAGAAGCCGCGGCCGCCAGTACACGGACAAACGTCCGGGTAACCGGTATCGTATAAATAATATTTTTAGATTTCGGCGGATCTTCCGCTTTTTTCGTACCGGCAACGCTGGTATCTTCTACTACCGGTACCGGCTCATTGGTAAAGCCGGCCGACAACTTTCTGGAAACAAGAGAAAGGTAATGAAACACCGGTAAACCGTAAGACGACGTACTGAATATCAAATCACTGCTTTTGTCCGGCATAAACAAGATACGGTCACCCTCTTTCATAAAAAGCCCTACCCGGCCAAACTGAAATTCCGAATCATCATCAAGCGTTTCCTTTATAGCCGAAACGTCTTCACGGACCAGTTGCAATGCCTGCTTAAAATCCATCGTATATTCCTGCATATATGATTCGGCCAACAACCCGTCGTTATGCGTCAGGGTCGGATTAAACACGATTTCTTTCCGCGCCGGGGTAAACGAATGTTCATCTCCCATGTATACAGCGGGAACCGCTTGAAGGACAAATCCTCCAAAATCAGGTATTATGACACAATCATGCCGTAACAGTAATCCTTCTATATGCTCAATAATTCGATCCATCAGCATAATTAAAGCAAAATCCCGGTACATCCGGAACAGGATGCTTTGACTTGCAAAGATAATCATTTTTCGAACAATAAAACGAAAACGTGTTAAAATTTAACCGGGCAAACGAAAAGCGGCTATCTATGCAGACAACCGCTTTCAATATTTATATATTAGGTTAACTATTCCGGAGCCGGATACACCATTGTCCTTCGTGCCCATTCTTCATAGCGGGCAATCATATCTTTAAGTTTTTCCGGATTATCGGCGGCAACGTTACGCATCTCCGTCCGATCCGTATTCAGATTATAAAGCTCCCACTCCGCTCTTTTTCCCGGCTGTATAATCTTCCATCCGTCATTGCTCATCAACGCTTTCTCGTTAAAATGTTCAAACCCTATAACCCGATGGCCTTCGCGCTTACCCGTTTTTAGTACAGGCACCAGACTTTTACCTTCATAAGGAATAATGCTGTTTCCGTTATATTCTTCAGGATATCCGGCTTGTGCAATATCAAGTCCGGTTGCCATTATATCAATGAGATGGCATGGAGCATCCGTCACAGCGCCTTCGCCCATCGTTATTCCTTTCGGCCAATGTGCAATCATAGGCGTACAGATACCTCCTTCATACATTTTGGCTTTCCAGAAGCGAAACGGCATATTGGCCACATTGGCCCATTCCGGACCAATCGAGGCATACGTATTTTCAGGCCCCGGCAACACCTCTTTGTCCCGCGGATAAATCATCGGCGTACCATCGCGTAACATATCCGGGCGATCGTTTTCTCCCGGAGAGTAATTCTGGCAGATTTCCGGGCTGCAACCATTGTCGGAGAGGAACAATATCAGGGTATTGTCCAGCTCTCCCGCATCTTCCAGCGCTTTCAGCACCTTTCCGATCTCCCGGTCCATCCGGTCTATCATTGCAGCATGAACAGCCATGGCGCGCGCATCCCAGTTCTTATCCGGATTGGTATCCCACTCTTTAGTCGACCGGCGATTGGACAAATAATCCGACCGGTCATCGAATATACCTAATTTTTTCATCCGTTCATAACGCGCATCCCGGATGGCCTCCCAGCCAACCGTATAGACGTCTTCATATTTTTTGATATCTTCTTCCAATGCATGCAACGGCCAGTGTGGCGCATGATAAGACAGATATACAAAAAACGGCTTATCCGATTGCGTATACCGCTTTATATAGGAAACCGCACTGTCGGACAACGCAATTGTACTGTAATAATCTTCAGGCACTTCACGAACCGGCTCTTCGCCGTTTACCAGACTGAACGGATCAAAATAGTCAACAACGCCGTAAATCGTGCCGTAAAAATCGTCAAACCCGCGATGCGTCGGATAATTTTCTTTCGGAGCAAACTCTTCGTGATAGACCTGATGTGCCAGCCATTCCCGCTGATCCGGCCGCAAAGGTGTTTCGGCAACATGCCATTTCCCAATCATACCGGTCTGATACCCGGCCTCGCGCAAAACTTCCGCCATCGTAACCCCATTATGCGTCATGGTTCCCCTGTATCCGGGCAGCTTGTCATCAAAAGTCATCCGCCCGATACCCGCTTGGTGCGGATAGAGTCCGGTCAGCAACGATGCTCTTGACGGACAACTGCGTCCCGCATTATAAAAACGGCTGAAGCGCATCCCGTTTTGTGCCAGCCGGTCCAGATTCGGCGTCTGAATCTCGCCGCCATAACATCCCAGGTCGGAATACCCCAGATCATCCGCCAGAATAACCAGGATATTGGTTTTCTCCGGCTGATCCTTTTCCTCTTTCCCTGCACTGTTGCATGCGCCCACCGAAACGGCAAGCGCAGCAAAAGGCAATGTTTTCGATACTGTTCTTTTCATAATTAATTCCACCCGTCATTCTGGGTTAAGTTTTTATTTAATTGTCTCTCGTTATAAGGAATAGGCCAAAGATAATCTCTTGACGTGAATTTTTTCTTATAATCGTTCGTTATCGTAACCAGTTCTCCGGAATCTTTATCAACATACCGCATTCCCACAATCCGATCCATATTGCAAACATTTTCCGAAATTTTCCAGCGCCGTGTATCAAAGAAACGATTACCCTCCAATCCCAGTTCCACCATTCGCTCATGACGTACCGCTTCACGCAAATCACTCTGCGAAGTAATGCCGGACAATACGGGCATATTCACATCCGGGCGCTGACGGATCTCATTGATATATTGCAATGCTTTCTCCGTCTCTACATTCAGTTCGATCCTGGCTTCGGCCGCCGTCAGCAATACTTCCGCATTGATATATTTCCTGGGCAACAAACCCGTTTTTGAAACCTGATAGCTCGCTCCTATCACGTCAGCCGAACTACTCCATCCCGGACGGGAATCATAAACCGTTCCGTTGGGAAGTAAATCGCCCGGTACATATAATGTATAACTAAGACGGGGATCACGGTTTTCATACGGATTTTTCGGATCATACGACGGATCGTCCGCAATTTTCTTTCCGCTGCTTGTCTCATATTCATCGACCAAAACACTTGTCGGCGACATCATCGAACCGTTATTTGCCAGCGAAACAGCTCCGAAATTATTCATTACCGCATTGGCATAAACATCTTTAATAAACTGTTTATCAAACACGACTTCCTGATTATTCTCATTTTCATAAGTAAACAAATCTTTATAATTCGGAAGCAAAGAATAAACTCCCAGTGCAATAACGGCATCTGCTGCGGTTTTTGCCCGCTCGTAATAGGTTGCCGGCCGGTTATCCGTTCCGGTAACATTACCTGCTGCAAACAACATGGTTCGCGCCAGTATAGCATACGCCGCACCTTTTGTTACGCGCCCTTTCTCGGACGTTGCAGCCGGCAAATGAGCGACCGATTCGTTTATCTCCTTATAGATAAAATCATATATTTCCGAAACCGGAGTACGCGTCAGTGTTTTTGACTCGCTAATCCCTATCGGGTCCGTTACCAGGGGCACATCGCCGAAATAGGAAACAAGGCGGGAATAAAAATAACAACGAAGCGTCCGGACTTCGGAAGTAACGCGATTTACGAACGCTTCATTTGTCGGGGTTATTTTATCTACATTTGCCATATAGTCGTTACACCGGCGTATTCCCTTATACATATCATTCCAGGTTGTTTGAAAAATTCCGGTCTGCGAATCGGCGATACTTCCTTCCACTTTAGTCTCATCCGAAGTTTCGAACGTAGAGCGTGCAACATCCGACATAACATCACGTCCGAGAACCGTAATATGACTTTCCAGAAATCTGTACACCGCATTAGCCGCATATTCGGCGTCATTATCGGTTTGCCAGTATACTTCGGACGACAAACGGTCGGTCGGAACGGTATTCAATACGTCGGAACATCCAACCATGATACCCGACAACAGCATATATAAAAATATTTTTTTCATACGATATTTATGATTTAATGTTCAACGTTTAAAATGTCAGATTCAGCCCTATTGTATAAACCGAAGTCTGCGGATAATACAAAAAGCGTCCGGAAACAAACTCCGGATCAAGTCCCCATTCTTTTAACGGAGAGAATGTCAGCACATTACTACCGGCCAGATAAATGCGGGCCTTTTCAATATACGCCTTCCGGCTCAGCGCCTGAGAAAAAGTATAGCCTATCTGTATATTTTTCAGACGAACATAGTTCGCATCAACCACCCAGTAATCAGACATCATCGCATTATAATCGACGCTTTTTCGCGGACGCGGGAAACGCGCATCCGTATTTTCCGGCGTCCAGTAGTCCTTGAACAGATCCAGCGTAAAACCTTCAAAGTTACCGCCTTCGGCAAGCGCACCAGAAACGCGCGTCTGTGCATCCATCACTCCCTGCAACATAAAGGAGAAATCAAAACCCTTCCATGCCATGTTGGCGCTTACGGCAAACGGATAACGCGGAAATTCATTTCCGATAACGGTCATATCCTCCGTATCAATCACTCCGTCCTCATTCCGGTCTATATATTTCACATCCCCCACCGTCATGCGGCTGTCATAAACCGGATATTTATGATCAATATCCGCCTGTGTCAGAAGCCCGCCGGTCTGGTATCCCCAATATGCATTGATCGGATATCCTTCCCGCACTGTAGTAATAACATCGGATGTACCGCCGCTTACTGTCGGGTTCGCCCCCCCAAGGTCAATCACCTCATTCCAGTTGTTGGAGATATTAAATTGTATGCCGTAAGAAAAATCATCTATCCGGTCTTTCCAATCCAATGCCAGCTCAAATCCTTTATTGTCGACAACAGCGGCGTTCTGTACCGGAGCGTCCAAACCAATCGTTCCGGAAATCGGAAGGCTTACAAGAATACCATCCGTACGTTTATTGTAATAATCTGCCGAAAGGGTCAGGCGGTTATTCAGAAAACCGGCATCCAGCCCAATATCCGCCTGCGTACTGGTCTCCCATTTAAGCTCCGTGTTAGCCAAAGCCGTCTGCATATATCCGGTAACTACTTCCCCATTAAAATTATAAGTCGTTGACGCATAAGACTCATAAAAAGCATACAGTCCTGCCGTCTGATTACCGGTTTTTCCCCATGAGCCTCTCAGTTTCAGATCCGAAACAATATCGCGCAATCCGTCATTCCAGAATGCTTCGTTCGAAATACGCCACCCCGCCGAGAATGAAGGAAATGTTCCGTATTGGTTATCACCGGTAAAACGGGAGGTTCCATCGTAACGTAAATTGGCCTCCAGCAAATAGCGATCATCATAATTATAATTCACGCGTCCGAAATAGGAACGAAGCGCATATTCATTATTATATCCGTACGCTTTCCATGTACTTTCGGAACCCATGTTAATGGAAGGCACATCGTTATTATAAAAATCCTGCCGATAGGCCTGGTTATGCGACCACTTGTTTTCTATCTGCGAAAACCCGGCCAATGCATGTACATTATGCTTACCGAACTGTTTTTCATAATCCAGCAACAAGTTGAGCGTATATTCGTTCAGGTCCTGCCGGTAATCATCCATGCTATTGCGGGTAATGGCTCTCGTACGCGCACGGTTCGCGTTGGGATTATACGATTCGTCTCTCGCCGTTGCACCCCAATCTAAAAAGTTAGTATCTTTTACGGTATAAGCATTCGTAAACTTAACCGTTTTATTATAGGCATAACGTTGTGCATACTGGGTAATAAATTTCAACCCGTCAAAAATGTTTAACTCCGCTTTTACATTGGCAATAAAAAGATTACTCCACTCTTCATTATCACCGCCCATTTTCGCCAGTAAAATCGGATTGGCGTTTTTGTTTCCAAGCCCGTAGCTCCCGTCGGGATATTGCGGAACAACAAACTGTGTGGCATGATACATCGAATAGAAAACGCCTCCTCCGTTCACATCGTAATCATAAGCGCCTACCGGCTCAAGTGAATAGCGCGTACGGAAGTTGGCGTCCGCAGACAATTTTAAGGCCTCGAACGGTTTAAAATCGGTATTTACACGTATTTCCTTTATATCCGATTCAAAATTCGGAATCACCCCATCCTGCTTGTAATAACGCAAAGCCATCAAACCACGCGCTTTTTCATTTCCTCCGCTTACATTCAAACTGTAATTGTGTTGCAATGCATTACTATATATCGCATCCTGCCATTGGTTTGCTTTGCGATAAGTTACCGGATCGCTTTGATGATTATCGCTCCACTCCCGAATGAAGGTTTCGGAATAACGCGGATTTTGCCCCGCGTTCTGAAATGCATAATTCTGTTGGCGCATGTAGGTTACGGTTTCCATGTGTTCCGGTTTATTGGTCACGCTCTGAAGCCCCCAATAGGTATTCAAATCAATCTTCACGCCCCCTTCCTTGCCGCGTTTGGTGGTAATGAGGACAACGCCATTTGCCGCACGCGAACCATATATCGCCGTAGTCGAAGCATCTTTCAGAACAGATATACTCTCAATGTCATCCGGATTGATATCGGAAATACGTTGTTCAATACCGTCTACAAGCAATAATGCATCACTGTTGTTGATCGTCGTTATACCACGAATACGCAACGTTGTGTTGGCGCGTCCCGGCGCGCCTCCCTTATCCAGAATCGTCA
>DOZP01000067.1:6076-9591 GCA_003517945.1 Porphyromonadaceae bacterium | reverse complement strand
TCTTCCAGCAAAACAATCCGAATATCCGTCTGATTATGTACGGCAAGTTCCTGTGTTACATACCCGATATACGATACCTGTAATACTGCGCCCGGATCAATATCCAACGAAAATTTCCCGTCTATATCGGTAATAATTCCATTGGTCGTACCTTTTTCCAGCACATTGGCGCCAACAATCGGTTCGCCGGTTTCATCATAAACGAATCCGGAGATTTGTCTTTTATCCTGTTGGGTAACCGTTACAGCGGTATGGGCTTTATCCATCAATACGATCTGGCGATCCACAATCTTATAACGAATATTGGTATTCACAAAAAGATGATCAAGTACATGTACGATCGATTGCTTTGAAACATTGACATTGACCGGTTTATTGATTTCCAATTCGTTATCCAATACAAGAAAAGAAAATTCCGTTTCCTGCTCGATTTGATCCATGACTTCTTCGATTGTCTTGTTTTGCAATGAAAACGACAATAAAGTCATCTGTGAGTAGGTATTTTCAGCGCTGAGCTGAAAA
This sequence comes from Porphyromonadaceae bacterium, assembly GCA_003517945.1. Classification (GTDB taxonomy): domain Bacteria; phylum Bacteroidota; class Bacteroidia; order Bacteroidales; family Tannerellaceae; genus Tannerella. The sequence goes on along the minus strand of DOZP01000067.1, from coordinate 9,069 downwards.
ATTGCTACAAGTAATAGAAATAGGCTAATCTTCATTTTTTTGTGTATTATTAAGAAATAATAAGAGGTGAATCCCCTCAATAATAGCTGAAATTTCATAGTTTTGTAATGAATTTAATGTTTATACAAGTCTTTGGAGTGAGAACGCCAAAGAGATTAAGTTCACCTACAGGAATAAGCGGCAACTTATTCCTGTTTTCTGTTGTGTTTTTCAGATGTTGGTCATAGGCATATCAATTTAGGGGTTAAATCTATTTTTTATAAACTCTAATAGTATCCAAACATTATTTTCTCCGGTCATTCCTTTTTCAACCAGACATCAATACGTTGCCTGACAAGCGTCGAATCGCTTTTTTGTTCCGGTGGGGCAATCGCCCATTCAATCGGCGCTGCAATTTCCAGATAAGATAGAATCTGTTGAATCGTTTCGTTGGTAAAAGTGACGCGACGCGATGAATATTTCTCCAGTAAATGTTGTTCGTCATGCAAAACAATATCTACGTTATAGCGCTTGCTCAGTTGAGCAAACACTTTATCCAGCGGCGCGTTCCGGAAAATAATTTTCCCGTCTTTCCAGGCCAGTTTTTCATGCAGGCTAACGTCTTGCACATCCAGCCTTCCGGTCTCGTGATGAAACGTTACCTCTTCACCGGGACGCAGTTCATGCAACAGATCCGTATCGTTCAACAAAGCGATTTTTCCTTCCGCCAATGTCGTTTCCATAGTCCGGTCATACGCACTGACATTAAAGCGGGTGCCGTATGCCATCACTTTCAATCCCGACGATGTCGTTACGTAAAACGGATGATTTTTATCCGATTGCACTTCGAAATAACCCTCTCCCTCCAGTTCTACTTCCCGCGTTTTTCCGCTAAACCGAACCGGATAGCGTAGTTTTGAATTGGAATTCAACCATACGCTTGAGTGATCCGGTAGTTCAAAACGCGCCACAACACCCGGGGCTGCGATCAATTCCGTATAGGCAATTTCACTTGGGTCATCATGAAATGCCAGGTAAGCAAAAACCAACGACGAGATGAATAAAGGAAACGCAAGTATCGCCGCCGCACGGTAAATTCCGGCCAGCCATCTTCTTCTGCGATTTCTGTTACGGATCTTTCTATGTACGCGCGCATAAGCGACAGACACATCAAACGCCTCCATACGGTTAATTTTTTCCTGTATCGCAAGCGCTTTTCGAAGTCTATCCAGTTCATCAGCCACATACGGCTCGTCCGTCACCCATTTTTCAACCTGCCACTTTTCTTCCGGCGTTACCATGTCACGGCAATACCTGAAAAATAAATCCTTCCTTTCGATATGTTGATTTGTTGTCATTTTCATTTTGTTTACGTCAATAAGACAAACGAAGAAGAAAAAAGTGCCACGAATTTCCGACAAAATCATTTGCATATATCAGTCTTTTTACTGAAATTTGCTAACCATACATGAAAATGAGACACTTGCCCCCGCATTCAGAACCGGATCTGCTACTTTGGAACCGGGTAGTAAAGGATGATGAAAAGGCGTTTGAAAAATTATTCGCCCTTTTTTATCCGGCGCTTGCCGCTTATGCCCAAAAGTATATTGAAGCGCCTTCCATTTGCGAAGATATCGCACAAGATGTTTTTGTTTCACTATGGGAAAACCGTAAAAACCTGATCATTACAAGTTCACTGCGAAATTACCTGCTGATATCCACCCGTAATAACTGCCTGAATTATCTCCGAAAAGAAAATCTGAACAGGCAATATCAGGAATCCCTGTTAAAAGACAGCCCCGGCGCTGAAAACGAAGATGATCTACACACACTGACCGAATTATACGATATGCTGGAGAAAGCGGTCGCCCGGCTACCGGAAGGATATCGTTCCGTATTTGAAATGCACTTTCTGGAAGGAAAAAAATACGACGAGATCGCGGAAACAATGAATCTCTCCCTCCGTACGGTCAAACGCTACAACGCACAAGCCGTCGAAATACTGAAAGACGAATTTAAAGATTACCTCCCAATATTTCTGGCCTATATCCTGTTAAACGGATTCATCAATATTTAAAACGGCTCTTCGCTTGCGCTTCGGATGCACTGCTGACCGGAACAAGGGTAAAGCCCCATTTATAGTCGCGGTTGGCAGGCAGCGAATAGGCCGGTTCGGGACGTGCGCCCCAACTGTTATATCCGGCAACGCCCTGTTGTTTCATGTCCACACACACCTCTACATAATTCCGGGGAGTGATATTGTTTATATGTGTCTGGCGCCGCAATTTATTTACAGCTTCCGCCTCACTTCGGTTTGCGATCATTTCAGGCGAAAAATTACTCCATTGACGGGGCAAATCCGTATATTCTTCATCATCAAAATCTTCTATGGAATTACGTAACGCATTAAATTCGATAAGGCTATCCGCCACAATAAGCATCCCGTCGCCTTTGCCTGCCGTTAATGAAAGCCATCTCGTATCGCAATGGTGGCCATTCTCCTGCGGACGGACATAGGGGAAATACATTTTATCAGCCGGTGACTGATACAAACCGACAAGCGTGCCGGCCTTACGGTCCCAGTAGTTTTCTTCCGGCCCGCGCCCGAAATAGTTCACGGTATTCATCGCTACCGGTAAGCGGAAACGTACGCCTATCCGCGGAACATTCAGCTTCGAAGCGTCTTTGCGGGCAGCTTCCATACCGGGTGAAAACGTTGCCGTACGGGTAGCTTCCGATATTTCGGTTTCCGCAGCCCCCATCTCCGTCGAAGTGAAATGTGCGGACACATGAAGCACACCACTCGGATATATTTTATAATCAATGATATACAAATTACCGGCCGGTAAAAGATAGGTTACATTCACAATCGCATTATCTCCATCCATCGCCACGGAAGCATCCGTTACATTAAATTTACGGCTGCTCTGTTTCCATATCTGTTCACGTTCGGGGCCGCCATTACCATAGTCATTATCTGTCGGCCCGCGCCAGAAATTGGGTTGCAGACCAAA
>DOZP01000067.1:2984-6030 GCA_003517945.1 Porphyromonadaceae bacterium | reverse complement strand
CTTAGACGATGAAACAATCAGGTTATCACCCTCTACGGATGTTTTCAACTTGGCACCTCCCGCTTTATAGGCTTTTTTGGCATCATCACCGGCTACTCTGAACTGGTCGCATGCAATTTCGTAACCTGCCGGAACCAACAAATCTTTTTCCGTTGTATATACGGAAAAGTTAATAAAATATTCCGGCGAATATCCGTCGACAGTAGTTGCTTTGTAGTCAAACGTATTGACGACTTCGGATTCCTGGGGTTTCAGGTTCAGCGATATGACTTTTTCCTTCTCCGTCTTTCCGTCTTTCATTAAGCGGCAAACCACCTTATAGTTACGATCCAGATTCGTAAAATAAAAGCGGTTCGTTATACGCACCTTGCCGGTTACGGCATCCACAAGTTCAAAACCAACATTCTGATGAGCGTATTTCACTTCTGCCATGGAAGGGTGCGGCGTACGATCCGGGTTTACCAACCCGTTACACAAAAAGTTTCCGTCACTCGGCCGGTCAACTCCATAATCTCCTCCATACGCCCAGAAGGGACGCCCGTCAGCGTCTTTTTCAAGAATACCCTGATCCACCCAGTCCCAGATAAAACCGCCCTGCAGGTTCGGATATTTGTAAATAGCCTGCCACTGATCCCAAAGATTTCCGGATGAATTACCCATCGCGTGTGAATATTCCGATGGTACGACAGGACGGTCACTGCCTTCTTTTCCGATACGTTCCAACCATTCCGCACTCGGGTACTGAGGCACATACATATCCGTATTCCATTCCCATAAAGCGCGTTCGTAATTTACCGGACGGTTCATTCCGCCTTTCTCTTTATTTTTAATATAAAGATAGGTCTGATAAAAATTATATCCGTTCCCGGCTTCATTTCCAAGAGACCAGATGGTCAGCGAAGGGTGATTTTTATTACGTTCGTACATATTCATCGTACGGTCCAGATGGGCAGGCAACCATTCGGGATTGTTACCAAGCGTACCGCCTTTCCTGAGATTGTAATACATCCCGTGCGATTCGATATTCGCCTCATCATAGACATATAAACCATATTCATCACATAATTCATAAAAACGCCTGCTTTGAGGATAATGAGACAAACGCACGGCATTCAGGTTATGTTGTTTCATCAACTCAAAATCACGGCGCATCAGGTCTTCCGTCACATAATGCCCCGTTTTTTCATTATGTTCATGAATATTGACTCCTTTGAATTTTATCGGTTGCCCATTGAAAAGAAGTACGTTATACTTTCTGCCGGTTGCATCCGATTCGTCTATCCCCCTAATTTCTATACGACGGAAACCAACCGTATAAGGTACCGTTTCACTGACTTTCCCGTCTTCTTTAACGGTTATCAGCAAACGGTACAGGTTCGGATCATCCGCACTCCATTTAGCCACATTTTTCAACACTTCATGATAAGAAAATGTCTGTAATGTACCGGCGGAAATCCATAAAGCATCTTCCGCCGTAGCCACCGTACGGCCTTTATCGTCGGACAATTCATAACCGACCGTTATATTTTTCGTATCCTTCGTATGATTCTTTACATCGACGGCAAGACGGAACAAACCGTCGCTATATGTATCATCCAGGGTAGCAATCACATTGAAATCATTTACGGCGATTTTAGGCTGCGACCAGAGATATACATCCCGCTCAATACCACTCATGCGCCAGAAATCCTGACACTCAAGATAAGAACCGGTACTCCAGCGATAGATTTTCAATGTTACAATGTTTTTTCCGTCTGTTAAATAGTCATTTATCAAAAATTCGGCAGGATTCTTGGAATCTTCACTATATCCGACTTCCTTTCCGTTAACATATACGTACAACCCGGACTTCGCGCCGCCTATGTGAAGGTAGACATCACGTCCGTCCCAATTGGCCGGCACCTCAAACTCACGCCTGTACACTCCCACCGGATTCGCTTCCGGAAGTACAGGAGGCTCCGGATTACGGGCCTTGAATTCATAGCCGTGATTTGTATAAATAGCCACTCCATATCCCTGTACTTCCCAGTTACCCGGAACCGTGATCTCTTTCCACGATGATGTGCCGCCGCTTGCAGAAGTAATATCCGCCGGAAGATTTTTGTACGAATCGACAAAAAAGAACTTCCAGATCCCATTCAACGATTGGTAAAACGGACTTTGCTCAAACTTTTGATTGATTGCGGACGAACGATCCGCGTAGCTCATGAACTCGGTTCGTGGCTCTTCCTTATTCACAGCGACTACCTGTACATCCTGCCAGTACGGCATAGTCGATTGCGCCTGAATGGCCGGTTTGCTTAAAAGAACACTTAATGCACATAATAACAGCACCTTTCTCATATGATTATTTTTTATATTTAAGTTATTTTTGGAGGGACAAAGATAAGGGAAGTCGGATACAATGCAAAAATAATTGCTTTAATATATTCATTTTAATAAATTAATCCGATAATCCGGTTAATGCCTTGAGAGACGAATAAAACGGAAGAAAACAGTTTCGTCCGGCAGCGTCAAAATTTATTTTGGCACTGCTCTCAACTTTCACTATCTTTGTCCGAATTTTACTGTTTTTCAATTCGAATATTATGATTTCAATCGAAGGATTGACCGTTGAATTTGGCGGTTTTACATTATTGGACAATATATCTTTTGTTGTAAACAAAAAAGACCGTATCGCTCTGGTCGGCAAAAACGGGGCGGGCAAATCCACTTTAATGAAAATTATCTCCGGAATGCAAGCGCCGACAAGAGGTACTATCAGTATTCCGAAAGATACGACAATCGGATACCTGCCACAACAAATGCACCTGACTGATACCCGTACCGTGCTGGAAGAAGCGGAACGGGCTTTCGAGCACATACATGAAACCGAAGAAGAAATCAATCGTCTGAATCAAGAGCTTTCGGAGCGCACAGATTATGAATCGGAGACTTTTCAGAAGATTATCGACCGGGTCACTTCTCTTTCGGAACAGTTTCAGATGATGGGAGGATCAAATTATCACGCCGAATTAGAAAGAACATTGCTCGGATTGGGGTTCAC
>DOZP01000067.1:2354-2893 GCA_003517945.1 Porphyromonadaceae bacterium | reverse complement strand
ATCCAATGGCTCGAAAATTTTATCGCTACACATGCCAACGCGGTGATTCTTGTTTCGCACGACCGGGCATTTATCAATAACACAACACAACGTACGCTCGAAATAGAACTGGGACATATCTATGATTATAAAGTAAAATACGATGAATACGTTGTTTTGCGGAAAGAACGGCGCGAACAGCAACTTCGTGCGTTCGAAAACCAGCAAAAAATGCTTGCCGATACCGAAGCCTTCATCGAAAGGTTCCGGTACAAAGCGACCAAAGCCGTACAGGTCCAGTCGCGGATCAAACAACTGGAAAAAATCGAACGTATCGAAGTCGATGATGAAGACAACGCCATGCTGCGTCTGAAGTTTCCTCCGGCGCCCCGTTCGGGTTCCTACCCGATCATCATTGAGAATCTGGCTAAAAGATACGGAAAGCATCTTGTTTTTGCCGGAGCTACGTTCACAATTAACCGGGGCGATAAGGTTGCCTTCGTTGGGAAAAACGGGGAGGGAAAGTCAACCCTTGTCAAATGTATCATGAACGAGATTAC
>DOZP01000067.1:0-2187 GCA_003517945.1 Porphyromonadaceae bacterium | reverse complement strand
GGCGAAAAAAGCCGCCTGGCCATGATCCGCCTGTTACTCGAACCGGTCAACCTGCTCATACTCGACGAACCGACCAACCACCTCGACATGCGTTCCAAAGATGTGCTGAAAAGCGCCCTGTCGGATTTTGACGGGACGGTCATCGTCGTATCGCATGACAGGGAGTTTCTTGACGGGCTGGTAGACAAAGTGTATGAGTTCGGAAACAAACGTATCCGGGAACACCTCGGCGGAATATACGATTTTCTGGAACATAAGAAAATTGAGAACCTGCAGGAATTGGAAAGAAAAACAGAAACAATATCCGGACAACATAAAACCGAAAACAGCGACAATCCGGAAAAGGATGTCATACCGAAAAAAAAGGACGAAAAAAATAGTTCATACGAAGAACAGAAAGAGCAGGCGCGCCGTATCCGCAAATTAGAAAAGGCCGTAGCGGAAGCCGAAGAAAAAATTACGGCATTGGAAACGCGTATCTCCGAACTGGAGGCGCGTATGGCAACACCGGAAGGAGCGGCGGATGTTTCGCTCTATACCGAACATGACCGATTAAAAAACGAATTATCCGGTATCGTGGATACATGGGAAGAAGCAACCGGAGCGCTGGAAAAAGCAAATTTATGAGCGGATCAATTGATTTAATTTTTAAACAAACATACTTTTAAACCTTATAATTATGAGAAAAAATTTAAGTTCACAAATTACATTAACACGTATTCCGGAAAAATATTACAAACCGGAAAATGAGTTTGAACATAGCGTGCTGACGCGCTTTGAAAAAATCCCCACGCATATTTATGCCTCTATGGACGAAGGTTCTATGGATATAGCGAAAGACATTGCCAAAGAAATCCTGAATAAGCAAAAAGCGAAAAAGAAATTTGTACTGGTGCTACCGGGAGGGCGTTCTCCGCATACATTATTCCAACATCTCATCCATATCCATAAAAAAGAAAAACTGAGTTTTAAGAATGTGGTCATATTCCTGTTATACGAATTTTATCCGCTTACAAATGTGGCGAACAGCAACCTGCACCAATTACAGGAAGCGTTTCTGAACCACGTGGATATTCCGGAAAAGAATATTTTCTATCCCGACGGTTTCATGAACAAGAACGACATTTATGACTTTTGCGAAAAATACGAACAAAAGATGAAAGATTCCGGAGGTATTGACTACATGCTTCTCGGCATAGGAACAGCCGGCACAATCGGGCTGAACAGCGCCGGAGCGTCCATGAACTCACATACCCACCTGGTACTTATGGACAATACTTCCCGGAAAGAATCCGCGCAATTGTTCAGTTCCATCGAAAATGTTCCGGCAGGAGTCATTACGATGGGGCTTGGAACCATCATGGAGGCAAAAAAAGTGGTTCTGATATCCTGGGGTGAAAGCAAAGCGGCGATTATCAAACAGACGATTGAAGGGCCTGCAACAGACGCTCTTCCCGCGACATGCCTGCAACACCATTCCAATGCGAGAGTCGTTATCGACCTATCGTCGGCATACGACCTGACGCGTATCAGCCATCCCTGGCTGGTTACAAACTGCGAATGGGATAACAAATTGATACGCAGGGCTATTATCTGGCTATGCCAACTAACGGACAAACCCATCCTTAAACTGACAAATAAAGATTACAGCGAACACGGACTGGGAGAACTGCTGGCTATCTTCGGCTCGGCTTACAATGTCAATATCAAAATATTCAACGACATACAACATACGATCACAGGATGGCCGGGCGGAAAACCGAACGCCGATGATTCCAATCGCCCGGAGCGCGCCAAGCCATATCCCAAAAAAATCATCGTATTCAGCCCGCATCCTGACGATGATGTGATTTCGATGGGAGGCACATTCCGCAGGCTTTGCGATCAGAATCACATTGTACATGTGGCCTATCAGACGTCCGGAAACATCGCCGTAGGTGATGAAGAAGTCATACGCTATTGCGAATACCTGCAGGATGTATGTGATAAATATTCGCCGAAAGACAACAAGATCAAATCAAAAGCCGAAGAGATCATCAACTACCTGCGTTACGAAAAGAAAGAAGACGGTAAACCCGAACGCCCGGATGTGTTGTTTATGAAAGGAACGATCCGCCGCGAAGAAGCGCGCCACGCAAGCCGCTACTCCGGACTGAAAGACGAAAATATTCACTTCCTGGACCTGCC
>DOZP01000255.1:5215-7958 GCA_003517945.1 Porphyromonadaceae bacterium | reverse complement strand
TCCGGCGAAGAACACGGACTTTACGGAGCGCAACACATGGCGGAAATAGCCCGCCGTGAAAACTGGAACCTGATAGCCGTACTCAATAACGATATGATAGGCAACGGAACTGCCGGCGAAACGAATACGCACAACAACACCCTGATCCGCATCTTCTCCGAAAACATTCCCCTTGCCGAAACTGACGAAATGAAACGCGAACGAGTGTACAACTCTGCCGAGAACGATAGCCCTTCCCGGCAATTGGCGCGCTACATCAAAGAAACCGGTGAGCGTTATGTGGATAATATAACCGTAAAGCTGATCTACCGCAACGACCGCTTCGGGCGGGGAGGCGACCATACGCCTTTCAGCAGGAAAGGATATGCAGCCGTGCGCATCTGCGAAATGCACGAAAATTATGACCGAACCCATCAATATGTCCGCGAAGAAAACGGAGTGAAATATGGGGATGAAATAGAAGGAATCGACTTTGAATACCTCCGAAAAAACACAGGTATAAACCTGTCTGCTGTAGCTAATCTGGCTTTGGCCCCTTCGGCGCCCGAGAATGTGAGGCAGGATGTTTCCGAACTTACCAACTATTCCACTCTCCATTGGGAGGCTCCTAAACAGGGGAAGCAACCGGCAGGCTATTATGTCCTGATTCGTGAAACCGATCAATCGCAATGGCAAATGAAAATACGTGTAGACGGAACAGAGGCGCGTTTGCCTTACAGCAAGGATAATTATTTCTTCGCTGTGCAAAGTGTCGATGCGGAAGGACACGAGAGTCTTGCCGTATTTGCCCGGGGCGGGCGGTAACATCCGATTCAGTCCGTCATTTTATTATTTTCACACCTTTGGGCACATCCAATTTTGTAGAAATACTACCGTCGTTGTTTCGGGTATGTTTTATTTTTAAAATTCCGTGAGGCGTAGGAAACGTTCCTTCCNNTCTATTTTCAATACTTTGCATCCCGGTTCCACGATTTTAACACCTAATACATGCTCGGTCAGCCAAGCAGTCGGGCCGGAAGCCCAGCCGTGACAGAAACTATGACGGAACCCGGGATAACAATACGCTCCGAAATCTCCGTGTATATCTTTCTTGCCCGGTGGTGTTATTTCGTCCAATGGAGCGGCATTTTCCAACCACTCCATATTGAAGTCTTCCCAGAAAGTTGTGGCGCCCATATCAAGCATTCCTCCCCAGTACTGACGGATGATATCCATCGCCGTCTGATATTCTCCGGCTAATGCCTGCGCCTGCAGCATATAATATCCGTAAAAAGTGGAAAAACCTTTCGGTCCGCCTGCCGAAACGATATCATTGCAGGCTTTCTTTGCATCCATGATGCCCGCGATAGCCATCAACGCCGCCGCCTGTTTCAACTGATTGGGATCTTTTATGTAACGGTTCATCCGTTCGACGCACGCCAACGCTTTTTCAGCGTATGCCGGTTCATTCAGTATCCGGCATAACTTCGCGGCATCCTGCATCGCCCAGACAATAAGGGCGCGGTAACCGGCTTCGACACCCTCTTTGTTTGGTGACGAAGGCCAATCCAGAAAGCGCATATTGGCCAACTGTTCTTTGCCGTTTTCGTCTATCTTCCGATCAATCTGATCAATCAGACCTAAAATATACGTCTTGTGTTTTTTTAGAAATACCAGGTCGCCGCTATGTGCGTACCAATCCTTCTGAATGATCAGGTACCACAACGAATAGGCGCTCATCCCGTTCATCCAGCCGGGTAAAGGATATTGTTTACATGCCAGGTCGAGCGTGTTGGGCACTACTTCATTATTTCCGAATACCCTTGTAATGGTAGCCACTTCGGGATGCATATCTCCCAGCCAGACTATACGATCACGTTTGATACCGTCCCAAAGAAACTCCTGCATGTTCAGATGTACGGTATAAGCTCCGGTCAGCCAGATCTGATTTAGCCGTTCATCATTGCTCCTGAACGAGCCCAAATACGGTATATCCCGGTAACGAAGGATTGCCTGAACTTCTTTCAGGCGAATCGTCGTATTTTTTTGCAACAGATCAATCCGTACAAACCGGAAACCCGTATTTCCGATTTCAATCATTCCGTCGCGCGGTATTTCCATGATAATATCGCGTTTGGCATGGTCGTCGGTTGAAAAACCTACTTTCCATTCACTGTTATTGGTTTCGCTGTTACATTCGCCAACCGATTCCCCGAAACGGATACGCACCAGTGAAGGTTCGCGGCGTGTAGAAGAACCCATAAGCAATTGCAGCCCTCCATGAAGTTCCTTGCCGTAATCCAACAGGATTGAAGCCGTTTCATTTTCGGTGCTGGTCATCACACACATGTTCTTCTTTCCCATTTCGGGCTGACTGTTTCCCGGCTTTAGCAGTACCTCTTCATTACTGATAAGTTCACCGTTGCCGTCGTACTTCCAAACAATTCGTTGAGGCGGAATAAACACGCGGGTTAATTCATCTTTCCGGGTTTTACCTTGGTATTCCGGTCCGAAAACGGGCGGGATATCCGCTTTTAATGTCGAAGTGATTGCCCCTGCTATAAGCAACAGCGTTATTGATATTTTCTTTTTCATTTCGGCGTAAATATAACTAAAAGTACATACAAGTGAAACAAAAAGCGCGATAATTTAACGCAAAAACGCCGCCCGGAGTATCCGAACGGCGTTACAGGTATGTAGCGAGACCCGGGATTGAACCGGGGACCTCATGATTATGAATCATGCGCTCTAACCAGCTGAGCTA
>DOZP01000255.1:4405-5110 GCA_003517945.1 Porphyromonadaceae bacterium | reverse complement strand
AATCTATGCGGATCAACGGGATAATTTAGAGGCCGGATTGGATGAAGCAATGTGGAAACTTTGGATTGTGACGGTAGAAATCGTCAGGATGGTGATGATTATCAACGCTATGAGAAATACCCATAGGTGCAATGGCGTTTTATAGGCAAAACCTTGCAACCATTGACTGATTCCATAGTAGGCGACCGGAGCCGAAATAATAAATCCAACCAGAACGACTTTGAGAAAAGAGGAGTTGAACATCCAGAGGATCTGTTCGATCGTGGCACCGAAAACTTTACGTACGGCAATTTCTTTTTCACGTCCCTGAGATTCGAAAATAACCAGCCCGAATACCCCGACTAACGATAAGATGACTGCCAACAGGCATAATACGGTTATCAGAAGTCCCTGCCGGTGACTTTTGCTGTAAAGATCGTCCAGCGCCTGATCAAAGAAACGGATATCGGCCGGGTAGCCCGGATTCAATCTATCGGTTATTTTCCGGATGTGATCAATAGCAGCCTGGGGATTTCCTCCGGCGATTTTGACATACGTATAACATTCGGGGGTGGTACGGCGGTATTGATTTCTGGCAGATACCCAGAAACCCAGCGGTCGTATTTCTTTGTATAATGATTCATAATGCACATCCCTGAAAATACCTACGATTTGTACCGGCTCGTTATCGTCACTGATATTTGTACCGACCAGGTCGGAAATGTC
>DOZP01000255.1:0-4339 GCA_003517945.1 Porphyromonadaceae bacterium | reverse complement strand
GTTCGTCCCGCTATCATTTTGAAATCCATTAACTGAGGAAAGTTCGAAGAGGTACCCAGCCAGCTCATGTAGTAGTGTTGATTGCGGTAGTTGTAGCCAATGAGAGAGCGGGTTTCGTCCGATACGAATTTAAACTGATTAAAAGCAACATCTTTGATATCAGGATGCTCCAAAAGAAGATTTTTACATAATTGACTTTTAGACATGGATGTACCCATGCTTAACCTTACTTCGAGGATATTATCTTTGTGATATCCCAGATCAACATTTTCGATGTATTTGTTTTGCAGGAAAACAAACAGGGCACTTATGATTAATGTTATTGAAATGACAAACTGGAATCCGATCAGTAGTCTGCGGGCGTTTTTTGCCCTGTCGGTCAGTGAAAAAGAACCATTAAGGGCCATGACGGGAGGAAATGAGGTGATGTATAAAGCGGGGTATATACCGGCCAGCATGCCGACGCTTGTGACTGTGACAAATGTTCCCGTTATGATCATCAGGTTGTCCGGCAAATTTATCGAATGACCAAGCATTTCGGTTACCCATTGAGTATTTTTTAAAAACAGGAATGCAATGAAGGCAATCAAAAATGCAAGAACAGATATGCCTGCCGATTCCGAAACAAGGTATTTGCGGAGTCTGGATTGCGGGCAACCCAGCACTTTTTGGGTTGTGATCGCTTTCGTTCGTACAGGGGCTAACGCTACGGATAGGTTGATGTAATTTGCCAGAGCGATGCCTATAATCAGGATTGCGATAAAAAATAATATATTTGTTCGCAGTTTATTACCGGTAGGAGCGGAATCCGAACGTACCGTCTTTCCGAAATAAAGTTCGGATAGCGGTCTGATACGAAGATCTTTAATGGATAAGTTTCTGAGAAATTCCTTGTTTTGTTCTACATATTGTTCTACCGCAGCCGCGGCCGTTTCAGGAGAAGATACCAGCAAATAACAATAATAAGATCCCGTATGCCAATCATCCATCATTTCTTCGTTCATGATGGGGATATATACGGCATTCTTCAGGCGGGTATTTTCCGGGAAGTCACGATATACTCCGCCTACCGTATAGGTATAGTTGAAGTTCATTCCGAACATGGCAAAATTGTTGCCAATATCATTAAATTCGGTCAGATAAACGGGTTTTCCTACCGGATCTTCTTCGCCGAAAAGTTTATGTGCCATACTCTCCGGTATTAACATACCGTTCGGTTGTTCCAGGCAATCCGTATTTCCTGATATTATTTCAAATTTAAAAACGTTGGTGTAGTCGCGCCTGATCCGTTCAATCCGTCCCATGTGGGTAAAAGCGTCCGGTCCGGAATTTGCAGAGAAACCGAATGTGAAAGACGTGTATGAGATGTTGTTCGTAATACCTGCTGCTTCTATGTAGGGCGAAGCAGCGATGAAGCGTTCGAGCTGGGGACGCGAAAAATTCGATTCCCAGATGCCGTCGTCACGTAAATTTTCAAGTTGGAATATACGTTCCCGGTTTACAATGGATGAGTCAAATCCGTATTCATAACGCACGTGGATACTGATCAGTATAAATAACAGGAACGAGAGGCTTAAGCCCAAAAGATTAGTGACGGTTGCTATTTTAAAACGTTTCAGAACATGAAGCAGATTTTTAAAAGTGCCTGGCATTTTTATCTTGTATTTAAACAGTTTTTGATATGTACATAGACAAAAAAGATGCCAATTCGTTATGTTGCTGTTTATTTACGTGTTATGTACTGGTGAAGAAATGGATAATGTATAACTATTGGACAATACTGTACATTTTTTTGACACTTTCGCATGTAAACGAGTTTTTGTGTTTTTTAAGAAACACATGTTCGGATCCGGCTACTAACAAAATAGCCGGATCTTTCTCGGTAAAGATCAGTCTTGTTGCTTCTGTGTAGCTAAATTAAATTCATTTTTCAGATTATCAATGATGTCTTTCACATTGCCTATTTTTTTTGCAAGAAATGCATTCGTTCCGGCAAAAGCGTATCCTTTTTTCATATTACCTCTTGCTGCGTTGTATAGAGCTTTGATAATACAGTACGGACTTTTGGTGTAATCACATGTTTTGATGCAGTTAAAAGGACAGCTTTTCGGTTTTTCCATCCCTTTTTCCACATTACGGATAAATTCGCCGTTGATTGCGCGTCCGGGCATACCGACCGGACTTTCTATGATTTGTATATCTTCGGGCTTCGAGTTGATATAAACTTCTTTGAATGTTTGGGAAGCGTCACATTCTTCCGTTGTTACGAATATGCTTCCCATTTGTACGGCTGAGGCGCCAAGCGCTATAAACCGTGAAATGTCATTACCGGTAGAGATACCTCCCGCGGCAATGACCGGAATATCTTTCTGCGCTTTATAACCGGAGGTAACCGACACCACTTCCGGAATAAGTGACTCCAACGCATAATTGTCGTCAGTCAGTTGTTCCCTTTTAAACCCCAGGTGGCCTCCGGCTTTAGGTCCTTCAACCACAATCGCATCGGGCAGATAGCCGTAATTGTTATTCCATTTGTCGCAGATTACTTTAGCGGCTCTTGATGATGAAACGATCGGCACCAGTTTGGTTTGACTATCGGGGTTCAGGTATGACGGCAGATCCAACGGTAGTCCCGCTCCGGCGAATATCACATCAATCTTTTCTTTTATTGCCGTGCGCGCCATATCGGCGTAGTTCGACAATACCACCATGATGTTAACACCAATAACTCCTTTTGTTTTTTCCCGGCATTTCCTTATCTCTTCTTTCAGCCCGACAATGCATTTTTCAGCATAGCCGCCTTTTACTTTCGGATAGAATAATCCTAAACCTGCACATGAAATAACCCCAATCCCTCCTGCGTCTGCTACAGCGGAAGCTAAGCCTGATAAAGATATACCGACTCCCATTCCTCCCTGTATAATAGGGATTTTTATCTCCATATTACCTATAAAAAATGATTTCATATTAAAGTCTGAAAAGTTTTATTGATATTAACAGCATTTTTTTCTCTGTATGTGTATTTTAAGCACGATGAATTAATATATGCAAAAAACAGAAGGTTATGACCTTCTGTTTTTTTTACTTTTAATACCTTCCGAATCCGCCGTTATCTCCGCCAAATCCGTTGTTTCTTCTGAATCCGCCGTTGTTGCTGCGATTCCGGTTTCCTCCGAATGAAGGACGTTCCGTTCTGGGACGCGCAACACTTACCGATATGACTTTGCTGTCATATTCCGCGCCGTTCAGTTCATCAATAGCTTTCTGGCCGTCCTGTTCATTCGGCATTTCTACAAAGCCAAATCCTCTGGATCTCCCCGTCTCCCTGTCATTGATAACCCTGGCAGAAGAAACTTCTCCATACTCTGTAAACAACTCGTTTAAGTCCGCATCATTGATGTTGTAGCTTAAACCTGAAATGTAAATGTTCATTTAAAATTTTATTAAAATAAATACTGGTTTCGGATTGAGTAGGAACATTTAGAGGAGAGACTGCTTAAAATAAAAAATATAAAAAGAAGAACTATACTATAAAATTCACGCTCAATTCGCAGCAAAGATAAATATTAAATCCCAATGACATAATTCCCTGCTGTTTTATTTGCGTTTTTTTAACAATCACGCTTGTTTATGTTTTATTCATACGTATTTAGAGCGAGACTGCTTTCTTTTTGTTTTTTTAGCGTGTAGTCGCTTCAAGTTTTATATGATGGATCCATCTTCTTATTTTTCGCATTGATCCCGGAGCCAGTTGTCGCCGGCAGTTCTTTGTTCGGGATAGGTCCAATGGCCCGTATTCAGGTATAGGTTCAGTTCTTTGCTGCCCGGAATTACATTATAGGCGGCATGCATGGAGGTTGGCGGGCAGGTTACGTCATTAAACCCCCAACTGTACCATCCGGGAACTTTTACACGCCGTGCGAAGTTTACCACGTCGAAATAGGCCAGTGTTTCAACTTCGTTGGGTTGAGGTTTTGCATTTCTGTAATAATGGGGCCAGCCTCCGGCACGGTTGTTCAGGTAACCGGCATAGTCGCACATTGCCGGATAATATGCGGCAAGAAATTTAATACGCGGATCTAATCCGGCAGTAATGATTGATAGCGCACCCCCCTGGCTTCCGCCGGTGACACCGATTGTGCTTCCGTCAAATCCCGGCAAGGAATAAATAAAATCTACTGCGCGTACACAACCGGAAAAGACTCGTTTGTAGTAATGTTTGTTGCGGTTATTCATATTGAACTGCTGGTACCCGTTCAATGCGCCTGCGCTCAGATTATTATAAACTTCCTGCGGTAGTGTGACCGGAATGCCGTGGATACCGATCTCCAGCACAATG
>DOZP01000356.1:6998-7717 GCA_003517945.1 Porphyromonadaceae bacterium | reverse complement strand
TATCTTTCATCATATTCGATTTCTTCGCGAGGGTTGATACGTTCCGGGCATATGTATGTAGAATGAGCCGGGTTAACAATTCATTTCGCTGTACTTTATCAACAGTTGAAATATCAATCTTACACACACTGCTAATATAACTCTGCGCTATCAGCAACTGTGCTTTACGGCTTTTCCTTGATAATGTGGCAGGCCATCCACCCCGGCATGCAGCAAAAATAAGATCCTCTATTGTCATGGAAGATGTTCTGCCGTCTATATCCAATTGGGGATTGTCAAAGAGTTCTTTTAAAGAAATTGCTCCATTTGACTCTTTGGATTCAAACAAACTCATTGGATACATTTTCATTCTGGATATTCGGCCTGTACCGGAATGCATGATTTTTGTTTCATCAATCGAATTAGATCCGGTAAGAATGAATTGGCCCGCTTCACCTTGTTTGTCCACCATCGTTCGAACCGCATCCCAAAGTGTAGGAGCTACTTGCCACTCATCAATCAAGCGAGGTGTCTCTCCTTGTAATAGAAAGGACGGCCGGATGGCGGCTGTGGTAAGATAGGCATCCCGTGTATCAGGATCTTGCAATTGCAAAACACTCTTGGCCTGTTGTGCTGCCGTGGTAGTTTTACCACACCACTTTGGCCCTTCTATCAGTACTACACCAAAGGCTTCAAGGTTATCTCGAAGCACTCCATCTGCCATTCTACGTAAATATTCC
>DOZP01000356.1:6613-6910 GCA_003517945.1 Porphyromonadaceae bacterium | reverse complement strand
TTGCTGTATGCAGGGGCAGTAAATTTCCCATGCTGCAAAGTTCGCTTTTTTTGAATAGGTCGCAAATTATTTACTTTCGAGTATAAATCTTTTTCGACAAAATATCGACAAAAAATATCAAACATAAACAGCAGATAGTATAGATAAAAAATATACAAAAAAATTGTTTATTTAAAAACATTGATTTACATTTGAAGTGGTTTTGCAGAATTTTAACAAAGATCCCCTAACTATAGGAAATATGTATGGACAATCTCAGTAAATTGATTTCTAATCCTACCATATTCCGGCTTTATC
>DOZP01000356.1:6289-6562 GCA_003517945.1 Porphyromonadaceae bacterium | reverse complement strand
ATCTTTTCACTAATAGTCAGATAAATAAAATAATGAATCCGGTAGTAATTGATGTAGAAAGCGCCTTGGAAAATCTTTCCGATTTGAAAGTTTCCGATTTAGGTAAGACCATCCGTTACATTCCGTTAGAAACACCGAATGAAGGTTTGATCGGTAAAAATCCGGTTATCAAAGTGTTAAAAAATTACATTGTAGTTGAACATAAAAATCAACCACATCTACCTGGCATCTGCCTGTTATTCAACAAAGACGACGGACGCTTTATAGCCCAAA
>DOZP01000356.1:6094-6242 GCA_003517945.1 Porphyromonadaceae bacterium | reverse complement strand
GAACGTAAGCCCAACCAATTAATAAAATACGATATGAAAGGGAGTTTTTGCGGCAAAATTGAATTTCCATCTACTAAGCTGGCATCTTATTATTTAATAACGGATTCGGAAATTATCGGATATTTTGACGGTTTTAACATAGTAAATC
>DOZP01000356.1:0-6065 GCA_003517945.1 Porphyromonadaceae bacterium | reverse complement strand
AATACTATTCCATCTTTTTATCCCTACGCGACCCCATTCACAGATGATATATTTCAAACCAATCTTATAAATGGAAGTACCTTATACGATATTTTTGGAAGCTGGACACGTGCAGGTGCTTTCATTTTTGAATATACGCCTGCAAGACAAGTAAGACAAGTCAATGCACTGCATGCNNATGCGGCAAGAATATGGAAAAACGACGGAAACATTCGCTATAAACAAGACTTTATTGATACCATCTATACGATTGCCGGAAGTAAACTGATTCCGTCCGTTGTATTCCATACCGGAAAGTTCCACTGGCCTGTAGAAGAAAGAAGAAGTGAAAAGAACACCAATAAACGGATCTTTATAGCAGATATTTCCGAAAATAATGATTTTATTTTTTTTCAATGTATCAGGAATATGTTTTCTCAAGAATTAGTATGCACTTTGTATAATGGCCTGTACAATAAAAAAACAGGTAAAGCAATACTTAGCGAAAACGAAGACGGCATTGAAGACGATTTAATCCATTTCATGCCGTTCAAACCATTAGGAATGAGCACTTCGGGCGAACTTGTTTCGCTCGTTGAAGTTTGGGAGGTAATGGATTGGTTGGAAAAACATCCTGAAGCAAAAAATAATAAAAATCTTTCGTTTCTGAATGACTTGGATGAAGATATGAATCCAATCGTCGTACTCATAGAATAAAAAAGTAAAAATGACAGATATGGAAAAACTGCAAATAGAATCATATCTTCAACGAATTGCCAATATATTGTTGATAAACGGAACATTTTGACCATCCAGTACTATATGCCGGAAAAATGGGTCTTGTATTGTTTTTTTCACTATGCCCGTTATACTCGGAATGATTTGTATTCGGATTACAGCTTTGATTTGATAGCAAAAATACAACATGAAATCCATTTGAAATGATATGGGTGAATTGGGATTTTTCACAGAAGATGTATTTTCTTCATTTATGTATGAACTGATTAGCGGATTGATTGCAAATGGCGCTATTGATATTTCATAACATCGAAGATACATTTGCCTTCGATTTTTTAGTGTGAAATTGAACCGATAAAAGAAAAATATGTACTTTTACATGCAAATTCAGGTTTCAGGATGAACACGGAAAAGTTTTTTACAGAAGAAGAAAAAAAAATATTTTTCTCTAAATACAAGGAATTATTCAATACACTCTCGGAAAGCCTTGAGAAAGACGACATACCTAAAATACGCCAACTACTCAAACCTGTTGTAGCGATAGAATGCTACGGGCGCGACCGTAACGGGATCAACGGACTTTTACGTAATGTGGAAACGGCGCTGATCGCAACAAAANNAGACATCGGTTTGAAACGCACCTCTGTGCTTGCGCTTATTTTATACCGCCCGGTTTTGAAAAAAGCCATTACAATCGAAAAGGTTGAAAAAACATTCAACTCCGATGTGTCGCTGATGATCAACAGGCTGCTCAAAACATCCGACCTGTACGCGCGTAACACGGCGATCAACTCGGAAAATTTTCATCACTTACTATTCTCTTTCGCAGAAGATGTGCGCGTGATACTTATTATGATTGCGGACCGGCTCTGCATGATGCGCCTGGGAAAAGAGATCATAGACGAAAAAGACCGTGTACGACTGGCTACGGAAGCATCCTATTTATATGCACCGCTGGCGCATCGCCTCGGATTGTATAAAATAAAAAGCGAGCTGGAGGATCTGTCGCTCAAATACCTGGATCCTAAACAATATTATTACATAAAAGACAAACTGAACGAAACGAAACGTTCGCGCGATGAATATATTGAGAAATTCATCAACCCGGTAAAGAAAAAACTGGAAGAAGCAGGCTTAAAATTTGAGATTAAAGGAAGAACGAAGTCCATCCACTCGATAAACAACAAAATAAAAAAACAGAAAGTCGAGTTTGAAGGTATTTACGACCTGTTTGCCATCCGTATCGTGCTGGATTCACCTGAAACCAAAGAACGCTCCGACTGTTGGCAGGCCTTTTCCATTATTACGGATATGTACCAACCCAATCCCAAACGTATGCGCGACTGGCTGTCCGTGCCGAAAAACAACGGATATGAAAGTCTGCACATCACTGTGCTGGGCCCTCAAAAACGTTGGGTGGAAGTACAGATCCGTACACAGCGTATGGACGAAATCGCCGAGAAAGGCCTGGCGGCACATTGGAAATACAAGGGAGGACAGGAAGAGCACGGGCTGGATGAATTTCTGGCCGATGTGCGTGCCGTACTCGAAACGCAGGGATCTACTCCCATGGACCTGATGAAAGAGTTCAAAATGGAACTGTATCAGGATGAAATCTATGTATTTACCCCTAACGGAGACCTCATAAAATTAGGCAAAGGCGCAACAGTGCTGGATTTTGCTTTCGCCATTCATTCCAAAATAGGCAGCCGGTGCATATCCGGAAAAGTAAACGGAAAAAACGTACCCATAAAATATGTCCTGAATAATGGTGACACGATCGAAGTAATCACTTCGCCGACACAAATGCCCAAACGAGACTGGCTGTCATTTGTAGCCACCTCCAAGGCACGGACAAAAATCAAACAGGCGCTCAGAGAAGAATACGCAAAAAGCGCCGACCTGGCCAAAGAGCAACTCCAACGCCGGATGAAAAACCGCAAGGTGGATATTGATGAAGCCGTATTCATGCGGTACATAAAGAAAAAAGGATATAAAACCGTTACTGATTTTTACCTGGATATCGCCGAAGAAAAACTCGACATAAATACGGTTATCGACGAATGCGTCGAACAGGAACAAAAAGAAAAGGAAAGCCCGGAACATACGGAAATACGCAGTGCGGAAGAATACGTCGCCAATATAGAAGCGAAAGAATTATCCACGCAGCAAGATATTTTGTTGATTGATAAAAATCTGACGGGAATAGACTATAAACTGGCCAAATGTTGCAATCCGATTTACGGAGATCCCGTATTCGGCTTCGTGTCTACCCAGGGAATCAAAATCCATCGTATGGATTGCCCGAACGCCACGGAGATGCGCACCCGGTTCGGTTATCGTATCATTCCGGCGGAATGGAGCGGCAAAGGAACAAGCGGCTATGCCGTATCGCTACGCATTATCGGAAATGATGATATCAGCATTGTAACCAATATTACCTCCGTAATCAGCAAAGAAAACCGGGTTTCACTCCGTTCGATCAATATCGACTCTGTTGACGGTCTGTTTCAGGGAACATTTATTATTATCATCCCCGACACATCCACACTCACGCTTCTGATAAAAAAGCTCCAGGGTGTAAAAGGGGTAAAAAGCGTCAACCGGATAAACTAAAAAGACCCATTTCCGCTGCTTTTTTGTACATAAAATGTACGGCGGCGTCATATTCATTCGGTATCACCCCGTCGAGTATCGCATTTTTGATCGCCTCTTTGATTATTCCGACAGGTTGTGACGGCGGCAGACCGAATGTTTCCATGATTTCTTCGCCGGAAACAGGCGGTTGAAAATTCCGGATACGATCTTTTTCCTCTATATCGACCATTTTTTCGCGTACGATACGGAAATTCTCAAGAAAACGACGTACCTTTTCCGGGTTTTTACTTGTTATATCCGCTTCGCAAAGCATCATCAGATCATCCATATCATCACCCGCATCAAATAACAGACGGCGAACAGCCGAGTCCGTAACTTCCTCATCTACCAGATTGATCGGACGCATGTGGAGCGCAACCATCTTTTGTACGTATTTCATTTTCTCATTCATCGGCAACTTCATCCTGCGAAAGATGCCGGGAATCATCTTTTCCCCTATAAAATTATGGTTATGGAATGTCCATCCGAGACGCTTGTCGAAACGTTTGGTGGCAGGCTTGGCGATATCGTGCAGTAGCGCGCTCCACCGGAGCCACAAATCACCGGATGTTTTACTCAACCGGTCCAGCACCATCAATGTGTGCGCAAAATTGTCCTTATGCCCTATTCCGTCTTTTGTTTCAACACCTTTCAAAGCGCATAATTCAGGCAATATAAGTTCAAGTAACCCCGAGCGATCCAGCAATCCGAAACCGACGGAGGGCTTCGGAGACAAAATAATTTTATTCAATTCGTCGACAATCCGTTCTTTCGAAATAATTTCAATCCGTTCCTTGTTTCGTACAATCGCATCAAAGGTATCAGGATCAATGAAAAAACCAAGCTGCGAAGCAAAGCGTACGGCACGCATCATGCGCAACGGATCATCACCGAATGTAATATCAGGATCCAGAGGAGTTACAATCCGCAGGTTCTCAAGGTCATTCAGACCATCAAACGGATCAACCAATTCGCCGTAACGCTCTTTATTAAGGCAAAAAGCCATGGCATTGATCGTAAAATCGCGCCGGTTCTGATCATCTTCCAGCGTACCGTCTTCCACAACCGGTTTCCGGCTGTCGCGGCTATATGATTCACGCCGGGCGCCGACAAATTCAATTTCCCACTTCTTGGTCTTTACCTGGGCTGTTCCGAAATTCTTAAATACAGACAGATGAGATTCCGATCCCAGTTTTTCAGCGACCGCCTTTGCCAGTCCGATACCGCTCCCTACGGAAACAATATCAATATCTTTAGAAGGACGGCGCAAAAAAAGATCGCGCACATACCCCCCTATCACATAACATTCCAATCCAAGCCGGTCGGCAACGTCCGAAATAAGATGAAAGATGGGTAATGACAAATGTTTATCAATATCTTCCTGAACGTAATACATTATATATCCTTTTTTTCTGACGGCAAAGATAAAATATTTTTCATAACTTTGCGTAGTCAATAAACAATATCAGCCCGTATGAATATCTTAAAATTTTGTTCCGTTTTACTGCTTTCAAGCCTGCTTTGGACAGGTTGCGGAGAGGAGAAAGAAGCCAAAAAACGTTTGGAAGAAGCTAAAAGCCTGTACGAAAACAAACTTTTCAGTACGGCAAAAAGCGCCATCGACTCCATTAATATATTATACCCCAGCGAAGTAGCCGTAAGAAAAGAAGCGCTTACACTGATGCGCCTTGTAGAACGCGGGGAAAGCGAACAGAACATTGCTTATTGCGACAGTCTGCTTCCGATACGCCGGAAAGAGGCGGAAGACCTGAAAAAAGGTTTTGTATTTGAAAAAGATACGGCGTATGACGAAACCGGTAATTACATCTGGAAAACGATGACGATCGAGCGCAATGTAGAACGCTGCTATATCCGTTGTGGTGTCAATGAAAAAGGCGAAATGTACATGGCCAGTGTATACTTCGGAAGTAAACCCATTGAACATACGGGACTTAAATTTTCAACAAAAGACGGAACCGTTGCCGAAACACCTTCCATCCCATACGACGGAGGGCTCAATTACCGTTTCAAAGACCTGGGAAATACGACGGAAGTGGTATCATACAAAGGAGAACATTGCAAAACGGTTGCAAACCTTGTCTATATTATCGACGGAAAAGAACGTATAAAAGCGGAATATACGGGAGGAAAACCGTATGTACTCTATCTTTCCGACAACGACAAGAAGGCAATCAAAGCGACATACGAATTAGCCATGGTATTAAGCGATATCAATGCCATGGAAAAAGAAAAAGCGCGGTCGGAAAAGAAAATTATGTTGATCGACGCGAAGCTGAGCAACTAAAAATAAAAGCAGCTTTCATTTTGTATTCTTCTCAACTTGCACTACCTTTGCGATTCTCAAAAAAATAACAGATTAGTCTTATGGCACAACAGGAAGATGTATTTAAAAAATTAATTTCCCATTGCAAAGAGTATGGATTCGTATTTCCCTCGTCTGAAATTTACGACGGATTAGGGGCGGTATACGATTACGGACAGAACGGCGTTGAGCTTAAAAACAACATAAAAAAATACTGGTGGGACAGCATGACTTTACTGAACGAAAACATCGTTGGTATTGACTCCGCTATTTTCATGCACCCTACCATCTGGAAAGCCTCCGGACATGTAGATGCATTTAACGATCCGCTGATAGACAACAAAGACAGCAAGAAACGTTATCGTGCAGATGTGCTGATTGAAGACTA
>DOZP01000219.1:5999-6331 GCA_003517945.1 Porphyromonadaceae bacterium | reverse complement strand
TTTTTATTGCCGTCTTTTTCCATTCCGCAGACTATCGGAGTGAGAATACGGTAACGTATCCGGTTGTGTTGCTTGATATCCGTATGCAGCGTGCTGATTGCAAAGATGACTGCGTAGCATAGGTTTTCGTTGTAATTGCCTGATAAATGTTTTATTATTATGCGTTTCAGGTCTGTGAGGAGCGCTTCCGTCGGTTCTTCGGGGTCGGATATGCTTATCGGATGATAGGTCAGGGATTTGTTTTTGGTTTGTTTTTCACACAATCGGATGATATGGGGGAACCATTCGGTTTCGTCGGTTTCTATTCGTTTCAGGAGGCGACTCTTGAACGT
>DOZP01000219.1:2817-5922 GCA_003517945.1 Porphyromonadaceae bacterium | reverse complement strand
GTCAGGTAGTCAATTATTTGTGTGAGATGGAAGTCCTGAAGTTTCTTTTCCGGAAAATAGTTTTCATTCAGGAACGTGTTTATCATTGTAATGAAAAAATCAATATTAATATCATGTTTATTACAAATTTCCAGCGCCGTATGATCGCCAAGTCCGAGCCGGATACCAAACCTGTTAATAACGGGAATGAGTGAGGGATATTCTTCTACCACCTCACTCATTCTCATATTTGCATATATTAAAGGCAACTTATGCTTCCTCCCATTGTTTACGGATTAGCTCAACACCGGCGGCTGCAGATGCATTGCGGTCTTCGGCCTTGCTTCCGCATTCGAAGCTGATATATTTATCAAAGCCAATGATTTTAAGCCCTTTGAATCCGTCTACATAGTTGTCGGCATCACTGTCTTCACCGGGCATCAGGCGTCTTTTGCGACTTGCAATGTGCACGTGTTGAATATATTCCCCTCCGGAGATAAACGCTCCCTGATCGGATGTTTCTTCCCATGTCATGTGCCAGAAATCACCCAGGCATGTTACGCCCGGATTGTTGATGTCCCGGCAGATAGATGCGGCATCGGCTACCTGGCGCAGGTAAAACGCTTCCCGGCGGTTCAACGGTTCGAGAATAACGGTGGTGCCGTTTTCCTTTGCGAATGTTCCGAGTTCATCAAACCACTGGCAGAGAAAGTCACGTGTTTCCTGCGTATGTGGCATCACCGGTTTCTGATGGTTGAACGCGGGTACAATAATGACACCGGTAGAACCTAATTTTCCGGCAGCCGTAATGATTTCTCTCATGGAATCGCGACAGGTATTTCGTACGCTTTCTTCTTCCGATAGCATAAAACCCTCGAAACCGGCGCAAATAGCGCTGATTTTAATATTGCGTCCTTCAAGCGCCTGTTTGAATTCATCGACACGGTTGGAAAGTCCTTTGCCGCTTACTTCAAGTCCGTTAACCCCCAGTTGTTCCATCAAATCGAGCTTATCTTTCAGGACGTCGCCGGCAAGCGTCCATTCCTGAAACGAAATGTTCAGTTTGGCTTTCGGGTTATAAGGAAGGCAGTTTTTGCTGTTTTTCTCGCCTCCGGTATTTTCGTTTTTACTACCACCGGAAGTCCCTGTACAGGCGGCTACTGTTGCCAGCGCCGCACTGCCGAGAGACGTTCTTATAAAGTTTCTTCTGTTGAGTGTCATTTTTTTAGCGTGTTTGCTTTCCTTGAGGTTTACCAGGAATAGCGACCATAAATCCGCTCATATCCATTTTATCCGTCAAACTTAAATCTTTCGGAGTATAATTTAGTTGCGATGCGGTCATGGCATCCCAAGTTATTTCACTACCGGTATAGGCTGATTCGCGTCCCATAATAGCCATCATATTGGAAACTGCTGTTTCAGATGCCTGCTCAATTGGTTTTCCTGAACGGATATGGTTAATCCAGTTTACTTGTTCAAGTACATATGGATCGCGTTGTTTAAAGTTAGTTTTTTCAGCTTCCTTATCATATTTCCATAATACGTTTCCGGCTAAATCCTTAATTTCCATATCGCTATTAGCATTACCTGACCATGAGCCTTTCGTTCCCTGAATAAACTCACTTACGTTATTCACACAACCATCAATCTGACGACACATGCTATGTACATGAATACCATTTTCCATAACAAAGTCAACGCTGAAATTATCATATTGGTCACCCGACAGACGACGTTGCTGTGATCCGAACCCTACTGCGGTTGCCGGCCTTAGTCCTGTAAACCAAGTGAATACATCAATATTATGCACGTGTTGTTCTACGATATGATCTCCGGATAACCATTTCCAGTTCACCCAGTCCCTGATCATGAATTCACAATCGCTCCAACCGGCCTGACGTTCGCGGGTCCATAACATGGATTGGTTCCAATAAACAGCGCCTCCCGTAATTTCGCCGATCATTCCATTCATGATTTGTTTGTATGATTCCACATAGCTACGTTGGTGATGACGTTGAGTTCCGGTAATTACACATAGATTTTTAGCCTGCGCTTGTTTGGCAGTAGCCATAATCATACGATATCCGACAGGGTCAACACAGATTGGTTTTTCAAGGAATGAATGTTTGCCCTTTTCCGTTGCATATTGGAAATGGATCGGGCGGAAATAGGGAGGTGTGGCAATAAGAACCACATCTACTCCGCTGTCGATAACTTGCTTATAAGCATCCAAACCAACAAAACGTTTATCTTCAGGAATGTCAATGTTGTTTTTTTCTTTTAATGTTGCGGCCAACCTGTCAACTTTGTCTTTAAAAGTATCGCCTAATGCAACAATCGTAACTCCTTTAGCAGCAGCAAGAAATTTCATCGTATCACCACTTCCCTGTCCGCCGCAACCGATAATACCGGCTTTCAGTTCCTTTCCGTCACTTGCCATATCCGGAAGTTCCGGTACATAGTAAGATCCCGGTTCTTTTAGCGGTTTGTTTGCCGAACTACCTCCGGTTCCTCCACCCGCACCTCCGTTGCATGATGTTAATGCGCTTCCGGTTCCGACCATTCCTGCGGCTCCTACCAGTGCAGAACTCTTTAAAAATGTCCTTCTGTTAATACTGTTCTTTTTCATGATGTTTTTTAGTTTATGAGTGTAAATTGATTTTATTATTTTATGATAGACGGATCCGGTTCGCAGACAATCCGGAAACCTACCCCCCGGATATCGGAATACCACCAGATGCTTTTAGGTTGTTGCGGATCGGTTTTCAGCCATTCATCATGATGTGTAGAGGAACGAGCCGCACAACGCAGGTCTGCCGCATCCGAATTATATAGTCCTCCGCGAACAACCCATTCTTCACCTTCCGTTGCAATCGGGTCTGTTACGGTTTCACCCGTTTTGCCATATGCATCAGGAGTATATTTGTCTGCACAATATTCCATTACGTTTCCAAGCATATTTTTCAGCCCGAACGGATTCGCCTTTATATTTTCCGGTTCCTGTGTGCGGTTGTTGCTGTTTTTTCCATAGATTACAAAATCACTGATGACTTCGGTTTTGGCGCTGAAGAATTTACGCATAAAACCTTCATCCGAATAATCTTTTGGCTGTCCTTCAAAGAAGTA
>DOZP01000219.1:2526-2795 GCA_003517945.1 Porphyromonadaceae bacterium | reverse complement strand
TTTCCGGTCTTAAGCGACAGCCATTGACAGAATGTTTCCGCGGCATAATGAGTCATGGTGATGGCCGGCCGGGAACCTCCTCCCCATCCCTGGTCGGGGAATCCGAAAGGCGGTGTCGGTCCTGATACCGCATCCACATCGGGACGGCTGTTATTTGCATAGACTGTTTCGGGGGGCGTCCGTCCTTCGCTCATGGTATTTGCGTAGAACGCCCAATACTGATCCCACGTAATTTCCATTTCCGCCATGAAGAACGGGCTCACGGTTAC
>DOZP01000219.1:248-2502 GCA_003517945.1 Porphyromonadaceae bacterium | reverse complement strand
GAACCGCCTTTGACGGCAATCATATCAATTGATACGGTAGTACCCGGTATTTGTTCGGTATAATTATCGAAAGAAGTCACAACGGTTGCCGAATCAAATACAGGGCCGGAACTCGTACTGCTTCCCGTTCCCGGAATGCCGGTCAGTTTCCCATGGCTATAATTCGGATTATAGTGTCCTGCATCCAGATGACAGCTTATACATTGTAAATCAAGTTTTTTCTCGTTTTCTTCGTAATAAAGGTGAGCGGTGATGCCATCATCCGTGATTCCGGAGGGAAAAAGGTTCCGGTGACATTCTTTACATGATTCGTTGGGTATATATTTGATCGCATGTTCCAACTCGGATTTCATATCCCAGTTAAAGTCAGCGCTATCTTTGGTCAGATGTCCCCATGCATCTTTCACTCCTAATTTAATTTTTGCGGAGTAGTGATTCCATGTCTGATTTTTAGGGGGTAGGTGACAATCCACGCAATGTACCGAGACGCCGCTTCCGTTGTTTACGTGTACGGATTGTTTCCAACTCTCTTCCGCATGCGGATGAACATGACACATCATACATGACTCGTCACTTGAATAATATACTGAGACCTGATAAGCCGAAACAAAAATGACAAAACCGATCATGATTCCAGCGAGGAAAATCCATTTTTTCGTTCCTTTATTTTTTTTACTGCCGCTCTTTAGTCTATCCATTTCGCCCATTTTTTGTCATTATCATAGCCTGCTGCTATCATTGTTTCAATAAATTGCATGCCGCGTACTCCATCATAAACGTTAGGGAAGTCAAGATATTCCGCTTTTGGTGTTTCTCCGGCCATACGCGCCTTGAGGGTCAAGGCAAAATTCCTGTATATATTGGCAAATGCTTCGATGAATCCTTCCGGATGCCCTCCGGGTATGCGGATATTCCATTTTGCCGGATCACTCAGGTAAGCGTATCCATTGCCGATTCTTATTTTTTCCGTAGGGCTGTCTGACCACTTGGCGTATAATGTGTTGGGTTCCTGCTGCATCCATTCCAGTCCGCCTTTTTCGCCATAAACGCGGATGCGTAGATTATTTTCTTCTCCGGTTGCAATTTGCGTGGTTTGTAACACTCCTGTCACTCCATCTTCAAAGTGCATGAATGCGGCAGCGTCATCATCAATGGGTCTTCCCGGTGCAAATGCTTTTAATTCGGCGCAAATCTCTGTCACTTTAAGACCTGTTACATATTCGCACAAATGCCAAGCATGTGTACCGATATCACCGACACATCCGCCTTTACCCGAAGTTTTTGGGTTTGTGCGCCACCCTGCGTTATTGCCCCCTGCTAATTCAATACGTTGAGAAAGCCACCCCTGTGAGTATTCCACAAAAACACGGCGTATTTTTCCCAAATCGCCGCGCGCGATGCGTGCTTTGGCTTCTTTTATTGCGGGATATCCACTGTAGACATGTGTCAGGGCAAGAATGCGTCCGTTTTTTTCTACTTTTTCCCGTAATGCTTTGGCTTCTTCAAGCGAGAATGTCATAGGCTTGTCGATCACAACATCATAACCATGATCCAATGCCATAGCTGCGGGTTCATAGTGTACGTGATTGGGTGTAACAACAACAACAAACTGCATACGTTCATTATCAGGCAACAATGCTTCTTTTTCGAACATTTCGTGATAGGTTTCGTATATCCGGTCATCCGGAACTGAATAGTAACGTCCTGATTTGTATGATATTTCCGGATTTATACTGAAGCATCCGCAAACTAATTCGATCTGACTCTCCATTAAGGCGGCACGTATGTGGACAGCACCTATAAACCCATCCAGTCCTCCTCCTATGATTCCCATGCGTAATTTTTTGTTTTCCATGTATTTGTGCAGTTTTTATTGTTAGTAAACCTTTTTCAGCCCATAAAATTAGTAGATTATTTTTATTTGGCAAAAATAAAAAGAAAAAATACATATTCCTTAGGATAGGATAATCTTATTTTCAATAATAAAAGTTAATGATTTGTTTTGTATGACTTTATATGGTGTGCAATCTGTACTGTGTTTTGTTAAAAAAGCAGCATATAGTCTGTACCCCGATAATAAAAATAAACTTGTTTATTTTGAACTTCTCCCGGCTTGTACTATATTTGTCCCCATAATTATGGAAAATATAGAAAGAAAACAGATGATTCTGCGGACGGAAGATCTGGTGAAGAAATATCGTAACCGGACGGTGGTGAATCATGTATCCGTCAATGTAAAGCAGGGTGAAATTGT
>DOZP01000219.1:0-230 GCA_003517945.1 Porphyromonadaceae bacterium | reverse complement strand
CTTGTAACTCCTAATAACGGTAAGATTTTCCTTGATGATCTGGAAATTACGGATTATCCTGTTTACAAACGGGCGCGTCAGGGCATCGGTTATCTGGCTCAGGAAGCTTCTATTTTTCGTAAAATGACGGTTGAAGATAATTTGAAGGCGGTTCTTGAAATGACGGATAAACCGAAAGATTATCAGAAGGAGAAGGTGGAAAGTCTGATTGATGAGTTCGGTTTGCATAA
>DOZP01000058.1 GCA_003517945.1 Porphyromonadaceae bacterium | reverse complement strand
AGTTCCATTTTCTCTGTCTGCAATTGAGCCAGATAATTTTTAATACTTTCATCCATAATTGCTTATTATTAATCAACAATACAAATATAGTAAACACTTGTTTACTATTCGGGTAATTCACTATTTATTTTTCAGAAAAATGGGTCTTTAACATTTAGGACATATATGTACCGGCACCGATGGGAATGTTATTTGGTTGATCGCTATCCGGAAGCAGCTTATAATATTCACCCCGTTTTTGTCGATCAGGATCTATCTTATCACGCTTTTTATCCTGTTTCCCGAATTTACCCAAAAACATATCTTTTACTTTCAGAAGCTATTTTGAATTTATCGGATAAATCTTTTAAGCATAATTTGTGTAAAAGTCAGTTGTATCATAGCTTCAACTGTTTCGGCAAGGAATTCGTAGTAACCAGGAGAAAGAACGCTCCACAAAAATTTATATGACACGAGATTTGTTTTGTTTGTAAGGATTTAGCCCGGATTGTATTGAATACTCACCCAAAACTATCATTTACTCATTTACCCGACAAAATCGGCCTTTACAGAATACATTTGAACCGTAACTAAATTATTTATCTTATTTTTACCGATATGAAAACAGTTCTTCTACTTCTCCTCGTATTTTTGGTAAACACCAGTTTGGCCGAAACATTTGTTCCCTATACGCCTGACTCCCTGAAAAAGGGTGACTGGATAGAAATCGAGTTCGTCCACTACTATTCCTATGTCGCTCCGGGTATCAAAGAGGAAGTTCCCTGGCGGGCGGAAAATATCCAAAGAGTCACTTTCCGGGCTACCGTAACAGACATAAATGTTCATACTCTCACGATCGATTACACATTCAAGAATCTGTATGACTGCCGGAACGACACTAAAAAACAAGGTTTTTACTATTTTGACAGCCGTTACCAACAGGATTTCGCTATCAAGGATAGTGCGCCTGACGGACCTATTTTGCACGTCACATACGACAGAAAAAGCCGGAAGCCACTCGCTTTCGATAAAGAGAGCTCATTCTATTCCTATTCGAAAACGTATATCCCTTTCGGAGTAAGACCTGAAAAATCATCCGGTTACCCGGAAACTCCGATGCGGGATTCATTAAGCCTGAATGAGCTACTTACCCCACTAACCAAGGATTTTCTAACCGGATGGAAAACAGACGGAACCATCTTGACGGCACCGGACACACGGATTGTCAATGCCTCATTTGCTCTTCCGCCTAATACAGAATTTACTTGTAGCAATTATGGTATCAATGCATCTAAAGATTCGACTATTCACAAAAAAATATTTATCTCTTATCCGACAGAATATAAAGTCGGAGAACGAATAACGCTGCTGCTTACACCGGGAGACTCCATCATTCAGGATAAAGAAGCATTTGCAAATACACATACCTACCGTTACGAAGGACGGGGAAATGAACAAAACAACCTCCAATATAACTATCAACGTTTTTCCTACTACAATTCTGAATTTAGCAAATCCTCTCCCGATGAGGTAAAAGAATCCTTCCGGTTGCGCGACTCCCTTTTTCAGATCGACATAGAAAAAAAAATTAAGAATATGAACCCGTATTGGCGAAAAGTATTCGAATGCTCAGAACAGTATTTCAAAGGAGCGTATATCCTGCAACGCTATATGTATGACCCCGACAAAGAAGCCTGGTTGAAAAGTGGTCTGCTTGACTGGCAAGCCTCCCGTTTTGCATCACTCAACCCGCTTATCGATTACGCATACAGCCTGAAAAAACCGGATGCTGCAAATTACAATTATTTTCTGTACATGTACGCTATTTATAAAAAACAGGAACTCATAGCAGACAATCTGTATCTGAATAAGCAGAGAGTATTAACTCCACAGGAAGATTATCTTTTGAATAAACAAATTTTCTCCGGATATCTTAAATACCTGGTAAACGGAGTAAACCTGACGATTTTAATGAATGACAAAATACTATCTGAAATAGAAAAGGACTATAACGATTTTATCACTTCCTGCCCGGATACCAGCCTGACAAACAATATAAAAGATAAATACAATAAGCTATTGCCTTTCGAACCCGGAAAAAATATCAAAGAAGCCGGTCTTATTATAACCGATAGCCTGCATCTGGTAAAAGGAAGTGACCGGAAATACATCCTGTTATATTTATCGGGACGCAAAAACCTTTATGGATACGATCTTCAAAAAGCACTCGATTTGAAACAACTTCTCCAAACAGAAGGATTAGCCCCCACTGTACGATTCGAACTTTATGCAAATTTTGAACGTCGTAATACAGAAGTGGTGAAGCCATTCAAAGCTATACCCGAAAAACAAACACAGGATTTAAATTTTAAGTTAGGTTTTGGCTCCCTGACTATCCTGATGCGCGAAGACGGGACAATTCTCTATCGGAAACTCGGGGAGCTATCCACAGAACCAATCCTTGAATTAGTACAAAAAGACCAGAACAGAGAGGATAAATCCCTCAACGATTTTATAAAAGGATTTAAAGACGGTGTTTTAGGTACTCTTTTAATCGCTGCAATCATCGGTATCATTTACTATGTCCGAACCAAAAATAAACAAAAGCAGGAGCTCAACCGCCGTCATATCTGCGAACTCGAGCTCCGTGCCATTCGTTCCCAAATGAACCCGCATTTTATCTTTAACGCACTAAGTTCGATCCAGAATCTGATCAATCGCTCAGCCAACCAGGAGGCGAATAAATATCTGATTGATTTCTCACGTTTACTGCGCAAAGTGCTGGCTACATCCGAAAAGAAGTTGGTTCCCCTCTCCGACGAGATCGAACAATTAGAGCTATATCTGAAACTTGAACAACTTCGTTACCCTTTCTCCTACTCCTTTACAGTAGACAAGAATATCGAACCGGATACGATCGAAATCCCGGGAATGCTGATACAACCTTTCGTTGAAAATGCGGTTAAACACGGAATCGCTCCGCGCGGTATTGGCGAAATTACAATTCAATTATCTTTGCAAAACCAACTGTTAATAATCGACATCACGGACGATGGTCCCGGATTGAAAACAGAAGCAAACGGAGGCTTCGGCATCCGTGCAGTCACCAACGAACTCGAAATATTAAAAACTTTGTACAATACGGAAATTGGTGTCACAACCGAAAACAGGCAGGAGAAAGAGTTTTTTTCCGGTTGCCATGTCCAATTATCCATTCCTTTATAAGACAAAATATGGAGACAAAAATAACCGCAGCAATTGTAGATGACGAGCAAGGGAACCGGGAGAACCT
>DOZP01000090.1:6855-8404 GCA_003517945.1 Porphyromonadaceae bacterium | reverse complement strand
CCTAAATCCTGTTTCCCTTCAAACTGAACAATCATCTGGTTTTTACTATGATCCTGATATCCCTTCATAGCTTCGGCATAAGGATTAATATATCCTGCATGGCCGAAATTTCCGAAAAGGATATGTTTGGCATAGGAATATCTCTCATCCGCCTGATAATAAGGTTTAAACATAACCGGATTCGCACGTATCACCTTAAAATACATTTTTTCACCGCCATCAATCGGACCCCTGTAATCGTCGAAAGTAGAACTCAAACGAATCGCGAAATCCGTCGTTTTCGTCAGTTTCAGATTAATATTGGAACGAACGGCAATTTTTTTCAGGTCGATATTCGAATTGAAATTATTACGTTTATCCACTTTCAAACTACCATTATCCTGTGTGAAGTTAACAGCCACATAATAACGCGCTACCGAACCTCCCCCCGAAAGGCTCAGATTAGCGCGCTGGTTAGTCGTTACATTCTTAAACATCGTAGCATACCAATCGGTTGCCGGAAATATTTCGGGATACAATCCGCGCTCCGTCATGTATATTTTTTCAGAACTATAAATCGCCTGTCCGAGCGGATCACGTGTTTTCACGGCCTCGTTATGCATATACATATAAGTGATCGGATCTGCAAGGTCTATCATTCGCGTAGGACTTGAAAAAGAATTTTCGATACGTGCATTGACGGATATTTTCCCTTCACGTCCTTCTTTCGTCGTTACCGCAATCACCCCATTCGCCCCACGGGCGCCATAAAGAGCTGTTGCAGCGGCATCCTTCATGATGGAAAAACTCGCAATATCATCCGTATTCATCCGCGCCAGATCATCAGTCGTGAGCTCAACGCCATCAATAAGAATAAGAGGATCTTTCTTTGCATCTCTACCGAAAGAAGTAATACCGCGAACAAAAAAGCTCGCATTATCCTGTCCCGGTTCGCCGCTGGTTTGGAAAGAAACTAATCCGGCCACGCGTCCGGCAAAGGCTGTGGTAAGGTTTGAACTCGGCACCTTCAGATCCGAAGGTTTTACCGTAGAAATAGAAGCGATCACACTCTCCTTTTTCTGCCTGGCAAAAGCAACGACGGCAACTTCATCCAGTTCCTTGACGTTTGATACAAGGGCCACATTCAATTCTTTTTCGCCGTTATAATCAACTATCTTTGTAATCATACCGATGTAGGATACAACAAGTTTGCATTTGGCAGGCACTTCCATCTCATACCGGCCATCCATATCGGCAATCACACCCTGAGTAGTTCCCTGGAGTTGGACGGTCGCTCCCGCTAACGGCTCGCCCACATCGTCAGTAATTACCCCTTTCACCTTCGTCTTCTGTTGTGTAACTTCCTCTACAGACAAATCTTTATTCTTTTTTGCCTGTACAACCTGAACACAACTGAGTGAAGAACATACCAACAATAACGATAAATGCCTTATAAAACGACACTTACCAAATGAAAACTCTTTTAAAGTTTCCACTTTTGCAGTTCTTTTTAAAATAGTCATAGTTCTTTAGATTAAAATTTAACATTAGATATTAATACAATAAGTAA
>DOZP01000090.1:6030-6850 GCA_003517945.1 Porphyromonadaceae bacterium | reverse complement strand
GTAAGCAATAAGTATATATTGCTTAATTTTGAAAAGTTACTTATATATAAACGATCGTACCACACCGGTAAACGGCAAGGCAACAACAAATCGGATAATAATAATTAAAATGACATATACGCCATAAAATGCATCATCCTTTCGGGCAAAAATTTAACATTGGTCATAGTCGATATTTTCATTAATAGTTTATTCTCTGTGGTTCATAGTAAATGGTATGCAAATATATAATATATTTTTCATATCGGCAACTTTTTTAAGATTAAATTCCACAAAAATATCATAATGTCAAAAAATACATCCGTTGGATGCAAAAATTGTGCGACACGTCTTAGACAAACAAACCCAAAAACCGTTGCGAAATTCCGCACAACCATTTCCGATTTTTTTTGTATCTTGCATTGTTTTTTACAACATGTTTTTATGTGATGGAAAAGAAAAAAAACCTCAAAAACAAAGCAATACGTATTTTTTTTCGTGCCGGCTTGGGACTGTTGGCCGTATTTTTAGTATTGATTATTGTTCTGTCGGTAATCATTAACACAGTCGTCACCCCCGAAAAAATCACCCCCATCCTGCTCAATATAAGCAAGGAATATATCCATAGCGATGTCAACTGCGAATCCATTGATATTACCTTTTTCAGCACATTCCCCAACATGGGCGTCAGATTGCAAAACGGCAGTATAGCGTCTCCGGCCGATACCCTGCTCACTTTTAAGAATTTCACGGTGGCCGTCGCCCCCCTTGCGTTTCTTTTCCGGAAACAAATCATCATCCACCGGCTGGAGATAAAAGATGCAGATGTATATGCACATGT
>DOZP01000090.1:2789-5996 GCA_003517945.1 Porphyromonadaceae bacterium | reverse complement strand
GTCATACCGGAATTAGACATCAGAGACATTCGCCTGCAAAACATAAATCTTACATACAATGACTTACAACAGGATGTATTCATTATGGTCGACAGCCTCAGTATGCGCCTCAGAGGTAATCTGACACAGAAGCATGCCGGACTGAACCTTGGTTTGCATACAACAGGAATCACATCCTATTATCAGGGGCAAACTTTCACCTCCGCGTTACCGTTCTCTTTACGCACCACACTCGTGCGCGACCGGATACGGAAAACACTGTCCGTCGAAAAAGGAACGGTAAAAGTAGGCGCACTGAAACTCAATACCAATGGTTTACTAAAACGAAGCGCCGTTCCGGACATCATGGACGTAGACATTGATTTTAACCTGAACGCCTCTTCACTGACCGACCTGATAGAAATGATACCCGAACACCTGTCAGATAAATCGTCGAAAGTCATTGCCGGCGGAAAAATAGAATCGAACGGCAAACTCTACGGACAAATAGGTAAAGGCCAATACCCGCTTATCACCCTGTATTTACAATTACTTGACGGCACACTGGCTTCTGCCGGCCATCCTTCAAAAACACTGGTCGAAGATATTGATATTGATTTCAGCGCCCTGCTGGACCCGTCGGGCGTACAACCGTCCTCGCTCGAACTGAAAAACCTGTACCTGCAAACAGCTTCGTCAAAACTCAAGGCCAAGGGCGGATTTGAAAATATTTTCACACAACCTGCCATCAATATAGAAGCAAACGCAAACATAAATTTTACACAGATGTCACAAAAGCTCCCGCTGGACGGAATGACAATGGAGGGACAGATTGATTTTGATATTTCCGGCCAATGCCTGCTCGATGATATACTGGCTTCTAACTATGGAAAAATCAAGGCTAACGGAATTATCAACATCAGAAATGTAAAGTTCGACCATGCGGAAAAGCAATTCACCTTTTACAGTCCCAATACAAACATAACACTGGGCACACATACCCGTGACAGCATCGGTGAACGGATACATGAAAACCTGTTCCGAGGCAAAATCGTACTTGATACGCTCAATCTGAACTGGAAAGAAGAATTAATCGCCAATTCCAGCCGTATCAGCATTTTACTTACCACATCGGAGCCAAAAGACAGCAATTCTATCGCCCCCGTTACAATCGGATCCAGAATCAACAATATGCGTTTTGCAATGGGTGACTACATCCGCATACGCGGTGTACAGGCATCAGGAGGAATAAATATACGTCCCAGGACCGATATGCCGAACCTGCCCGAAATCAGTGGAAGCATATCCATAGACAGCCTGACGGGAAGAGTATACGAAATGGCGGGACGCATAAGCAAAGCGAACCTTAGGCTCAAAGGCGCCAAACGACAGGTACGCCAACGAAATATCCAGACAAGACACCGTATCCCGGTAGATTCCGCATATCTTATTCCGCCGGATCCGGCAACCAACCTGTCTTTCCGGATCGAATCGCAGGAAGCAAAAGACATATTGCGTAACTGGGATATATCCGGCGGATTCTCTTCAAACGATATAAGTATACGTACCCCTTACTTTCCGATTCCAATCCGTATACGTGAATCGGACATGACATTTACCAGTAATATACTGAACCTGACAAAAGCGCACATACGCCTCGGAAAAACGGATTTCACACTCAAAGGAGAGGTCGAAGGCATCCGCCGGGCATTAATGTTTAACGGAAAACTCAGCGCGAAGATGACACTCGACGCCGACTCGCTCGACTTTAACGAACTGATCCATGCAGCGGCGGCCGGTTCGGAATACACGACCAAAAACGTTTCGGAAAAAGATTCCATATCAGACATTATAC
The DNA here is from genome assembly GCA_003517945.1 of Porphyromonadaceae bacterium. GTDB lineage: Bacteria > Bacteroidota > Bacteroidia > Bacteroidales > Tannerellaceae > Tannerella. The sequence continues at coordinate 4,162 of DOZP01000090.1, read as the reverse complement.
TCGACGAGCAGAATGTCCTGATACCGGCAGAAGATACAACCGCATTAGGCATCTTCGTCGTCCCGCGTAACCTTGATGTCGAATTCAGTTCCCGGATACGGAACGGTAAATTCAGCGACATCAACATCCGTAACGCCCGGGGAAGCATCATCCTGCGTGACCAGGCCGTCCAGATACCTCGTCTCACATTGTATTCCGATATCGGGAGTACTACTATTACGATGGTATACAAGGCCCCCGATCCCAAAGGAGCCCATCTGGGTATGGAGCTGGGTGTAAAACGAGTCGACTTGAAAGAACTGGTCGATGCCGTACCTGTCATTGCCGAAATGGCGCCCATGCTGAATTCGTTTGAAGGAGTCGTTGACTGCAATATGACCACAGTCACCGAACTGGATTCGTTCATGAATGTACGCCTCCCCGAAACCACCGCCTCATGCTATTTAAGTGGTCAGGACTTGGTATTGCTTGATGGTGAGACTTTTGCTGAAATTTCAAAAAAACTGATGTTCAAGAATAAGCAAAAAAACAAGATCGACAGTATGTCTGTCGAAATAATTCTGGAAGACGAAAAACTCATGATTTTCCCATTCCGGCTTTCAATGGACAGATACAACGTTGCCGTAGGAGGCATACAAAACCTTGATATGTCGTTCGACTACCATATCACAGTACTTAAATCGCCCATACCATTCAAATTAGGACTGAATATATCAGGCACGCCGGAAAATATGAAAATCCGCTTGGGCAAAGCGAAATACAAGGATCTGTTTACCGTAGCCCGGCAAAAGGAACTGGACACCGCAACCATCAACCTGCGGGTAGAAATGGATAAAAAGCTACGGCAAAGCATCCGGGATATTGCAGGTATGGAATTAACACACCCCATACGTCGTCCGAGAACGGAGATTCCGGACAGCTTGAAACGCAATCTGTTTCAACTGGAAGACACCGTAATAACCAATCCGCCGGATACAATAACAATAGAAACCGGCACAACACAACAATAAACCTTTTTATTTCTGCTGCGGTTCTTTCGGTTTACGATCAAAAAACGGATTCTTCGATGTGGCGCTGACAGGTATCGCCATCACACAACCACACCCATCGCCAAGCATGCCCAAACGCTGGGCGGCAAGTCCCGCACTGAACATCACACGCGTATCAACCCGCAGATCGGAGGCTTTCGAACAAGCCGAACCGACAGCAATTCCCAAATCAATCGTATTAAGGGCGCAAGGCACTTTTTCCGGCTTTGTTTCGCAGGTATTATAACCGCAATGCGCACAATTAAGCCCCTGTACTTTTTGGCGGGTGCCAAGAATCATGACAACATCCGACTGCAATATATTATCCGCATCACGAAGAAAAAA
>DOZP01000090.1:454-2671 GCA_003517945.1 Porphyromonadaceae bacterium | reverse complement strand
TCTTTTCGTATATCACGTTCGTTTTGTACCATAATCATTAATATTTATGCAAATATAACACCAGCAGAAAGGAACACAAAATAAATTGGAAGATTAAAACAAAGATACCCTTCCTGAGGATACGGATTTTCAGACTAAAAATACTGCAAGGTTCTCCCTGTTTCCATCGCTTTCAACACATTTTTACGCACCGTACGAATGGATGTTTGTAACAAGTCCGGTTCCATTATATCAAGCGCCGCACGCAATTCCTGCTTTAATTCCGGTATATGGCGGCACATTTCATAGGCCAGTTTCATGCAAAGTGTCTTCACGCCCGGCAATTCCTGTCCGGATAACATCCTTTCCAGACAGAAATCAAGAAAATCCGTACGCGGAGGATTAGCCAAAGGCTGTCTGAAAATCATGGCCAGAAGAAGTCTCCTCTTACCCGGATGCCGACATTTAATCACCTCATTAATAAGCTCATTCTGCTTGTCATATAACCATTTATTTTCGGATAATGAAAAATGAGTAAATATCCAGGCCGCCTGATAACCCAACGTATCATCCGTATCAAACAACAGACCATACAGTTCCCGCTTTTTTTTATTACACTGTTGCGTCAGAAAAGTAATTTCATAAATATCATCCATGTGAATCCGTCCCGACAACTTCGTCCTCAAGTCCATTTTAAAACGTATTTTTTATTTGTAAACTGATTCATTAATAAGACAAATACACTATTCACCGCTACTCCAACTTCTCAGTCAGGAAAGAATCAATTAGTCTCGGATACGGATATTCATCCAAAGCAGCCAAAGGTATTTTCAAATATTTTTTCAGGGCTGCGTTTTCTTTATGTATCTCAACCCGGTAAAATGTTGCATGCAGGATCTGATGAGATAAAACATGTTTTACATCACGAGTCACGACAGAAAGAGCCGGTTCTCCCGTTTCATGAAATAAACTATTGAATGCCTTTTCATCTTTCAGCTCCGTTAATTCCACGGATACAGCGGTTTCTATCACCGGAAATTCATACAAACCCTCCCAGATATCTTTTCCCGTACGACGGTGCAAATAGGTATACGAACCATAAACAATAAAAAAGTAATTCAGATAGCGATCCCGGATTTTCGTTTTGTTCTGTTTGACCGGATACTGCTGCGGGTTGCCGGAGGCATACCCCAGGCAATTGTCTGACAGCGGGCATTGTTCACAATCCGGATTTTGAGGCACGCATTGCAACGCGCCAAATTCCATAACAGCCTGATTATGCATACCGGCATGTTCCGGAGGCATCAACAAGGTCGCCAATTCACGGTATTTCTTTTTCCCTTCTCCCGTATCAATCGGAGTAGTAACAGCATATAAGCGTCCCAACACGCGATAGACATTGCCGTCAACAACCGGATAAGGCCGGTTCCACACAAACGAGGCGATTGCCGCAGCCGTATATTCACCAATCCCTTTCAATGTAAGAATGTCTTTATATTGTTCGGGAAAAATTCCATCATAGCGCGACATTATATCTTTTGCCGCTTCATGCAGGTTCCGGGCGCGGGAATAATACCCCAAACCCTGCCAACATTTTAAAACATCCTGTTGTTCCGCTTCCGCCAGACTTTTCACATCCGGAAAGCAAGCGATAAAACGCGTATAATAATCCAATCCCTGCGCAACCCGTGTCTGCTGTAAAATTATTTCAGAGACCCAGATCCGATAAGGATCTTTCGTATGACGCCACGGCAAATCCCGCTCATGCTCCTGATACCACTCCCGAAGCATGCCGCTTTCTCTGTAAGTTTTATCCTGATATAACATATTTGCTTCGTTTTCCGTACTTTAGCCTTCCGGCAGGCGCCATAACATATTGTCCGTAACAAATCGCTTCCGGATAGATGTTTTTCGGATAACATTCAAGACTGCCAATTCCGAAGTGAAATCACCTGTGGACAGGGTAGATTTACAGCCTGCTCAGAAAGAATAAAAGAACGCAAATCCTGACTGATAACCACTCAGGTCGAGACCAAAACCTTTTTCGCTCCGGTTGAGACCATAACCGTCACCTTTGCCGTCACGGTATCCTATAAAACCGAAATGTGACGCGACACAGAACCTTTCCGTAAGATGAATCGCGATTCCGGGTTTCAAACCTACATTAAAACCCTTTATATCACTTATGCCAAATTCGGCGCCGCCGTCAATATAGCCGGATATAATACCTTTTCTGAA
>DOZP01000090.1:0-443 GCA_003517945.1 Porphyromonadaceae bacterium | reverse complement strand
GCGATGACATCATCATAACTGTAAGAATGAAATCCTACAGATGCAGCTACCGTAAATTTGCTTGAAAGATGATAGCCTATTTCGGGAGCGACAACAACCTTGGAATAATCCTTGTCCGTCCAAAGCGTCATCCGGCCTCCGGCCCACCATTTATAATTCTGTGCGTTTAATCCTGTTAATACGGTTATTGTAAAAATAACTGACAAAATAAATTTCTTCATACTTTTAAATGGTTTAATTTACATGATAATTAATTATTCGCGGGGCAAATATAGCACATGCCGGGAAGAATACAAAATAAGTTTATTTATTTTGTATTCACTTTTGTTCCGAATCATCAATCGCCTTACCAAGTGAAACAAAGCGACCTCCGAAAGGTAAACTTTGTAGTTAAGCTATCACAAGACGACAAACTATTCAGGATAGAGAATCAATAATTTGTT
>DOZP01000261.1:4178-7856 GCA_003517945.1 Porphyromonadaceae bacterium | reverse complement strand
AATCATATTCGAGCGTTGACCGATTCGTTTTTTTAGATATTTTTCTGTCGTTGTAATATCTCGATGTCTTAAATGTCTCTGTATTTCATATATACTTGCTCCGGCATCTGCCAGTTCCTGAGCACCGGAATGTTTCCAACTATATAACTTAACGGATTCAGGGAGTTTTAGTCTTTTTCTAAATTTTGTATGCCTGTTTTTCATGTTGTTTTTTCCAAGCGGGATGTCTCCGGGCTCTCCGTTTATGCCAAAAGCATACAAACCTTGATTATAGGTCTGTAATTTCNNGGATATCAACTGCTCCAGTGTCATTATTTTTCGAAGTATCAGAATAAATAATGATGGTTTTTGATGCGTAATTTATCTGATTAAGCCTCAATAGCCTTAATTCATTCCCCGGACGTATAGCCATATAAAATATAAAGTTGATGAATAACCACAATTGCGTATCTTCCGGTTCTATTATGTCCTGTAACATTGTGCGCATATATTTTGGAATAGCAGCCGGGGCTTCATCTTTTATTGCTCCCATTTTGGGTATATCATAAACGGGATTTTCCTGTATGACTTTTTTTGTTTTCAGGAATCCGAAAAAATTATGTAGTAATTCTTCATATTTTCGAATTGTGATCCGGGAGAGTTTTTTGTTTTCAACAAGGCTACTTAAAAAATCTGTGATAATTTCACGTGTGTAGCATGTAGCAGGTTTGTTTGTGAGTTTTTTTATTTCTACATACTCATAAAAAACTCGTAATAGGGATGTATACGATCTTATACTATTGACATTTACTTCCAGATGCTTTTTTTTGAGAAACTCGGACAAATACAATTTTATATGTCCGGCCGGAGCATTTCTTTTTTTTGAAAAGCGGCCTTGCCCGTCATATAATAGCAGGTCTTCATATTCTAAAACTTTTTGATGTGATATAATGCCAGCCTCAATGTGCTTGGTATAATGCTTTATTGCTTTTTGAGCGGCAGCAATCCTTTCCTTGTATGTTGAGAACTGATTAATTCCATCATAATGCCGGACTCTTTCCATTTCTCCGGTTTGAGGATTCCTGATTGAGTATTCAACATACCACTTCTTTGTTAAATCACCGCCACAATTATTCAGATGTGGCATCACTAATTCTTTTTTTCTTCGTGCCATGATTTTTTGATTTTTCGCTGCGACACTAAAAAACAAATAAATTATGAGGCACAATAACTGTCTATTTTTGTCTGTCTCAGATTACCGTAGACATTTATTTTTTGTAAGTGACTGATTTGTAGCTAAAATTCAGTCTTTAGTCGGGATGACAGGATTTGAACCTGCGACCACACGCCCCCCAGACGTGTACTCTACCGGGCTGAGCTACATCCCGCTTGTTTTTGCGGTGCAAAGATATAAATTAATTGGTAATTGTCAATATTTCCGGTTAAAAACTTCTGCATTGTATCAATGTGGGTGGAAAGTATGATTAATAAAAGTTTTCTCTGTAAAAATCAAATGATTCCAGCACCAACTCCTTGCTTACTTTTTGATTGATACGGATATCTCCGATGTCGCCCAATAGGGTGAAGTTGATTTGTCCTCCTTCATTCTTCTTATCGTGCGTCATCAGTTCGTATATTGTATCGTAATCGTCGCAATGGAAGGTGAACGGCGGGTAGTGTTCTTTGGTGAAATTTATTACCTGGCGGAGTACCTGGGACGGCATGTCGCATGATTTATGTGAGAGATATAGTTCGCTTATCATGCCTGCTGCGACAGCGTGACCGTGGAGAATCGGATTGTTTCTTGAAAATGAGAGGCTTTCGAATGCGTGTCCTATCGTATGCCCGAAATTGAGCGCTTTGCGTATCCCCGTTTCTTTCGGATCTTCTTTGACGAAACGTTCTTTTATGGCAACAGATGCGCTTACCAGGTCGTTTAATTTTTCAATGTCAATGTCTTTTTGTTCGATGTCGAAAGCGAGCACGTCATTGAACGCTTTTTGATTGCTTATCAATCCGTGTTTTATCATTTCNNGCGTATCCGGAAAGGAGGTTGTCACGATCCAGTGTTTTCAGGAATGTACAGTCTATCATCACACAATCCGGCTGATAAAAGGAGCCGATTTCGTTTTTCAATCCATTGAAATTGATACCTGTCTTTCCTCCTACGGCAGCATCTACCGATGCCATTAGCGTGGTGGGTATGTTGAGATTGTGCAATCCGCGCTTGAATGTGGCGCCGGCAAATCCCCCAAGGTCTGTGATCACTCCCCCTCCGATATTGATAAGCAGAGAGTTGCGCGAAGCACCGCTTTTGGACAAGACATCCCATACGGCTGATACCTGTTTTATATCTTTATGCGTATCGCCGGCTTTGATGGTTATATATGTACAATCTTTGCCGGCCAGCGCCGCCTCTAAAAGCGGAAGGCATTTATCACAGGTATTTGTGTCGGTAAGAACAAAGATATTGTCATGTTTGTGCGATGACAAGTAGGATGAAAGTTCCGATATAATATTTCTTGTAATGATTACCATTGTAATGTAGTTCAATCAGTTAAGACCCGCAGCGTCCAGAATCGCCTCAATCGCCTGGCTTAATCCGGCTTTGTTTTTTCCGCCGGCCGTCGCAAAGTGAGGTTGTCCGCCGCCACCTCCCTGAATATATTTAGCCCCTTCTTTGATCAGTTTTGCAGCATTCAGATCTCCGGCTACCAGCGAATCGCTCAGCATGATCACCAGTCCGCATTTATCGTGTTCTTCTATTCCCGCGATGAAGAATACTTTTTCTTCTGTGGGGAACTCTCCTTTTATCTGGAATGCTATATCTTTGAATGCTTCCAGATTTCCTTTTCCTTTATATAGAAACAATTTCACCCCGTTTTTATCAATGGCATGCGATAAGATATGTTGTTTCAGGGCGGCAACCCTTTCTTTTATATAATCAGCCAGTTGTTTTTTCAGATCCGCATTCTCTTCAATGGATTTCCGTATTGTCATGGGTAGGTTCGGTACGTTATTGAACATCGAATGTAATTCGCGGATCATATCCTGGGCCATGTAGAATTGTTTTTCCGCCCCCTCGGCAGTGACCGCTTCTATACGGCGTACACCCGCGGCGATGGAGCTTTCGCTGACAACATACATGGAGCCGATCAATCCGGTAGATGCAATGTGCGTACCTCCGCATAGTTCGACGGATGATCCGAATCGTACGACACGTACTTCCTCTCCGTATTTTTCACCGAACAGCGCCATGGCTCCCATCTCTTTAGCCTGAGCGATCGGCACATGGCGATGTTCTTCCAATGAAACGTTTTCGCGTATTTTACGGTTCACGATCATTTCCACTTTACGGATTTCTTCATCTGTTACTTTTTGAAAATGTGAAAAGTCGAAACGAAGTGAATCGGGCGAAACAAATGAACCTTTTTGCTCTACATGCGTCCCCAACACTTCGCGTAAGGCTTCGTGAAGAAGGTGCGTAGCCGAATGGTTGCATTCCGAACGAACGCGCATTTCCCGATCTATCTTTGCCGTGAAGGCCGCCGTCATATCTTCGGGCAGCTTTTTAACGATGTGTACCGGCAGGTTGTTTTCGCGCTTCGTATCAATGATATCCGTTTTTTTACCATCTGCCGAAATAAGCCAGCCTCTGTCGCCGACCTGTCCTCCCATCTCCGCATAGAACGGACTTTT
>DOZP01000261.1:3333-4072 GCA_003517945.1 Porphyromonadaceae bacterium | reverse complement strand
CCGCCGCATTGCGCGCGCGGTCTTTTTGTTTCTGCATTTCCGCATTGAATGTTTCGATATCCGCATCCATATCGTTTTCACGAAGGATCAGTTCCGTCAGGTCCAGCGGAAATCCATAGGTATCGTACAAAACGAAAGCATCGGCTCCGTTCAGTGTTTTCTGCCCGGCGGCTTTCGCTTCTTCTATTTTTTTGTCCAGCAAGCGGATACCTGTTTCAAGTGTATGCAGGAATGAATCTTCTTCCTCTTTCATCACCTTGCCGATCAGTTCCTGTTGGGCGATCAATTCCGGATAGGCCGTACCCATTGTGTCGATGAGTGCGGGAAGGAGTCTGTACATAAACGCTTCCTTGCGTCCCAGGAATGTATACCCGTAGCGGACGGCGCGTCGTAGGATACGGCGGATAACATATCCGGCTTTGGCATTGGACGGTAACTGTCCGTCTGTGATAGAAAAAGCGATTGTGCGTATATGATCTGCTATAACGCGCATTGCAATGTCTTTCTGCTTGTCTGCGCCGTATTGTGAGCCGGTCATATTTGCAATGGCCTGTATGATGGGTTGGAAAACGTCGGTATCGTAGTTGGATGTTTTGCCTTGCAGCGCCATGCACAGGCGTTCGAATCCCATACCGGTATCAATCACTTTGTTGGGAAGCGGTTCGAGTGAACTGTCGGCCTTCCGGTTGTATTGCATAAATACGAGGTTCCATATTTCGATAACGAGCGGATTATTCTG
>DOZP01000261.1:287-3257 GCA_003517945.1 Porphyromonadaceae bacterium | reverse complement strand
TTTCCTTCAAGTATATGATCCAACGGAAGGTATTTTTCCCAGAATCCGGCCGCTTCGTTGTCGCGTTCCAGATTTTCGGAAGGGCTGCCTTCAAATACAGTCGCGTAGAGTTGTTCGGGATTCAGATGGAGTGTGTCAACCAGGTATTCCCATGCCCATTCAATCGCTTCTTTTTTGAAGTAATCGCCGAATGACCAGTTTCCCAGCATTTCAAACATGGTGTGGTGATAGGTATCATGTCCGACTTCTTCCAGGTCGTTGTGTTTTCCGCTGACGCGCAGGCATTTTTGCGAATCGGCCACACGCGGGTATTTAATGGGCGCATTACCGAGAATAATATCTTTAAACTGATTCATACCGGCATTTGTGAACATCAATGTCGGATCTCCTTTTATCACCATGGGCGCCGATGATACGATGTGATGGTTTTTAAATGCAAAAAACTGCAAGAACGATTCCCTGATTTCTTTCGCTGTTAGCATATTCCTATTTTGTTAATTATTTGAAAACAATTTGCAAAAGTACGGCAAATAATTAATTTTGCGGTATAATAACGAAAGAATTTTTAGAGAGAAGCTATTACATGGGAATTTTCAGATCGAGAAAAACATATTACATGTATAATCCCAAAACGCTTGAATACGAGAGGGTCTACCCTTCGGTAAAAGAGCGTGTTGTGGTTGTTGTGCGGAATTTAAGTTTAGGCCTGTTCATTGGTTTCATCGCTTTTTTTGCATTCATGTATTTTTTTAATTCGCCGATGGAAGCGCTGCTCAGGAAAGAGAATAAGCTGCTTCAGACACAATATGAAATGCTTCTGCAAGAGTTGGGGCAGGCGAATGATGTACTGGAGGATCTGCAGCAGAGGGATGAGCATTTATACCGGGCTATTTTTCATGCGGACTCTATTCCGATGTCAATACGAAAATCGGGTTTCGGGGGTGCAAACCGTTATGAGCATCTGAAGGGATTACCTAATTCCGATCTTGTGGTAGAGACTACCCAAAAGATGGATATTCTGAAAAAACAACTTTACATCCAGTCTAATTCGCTGGAGGAACTGATATCCCTCGGTAAAGATATGGAACATAAGATACGGTGTATTCCGGCTATTCAGCCTGTTGCAAATAAAGACCTTAAACGTACAGCTTCCGGATATGGAATGCGTATAGATCCTATTTATCATATTCCCAAGTTTCATTCGGGAATGGATTTTACGGCTGATACGGGAACGGAAATCTATGCCACAGGTAACGGAACCGTTATTTATGCCTCATGGAAACAGGGTTATGGCAATTGTGTGATTATTGATCACGGATATGATTACAAAACGCTATACGGGCATATTGATAAGTATAAAGTCAGGGTAGGACAGAAGGTTTTACGCGGAGAAGTTATTGCCACTGTGGGAAATACCGGTAAATCAACAGGTCCTCATTTGCACTACGAAGTGATGTACAAGAATCGTTATGATAATCCGGCAAAATATTATTTTCAGGATCTGGCGCCGGAAGAATACGACCAGATGTTGCAGATAGCAGATAATCATGGACAGGTAATGGATTAATCATCGGATCATGAAAAATGCTGCGGTTTCAAAAATGTTTTATTCGATAAAAGAAGTCGCCGCTGTCTTAGAAGAAAACGAATCTACGTTGCGATATTGGGAAGGAGAGTTTCAGGATGTGATTTCTCCCCGGCGTAACGAGCGCGGTGTACGTTTCTATTCGGAGAAAGATATCAATGATGTACGTTTGATAAAATATCTCATACGGGATTGCGGCCTGACATTTGAAGGGGCGCGTAAACGGTTGAAGAGTAATAAGGAGAGCGCCGTTAAGCAGTCTAAGGTCGTACAGTACCTCAAACATATAAGGGAGGAACTCAAAGTGCTGAAAGAGGCCCTGGATGATGTTGAAAAAAAGAGGTGACAATAGCCCGCCCGGGTTGATTCTGTAGCCGGACTTTTCAGTTTACGATACGTGATACGGATTGTACGTTTTTAATTTTGGATAGTGCGATGCACATCTTCTGGATGTCTTCCACGTCGTGAACCATCATATTTATTTTACCTTCGAACACGCCGTCTTTTGTTTCTATTAACAGACGGATAATATTCACATGAAAACCTGAAATCGTTTGAGCGATGCCGGTAAGTATACCCACTTCGTCGATACCTGTGATCTGCAATATCGCTTCGAAAGAGCTGCTTGTATGACTACTCCAGACGGTTGATAATATGCGGTCTCCGAAATTACTTTTAAGGCGTATACCGATGGGGCATGAACGTTTGTGTACAATCACGCTGTTATCGTCATTGATAAAGCCAAACACCTCATCTCCCGGAATAGGCTTGCAGCAACTTGCCACTACGTAATTACGTCCGAATGCTTCTTCCCTTAGTTCATACGGTTTTGTTTTGTCGAACACCGGTTTGTCGGAAGACGCATCGGAGGGCGTCAATATCCGGGGTTTCTTTTTACCCACGCCGAAGGCTTTTTTGACATATTTCAGGATGACATTCCCGTTTTTTTCTTTCAGGATCTTGCGTATATTATCCGGAATGATGACATCTCCTTTTTCAATCGCATAATAAAAATCCTCACGCCTGGAAAATCCGAAGTAGGTTGCTAATTTATCTAAAAATGATTGCGTGGGTTCGAGAGATGCTTTTTGAAATACCTCTTTAATTTTTTCTTCACCGGCTTTAGCCAGTTCTTTTCTTTCGCGTTTCAGTACGGCTTCTATTTTTGTCCGGGCTTTGGCCGTCGTCACAAAGTTGAGCCATTCGACTGTAGGGTGTTGTGATTTGGAGGTCAGCACTTCTACCTGGTCTCCGCTTTCCAGTCTGTGGCTTAGTGGTACCAGGTGGTGGTTTACTTTGGCGCCGATACAGGTATCGCCGATATCCGTATGCAGATTGTATGCAAAATCGAGTGCGGTAGCTCCTTTGGGCAATGTTTTTAATTC
>DOZP01000261.1:0-169 GCA_003517945.1 Porphyromonadaceae bacterium | reverse complement strand
ATTGCTTTCTTTATATTTCCAGTGTGCGGCAAATCCTTTTTCGTCTATTTCATCCATCCGCTTGCTGCGTATCTGTATCTCGATCCACTGTCCGTCCGGCCCCATGACCGTCAGATGCAGAGCCTGGTAACCATTCGCTTTCGGGCGGCTGACCCAGTCTCTTAAGCGG
>DOZP01000325.1 GCA_003517945.1 Porphyromonadaceae bacterium | reverse complement strand
AAAAATGAAAAAGAACGTTTTATACTTGTTTGTATGTACTGTAATGTATCTGCTTCAGTCATGTATGCCGCAGCCGGTTGGTAGTGTAGATATGTTTCTTACGACGGCGGATCGGAATAAGGATTTTGTTTATGAAATTATTCCCTTCTCGGAAGAAACGCCGGTAGCATCCGGCGCCGGAATGATCTTTCTTGACTCTGCTGTCCGTTATCAGCAAATGGACGGCTTCGGTGCGGCAGTCACCGGTTCAACTTGTTTTAACCTGATGCAAATGAACCGGGATGAGCGTTCGGCATTTCTTTATGAAACATTTTCCTCCAATCAGAAGATGGGGTTCAGCTATGTGCGTATTTCCATCGGATGTTCTGATTTTTCTCTTAGTGAATATACGTGTTGTGACAAACAAGGAATAGAAAATTTTGCATTGACGGAGGAGGAAACGGAATATGTAATACCTATCCTGAAAGAAATTTTGCGTATAAATCCGTCTGTGAAAGTAATGGGATCGCCGTGGACCTGTCCGCTGTGGATGAAAATGGAAAATCCGGAGAACCGGGAAGCCTATCATTCATGGACGGGAGGTCAACTGAATCCCGTATATTATGATGATTATGCAACTTATTTTGTGAAATGGATCAGCGCATTCGAAAAAGCCGGAATACCCATTTATGCCGTAACGCCACAGAACGAACCGCTTAACCGCGGTAATTCGGCTTCCTTGTTCATGGGTTGGAAAGAACAAGCTGATTTTATAAAAGGTTTTCTCGGGCCGCAAATGAAAGCGGCCGGTCTTCATGCAAAGATTTATGCCTTTGATCATAATTACGATTATGATAAGATAGAAGATCAGCAGAGTTATCCGGTGCGTATATATGAAGATACGGAAGCCTCCCCCTATATTGCAGGCGCCGCCTATCACAATTATTCGGGAAACAAGGAGGAATTAAACCGGATACATCATGCTTATCCTGATAAAGAACTTGTTTTTACGGAGACGTCTATCGGTACGTGGAATGATGGCCGCAACCTGAAGAAGCGTTTGATGGATGATATGCGGGAAGTCGGTTTGGGAACCGTCAGGAACTGGTGCCGGGGCGTCATTGTCTGGAACCTGATGCTTGACAGCGAACGGGGCCCTAATCGCGAGGGTGGTTGCCGCACCTGTTACGGAGCGGTCGATATTGATCGATCCGATTATAAAACAATAACCCGTAATTCACATTACTATGTAATCGGGCATCTTTCCTCTGTGGTAAAGCCCGGCGCCTGGCGCATAGGAAGTAGCGGTTATGAAGCGGACGGACTTGTTTACAGTGCGTTTGTCAATCCTGACCAATCGTTTGCTTTCGTCGTACTGAATGACGCGGAAGAAGAACGGTCATTCACCTTGTCCGACGGAGAGCGTATTTTCAACTGTGTATTACCTCCTTATTCCGTCGTATCATACCGCTGGAACAATACTGATAACTAAAAATCGTACATGGAATACCGGAGTTGATCTGACAGGAGCGGAATTTCTGCCGGATCAATTCCTGCCGCGATAAGTTCCGGAATGTCATGATCAAATTCTGTCCGGAACTTATCATAATCACCTTTCAGCATTTCTATGGATTTTTTATAGAATTCAAGCGCTTTTTTTATATCTCGCAGCACCCATTCCGTATGTCCGGCGTTCATGTAATCTTGCGAATCCGGTTTGTGTGACAGCGCTTTGTTGTAGTAATTACGGGCCTGGTTATATTTCCCCGCGAGAAAAGAGCACCATGCAATGGGCCTCCACGCTTTATTTCCTTCGGCGTCTAAATAGTCAACCTTGAAGTAATATTTCAACGCTTCCGTATGATTCTTCATATCTAAATAGCAGGAACCGATACTTAATAATATGGAAAGATTCTCCGGATCCAGCCTTTCATATTGCAGGTAATAACCGATCGCTTTTTCAGGCTTTCCGACGGCGCGGTAGCATTGTGCCGTACGCCGTAGCAACCATTTACTTTCCGGATTAATGATTTCCGCTTTTGCGTATTCGGCTATCGCTCCTTCATAATCACCGTTCATCTGCCTGCAATAACCGGTTTTCTGAAATAATGTATCATCATTCTCTTCGGATGTTACCGACAGGTGTTCATAGATGGTCAGGGCATCTTCAAAATAATTTTTGCGCAGGTAATTATCTGCAATATTCAACAAGTCGTTTTTGTCTGAAAAGTATGTTTGAAGAATTGGAAGATTGTGAAAATCAAGCGGTTGTGCAAATATGTCATTGAATTCGTTCCGGCGTGAACAGAGTTTATAAAAACGATATAAATCCTGTACATATTGCCTGATGATACGTTCGGCATTGTTGTTTTTTGTCGGCAATTCGGATACCCGTTGTTCTTTCATCTCATTAAACTGGCTCTCAAGCTGCCCTATCATCATTCTACGACCGGCTTCCGGCATCTGTCTGATGCTGAAATACAGGGAATATAAGTCGGAATTGCACAAAAACCCCACATTGGTAATGAATTCAAGTGACTTCATGATGATAGCATCGTCCGATAGCGATGACTGGCTTTTGACAAAAGGCATGAACCAATTGCCTATCTCACAGAAAAACGAGAAGTTTTTAAGGTGGACAAAGGTTGAGTGCATGACATCCGCCCCTTCTTCCTGCAACTTATTGAACTCTTCTATCTGTTTTCCTAATTTACCTCCCGATAATTTATTTATCCATTCGGGATTCATTTCTTCCAGATTTTCCGGAGATAAATCCCGGAACGGGGTGCGTGGATTAAATTTCGGATTCAGTTTCATCATTTCGGGAATAATTTCATCCCTGAGTTTGCTGGATATCTTTTCCGTTTCGCGTGAAAGAATAAAACGCAGGATGATCAGGTAGATGATTTTTCTGAACTCAGGTCTTTCCGCCAACGTATCCAGGCGGTGCCTGATTTCCGGATAACAATTCATACGATATCTGTATAAATAGATTGTGATCAGGATACCTGTGTAAGCGCGGATCCTTACTTCTTCATCATTACTTTCAGCCGCGACGGTCAGAAGTTGCAGTTTTCTTTTATCAAATACTTCCTGTAATCCGAGAATAAGCGATGAGACAATTTGGCAGTTTACTATTGACAGACCGCTTGCATGTGTCGTGTTTCCGGACGATGTGCTGTCCGTTACTATTGACTGATGCAGGCATTTTGTCTCGTTTTCAGAAAGATATGGAGAAGTCCAGAT
>DOZP01000037.1 GCA_003517945.1 Porphyromonadaceae bacterium | reverse complement strand
TGAGCAATCTTCTCACTTGGGTGAGAGTCTTCCAAAAGTTCAAAAAACGCGGTTGCGACGATGTTGAAGAAACTGGGCTACAGCTTACAGGCAAACAAGAAGAGCCTGTCTGTAACCCCTTCGCATCCTGACCGAAATGAGCAGTTTGAGTACATAAACGCTGAAACCGTAGCCGCAAATGAACAAGGCTGCCCAGTGCTTTCGGTTGATGCCAAGAAGAAGGAAAACATCGGAAACTTCAAAAACAATGGAACCACTTATCAGGCAAAAGGTAAGCCTACAGAGGTACTTGACCACGATTTTCCAATCAAGGAATTGGGTAAGGCAACTCCATATGGCGTATACAACGTTTTTCGTAATCATGGTTTTGTAAGCGTTGGAATAAGCCATGACACAGCCGTTTTCGCGGTGGAGTCCATCCGAAACTGGTGGTATGCGGAAGGCATCGCAAATTACGCCGGCGCAAAGGAAATACTGATAACGGCTGATTGCGGCGGCTCAAACGGAAACCGTAACCGGCTTTGGAAATACGAATTGCAAAAACTCGCCGACGAAATCGAAAAACCGATTCGGGTTTTGCACTATCCACCCGGAACAAGTAAGTGGAACAAAATTGAACACCGTCTTTTCTCTTTTATCACAAATAATTGGAAAGGCATTCCACTTATTTCAACAGCTGTCATTGTTTCGTTAATTGGTTCTACCCGCACTTCGGAAGGTCTTGCCGTCACTTGTATGCTTGATGATTCGTTTTATGAAAAGGGGATTAAAGTTGATGATGATGTGTTTAAGTCAATCAATATTGTTCCTGATGATTTCCATGGTGATTGGAATTACAAAATCCTTCCTCGTTCAGATCCTTTTTAAAATGTTATTCCGGGACGCCTCCTTAGAATAAATTACCGCTTATACTTGACATTTTTAACTTTGTATACTGTCTCTTTATCGGGGGAAGAGTCGCTAAATAATATAGGATATTTTTTTTATTCTATTGACATTAATATACAATTGAGTTACTATACATATAGTAGCCGGTAAGATTAAAATGAGGATTATTTATGAACAAATTTAAAGCTTTTCTAACATCGACTGTCGTGATTTTAAGTATGATTATTTCGCAGGTTGAAGCATTTGCCGCGAACTCAGCTTATTCAGTTGAAGAAAATGAAGGCATAGTGTCTGTCACTTTTGCAAAGGCCTGTGAATGGAGGACAACCTCAAACAAGAGGCAACTGGTTTGAAGACGTATGCGAAATACAAAGCTGGAGGAACTCAGACGGTAGTGCCTAATTTAAATTTATGCATAGAGGTTTTATTTTTGACAGATTTGATGTAACCGGCGTCATTCTGCTCTATAATGGACCAGTAATTGTGGCTTCAAAGGCTGTTGAGGAATATCGTATAACCTTCGGACTTCCTAGGGAATTTGCCGTTCATCCTGTGGGACGAACGTACACTCATGTTGTCTTTAATTTGATTATATCAGATAATGATACGTCAACTACTTATTCATTGACGGTATATCATCCATAATTGCTGAACCCAAGAATCTGTATTCAACTGATTGTCGTCAGCTTATAAAGCGATTGCCATGTCTTCATGGCATTTCAGATTGTTGCAATCGCTTTATTATGCCTACAGCTACGCCTACATAAATATGGCGAAGTTTGTAATTAAATATCCATACGGTTGATTATTGAATGTAGATTCTTGAGAGTATTTTTTTGCAGGAAAAATAAACCTGAATCCGTGACGAGTTCCCTTCAAAAATGTCCTTTAGGCCAGTACCTATGACTTTCAAGGGGTGTTCCATCACGGATTCAGGTTATTCGCAAAGTATAACGCAAATTAAAAATAGTTTACGCGTACAAAGACAATTGAAATAAAACGAGGTGGTTAAAAAGTGATAATAAATTGGGGCATTATTAAAGCTTGTACATTAGTAGATAAGCAGGAAGTATATGGTAAGATAGAAACATTCATGAAGGTTGCTGTTGAGTCCTTATCTTTTGGTATAATTGCATTTATTAATGAAATGAAACGTGAAACTGATATGTTTTATCGTGTTGGTTATAAGCTTCTTGTGTCTGGAAGTTCTCCTAAAAACATCAATCAAATCCTACAGAATTTACTCAATTCTTCCGAGATAACCCCCGTGGACTATTTGAAAAAAGTAATATTTATTGATTACATATTACGTGTTCAGCGAGGAGAAAACGTTAACGATATAAAGCTAGTATTAATTTCTTATTTGGGGGATGACTATGCTAATCATATAATAGAACCTATTCCAACTATGCCATTTTTCTAGTTTGTATCTGCGCCCAAGCTGGTGCGGAGGTTGAGTCAAGAAATTACGCCGCGAGTTACATGGCGTCAGCCTGTGGAGAGTTAGTGGAACCAATCGCCTCTGTGAAGCAGGAACTCAACATCATCACTGCATAGTTTTAGTTATCTATGAATAGTTTTGAGTAGGTTTGAGATAACGGCTTAAACAACGGTCACTTGAACCGCCCAATGAAATCATTTGTCCCGCAGTCCGAAAGCGGAAGGTTCACGGGCCGGCCCTGGGCCGCCGATTTATATATTG
>DOZP01000206.1:8726-11189 GCA_003517945.1 Porphyromonadaceae bacterium | reverse complement strand
AGCGCGGATTTTATCCATTCCCTGGCGGAAATAATAACTGTTCTGCGTGTCGGTGAGTTGCCCGATCATCTTTTCGGCGGTAAGGAAAGCCATAGCCTCTTCTTTCGTAAACATGAGCGAAGGCAATTTATAGCCTTCAACTAAAGAGTAACCGATACCCGAATCGCCGCAAAGCGGTACGCCTGCTTCCGACAGGGTACGCATATCACGGTAAATGGTACGCAGACTAACCCCGAAACGTTCGGCCATCTCGGAAGCCTTCACAATCGGTCGTGACTGTAATTGTATCAATAATGCCGATATGCGGTCGAGCCGGTTCATTCGGGCAGGTTACGTTTCTTCATACATGACGGCCCAGAGCACTCCGTACCGGTCAACAACTTCGGCATAACGNNNNCTTCGGTCAGTTTTGCGTAAACATCTTCGGCATGGGCAATGGAGTCGCAATCAAGCGTTAACATGTGTCCCCTGTTTCCGAAGTTACGTTTATCATGCGGCAAAGAGTCGGCCATACTCATTGACCCTCCGGGAAAAACGATGCAACAATGTAAAATCATCTGCTTGCACTCTTCGGGAATCGGCATTTCCCCGGTAGAGGCCATCGAGTCGTAACGGTAGAGATTTTCAATTTTTCCACCCAATACATCGGCATAGAAGTTGGCAGCATCTTCCGCCTGTCCGTTGAAAATAAGATAAGATGTAAGTTTCATATTCTCTGATATTTATAAATTTTACTGCAAAGATACGCCCTATGAATGACAACAGTATGTCAGCAACTTTTTAAATTTACACAAAAATATCTGATGTCGCAATTATTCCAAACTGAGAATACCGAATACGAGAAAAACAGTCGTTTTTTTACTTCTCTTATCTTTGGCTCATGAATATATCGTATTATTTTACGGTCGGTTGATGCTTCATGTAGTTTTCAATCAGCTCCGTAATTTCGGGTACAGGCATTTTTTCTATTAACCTGAGATGTTTTCCCGCATCGGAAGGTGTCCAGGTATTGAAACCGCTATGATCGTCTGCAAGGCTTACCGTTCCCCTTTCCATATGATAATAAGGTTCATAACCTTTGATTGCGACTAAAACAGCCGTCTGATCCCAACTCATCCGTCCGTCTTTGTCTCCCTCTGCCAGGCACAACCGGTATGTGTCCTTGACCGGACTGTTCTCAACCGGCATTTTAATAACGGATGTTCCCGTCAGTATTTTTTTTCCGATTTCAAATCCGCTGAAAATGATTTCAGTCGGCCAATTGCTTAATACCGTATCTGATGCGGGAGTATCAATATAAACATTAAATTCTTTTCCTTCCGGGAAACAGGCAGCCATGGATACAAGACGTTTGACTTTTTTTCTTACCAGTTCTTCACCTGTCAGAGGGCTGTAGGAATCACCCTGCGTTGAAAGAAGATTACTAAGATTTGTGAAGAATCCGATGGTGCAGATTGTTATACTCTGATCTTCCGCCTGGCTCAGGATTTTCCGGTAGATATTTACGGCGTCCGGAGCGTCGGAGGTTTTTTTTGTCTTATGAGGGTAATGGGCGGGAAGATATTCCGTCCATTTTTCCGTATGCCATGTGGTGAGATCAGGCGCCGTTTCTCCTTTCGGACTGCCAACGGGAATATCAGGTCTTCCGAAATATGTGTTTAAGACTTCCATACAGGGAATAACCATTTCGTGACGATTGGAAGAGACGGTTGCCAGAATATCGACTTGGCCGCTGTCTGCCAACGCATGCATGACGCTCATGGCGCCCACATCATCAAAATCGGGCCCCAGATCCGTATCCAAGATTAAACGGACGATTTGCTTACTGCCCGTTTCCGTTTTTTTTGTCTGGCAGTTTGTGCATATGATACAACATGCCAGTAAAAAGGGGAGTACTTGTCTCATTTTATCAGATGCTGCCTGTAAGGCTTTTTTTTGTATGATCAGGCGTTGTCGCCGTTATTTCGCATAGCTTACCGAACGTGTTTCACGGATGACGGTTATTTTAACCTGTCCCGGATATGTCATTTCATCCTGTATTTTTTTAGCAATTTCGCCGGAAAGGCTTTCCACATCTTTATCATTAATCTTGTCCGCCCCGACGATAACGCGCAATTCACGACCAGCCTGTATGGCATATGTGTTGATCACACCGGGGTAGGACATGGCTAATTGTTCGAGATCATTCAGGCGTTTAATATATGCTTCGACGATTTCCCTGCGCGCACCGGGACGGGCTCCTGATATCGCATCGCAAACCTGTACGATGGGCGCGATCATTGTTTTCATTTCCATTTCATCGTGGTGGGAACCTACGGCATTGCAGATATCCGGTTTTTCCTTGTATTTTTCACAAAGTTTCATTCCCAGTATAGCATGCGGCAATTCAGGCTCGTCATCAGGCACTTTGCCTATATCATGTAGAAGTCCGGCACGACGGGCCTTTTTCGGATTAAGTCCGAG
>DOZP01000206.1:8525-8692 GCA_003517945.1 Porphyromonadaceae bacterium | reverse complement strand
GACGAACGGTATTTCATTTTTCCTATCAGGCGGATCAGCTCCGGGTGGAGTCCGTGAACACCCAGGTCTATCGCCGTACGTTTTCCTGTTTCAATCACTTCTTCCTCTACCTGTTTCTTCACTTTACTGACAACTTCTTCAATCCGTGCCGGATGAATGCGTCCGTC
>DOZP01000206.1:6099-8453 GCA_003517945.1 Porphyromonadaceae bacterium | reverse complement strand
GCACGAATGTTACGCCCTTCGCGTCCGATGATACGTCCTTTCATCTCGTCCGATTCTATCGGGAAAATCGTTACGGAATTTTCAATTGCCGTTTCGGTCGCTACACGTTGTATGGATTGTACTACAATTTTCTTGGCTTCCATATTGGCCGTCATTTTCGCTTCCTCTATTATTTCGCTGATATAGGAAGAGGCATCGGATTTGGCTTCGTCTTTCAATGATTCGATGAGGCGTTCTTTTGCATCTTTGGCCGAAAGTCCCGAAATAGCTTCCAACTGTTCAACTTCACGCTGGTGCATCTTTTCCAGATCCTGTTGTTTCTTTTCGATGACGGTTAATTGACTCATCAGGTTTTCCTTTATGGCATCCACTTCCGTATTTTTCCGTTGAAGTTCTTCCTGTCTTTGTGAAAAGGTCGTTTCGCGTTGTTTCAATTTTGCTTCTGCCGACTGGATCTTAGCATTGCGTGCTGTCACCTGTTTTTCCAGATCGGCTTTCAACTGGATGAATTTCTCTTTTACTTCCAGCATTTTATTCTTCTTCATTACTTCGGTTTCTCTTTCCGCGTCTTTCAGCATTTTTTCGCGCCTTGATTTTGAAAGCATCCGCGCAATGAACCATGTCAGCAATCCGCCTGCTAAAAATGCGGCAATTGTTGCTATTATATACGATACATCCATTTTTTTGTTTTACTTTTAAGTTCTACATAAGTTATATAAAAAACGCACTATTCATGAAAGCTGTTGCCTTCAGAATCAGCGCGTGAAATCTCTTTAGGTTAATAATCATTCCTCCTTCAAAAAGTCTTTTAACTCATCATTGAGTTGTTTGATCTTTGTTGAAAAGGGAATCGTGTCATTCTTTTTTTCCAGTTTCAGATGGCTGATTGCAATTTCAATCGCCATCATTGCCAGTATATCTTTGTCCGACAACTTCGCTTCAGAGAAAGTGTGTTTATATGCATTAAATTTTTCCCGTAACTGTCTTGTTGCTTCCCGAACTATTTCTTCTTCATCAGGATGTATTGTCACAGGATATTTTCTTCCTCCGGGGACAACCTCCAACTGTATCAGTATCTCGTCCGGCATAAATTATTCATTTAACAGGGCAATGCATATTTCTACTTCCCGCACTAACTTATCCACCCGCTTACGTGCATTTTGAAATTCAACTTCATTTTCAGCTAATCGGCATGCCGTATGCAGGTTTGTGTATTTGGCCTGTAATGCTTCAATCGTTTGCTTGTTTTGCCATATTATTTCTTCTTTTTCTTTCAAGGACTTCTCCAGATCTTCGATACGATGTTTCTTTTCATCATATAGCCTGATCAGTTCATACATCCTGTCTTCAAATATGGCTAACAAATTATTTTCTTTTTCAGTCATTTGCTTCCAAATTGAATACAAAATTACATTCTATTATTGTGAAAAACAATTTTTTGACATTTTTTTTGTTATCGTCTTAAAAAATGAGCACAAAAAAAGCTGCTCGTTTTTTTAAAATGAACAGCCTGATTTGTTACTTATCTCTCTTTAAGCCAACCACACATACAGTTCATCATCTTTTTCTTCGAAGACAAGCTTGTCTTCTTTTGCTAACCATCCCAAAGCTGAGAATAAAACTTTGTCCGCCTTGATTTTCGTAATTTTCTTTAGTTCTTTTACTGACATCTTTCCGGAAGTACTCAAAGCTGTCCATATAATTCCGGCCGTCGTTCCAATTGTTTCACCAGTCATAATAATATAATTTAAAAACCTGGCGCAAAGATAATAAATAAAAAATCAAGTCTGTATTTTTAACGTACATTTTCTTTTTTACCAGTCATATTCGATATCGGAATCATTTTCAGGATCGGTTTCCTCTCCCGTATGTTCATTTTCTTCCGCATCAACCGGTATACGGCTTATATCCATGTTTTTATGTACAATTTTTTCCGTATCCGAAAATGTTTCCCTGTTCAGTTCGTCCCATAGCAGATCTTTCAGTTTATCCAATCCCTGGTGCGCGACGGATGAAATGAAGATATTCGGAATGGTTTTCGGCAGGTTTCCGGAAAGGGCTTCTTTTAATTCTTCGTCCAACAGATCGCTTTTGGTAATTGCTATCACACGGCTTTTTTCCGCCAGATCAGGATTGTATTTTTCAAGTTCGTTATTCAACACTTCATATTCTTTTTTGATATCCTCCGTATCGGCAGGAATCATAAAAAGAAGCAGGGAATTGCGCTCAATATGCCTGAGAAAGCGGAGCCCCAGTCCTTTTCCTTCGCTGGCGCCTTCAATAATACCGGGAATGTCGGCCATAATGAAAGAGCGGTTATCCCGGTATTTCACAATTCCGAGGTTTGGCTCCAG
>DOZP01000206.1:3173-6021 GCA_003517945.1 Porphyromonadaceae bacterium | reverse complement strand
AGAATAATATTTCTTTCTTCACTGGGTTCTCCCGGTTGGGCATAGCGCGGCGCCTGGTTAGTCGAGGTCTTGAAGTGAATGTTTCCCCAGCCGCCTTTTCCGCCTTTTAGCAGGCGTACCGTCTGACCGTCTTCAGTGACATCGCACAGAAAATTCCCGGTATCCGCGTCGTATACAACCGTGCCGCACGGAACGTCTATATAACGGTCTTCCCCGTTTTTGCCCGTACTGCCTTTGGCGCTTCCCGCCTCACCCGGAGTGGCTATGACATGGCGTTCGTACCTCAGATGGAGTAACGTCCATAAATTACGGTTTGCACGCAGGTATACATGTCCGCCCCGCCCGCCGTCTCCTCCGTCGGGCCCGCCTTTCGGTATATACTTGGCCCTCCGGAAATGAGAAGAGCCTTTTCCTCCTTTTCCCGAGCAACAATATATTTTGACATAGTCAACAAAGTTCGAATCAGCCACTTTAAATAATGCTTAGTGATTAAATTGTATCTACCGCTTCGGTAATACGATGAAAAATATCTTCTACCGTACCGGTACCCTTTATGGCAACATGTTTGCCTTTCTTTTGATAATGTTCGGCAAGAGGAGCTGTTTGTGTATGGTACACTTTCAGGCGCGACTTGATTGTTTCTTCATTATCGTCGGCGCGGCCGGAGCTTTTTCCGCGTTCGATCAGGCGTTTGACCAATTCGTCTTCTTCAACCTGAAGGTCAAGCAGTATGGAAACATCCCATCCGCGTTTCCGTAGTATGCCTTCAAGGGCTTCTGCCTGTGGTATGGTGCGTGGGAATCCGTCGAAAATGACTCCTTTCGTATCCTCCGGTAAACGGCCGAGCACTTTATCAAGCATATCACAAATCAGATCATCGGGTACCAGTTGTCCTTTTTCGATGTATTCTTTTGCTGTTTTTCCAAGTTCGGTTTCGTTTTTCATTTCTTCGCGTAAAACATCTCCGGTAGAGATGTGCGTCAAGTTATAACGTTCTTTGATTAAATCACTTTGTGTACCTTTCCCGGAACCGGGAGCTCCAAAAATTACGATATTTAACATGATGTTGAAAATTATTTATTACTGATTAATTTGTCTGTTATCAATTTGTTTTGATGCTCGAATCTCTCTGTCGTATTATTCTGCAATTTTGTAAATGCTACGTAATGAACGTCCGTAACCGTCGTAATCGAGGCCGAAACCTATAACAAAATCATTCTCTATTTCCATTCCGACATAATCCGGTTTGATGTTGCACCGGAGGGAAGCGGGTTTAAGAAACATGGTGGCAAGACGTACGTCGTTCGCACCTTCTTCCCGCAAACGGCTCATGACGTATTGCATGGTTACTCCCGTATCAATGACGTCTTCGAGCAGGATGATGGGGCGATCCTTATTTTCAACACGTATAGGCAGTAATTCCTTTATAAGTCCGTCGGATTTTGTCCCGTGGTAGGAGGAATATGCCGCGAATGTCAGTTCGTAAGTAGGCGGTAGTTGGCTCATCAGTTCCGCAACAAACATATAAGCGCCGTTCAGGATTCCTACAAACAACGGGTTGCGTCCTTCCATATCACGAACGATATCGCCGGCAATATGTGTAATCGCTTCCATAATTTGATGTTCCGGAATATATAGTTCGAACGTTTTGTCTTTCAATATTATATGTTCGTTCATAATGGCGTTTTACCGTTAAAATCGCGACAAAGATACAAAAACAATTGACAACCGGAGGCCTGTTTGGCAAAGCGGACAAATGTAACGGAAGGTATTTATCTTTTAAAAACGTTTTTGTGTATTTTTTAATGGTTGGTTTGTCTAAATCCTGTTATTTTTGCAAGTTAATTTGCAATTGTCTTGCTATGGTTCACTCTGTTGTTCGTCCGTTTTTTGCCATAATTATCCGTAAACACAGGTTTCTCGGCTGGGTTTTTTCAGCGCATTTGATTGAGAATTCCAAGGCCGATCCCGGTCGTTTGACTTCTGTTGCACGTTTGTTGCCGGATTCGTTCGGTCACTTTGATTATACTTTTTCCAATGATGAAATCAATATCGTAAAAACGATCGACGGATATTCGGATCATCAGCTACTGAGTCTGTTCAGGAAGAAAGTGAAAGGTTTGCCTGAATTTTTCAAGTTGACGGAGTCGGATCCGGAAGTGAAAGAATATGTCCGGAATTATATTGAACGGATGATGTTAAAAGTGTTCGATATCGCTGCGGCGAATGCTATTCCGGTTTATCTGAAAGAAGAAAATTTTGAAAATATTTTTGCAAACCATCGCTTAACGCCTGTTCCCGATACTGCTGAAGTGATATTTAATTTTGAATTGACGGAGCATGAGATCCGGTATCATTTGTCGGCAACCTGCGGGACGGAGAAAATCACCCTTTATTCTCCGTATTCGGAACTGATTTGTGTGGATCCCTGTTTGCTTCGTGCTGATAAGAAGATCTATAAATTTTCTATCGATGGTAAAAAATTAAGTCCTTTTCTCTCAAAACCATTTGTTTCGATCCCGGGTTCAGCCAAGCGAAAGTATATGGAAACGTTTGTTTTAAATTCCATTTATACGCACAAGGTGGTTGCAAAAGGATTTGATATCCGGGATGTGGAAAAAGACCGGAGCGTAATACTTTCGCCGGAAGAGCGTTTTTCCGGCGGATGGGCTTTTTTCCTCCGGTTGGGGTATGGAGATAAAGATTTTCTTTACGGTACCGGACAGAAAGTTGAAGTTTCGTTAGAAGTTGATCATGAAAACTATTGTTTCAGCCGGTTCAGAAGGGATCCGGACTGGGAAGAACGTCAAGCTACCGCGTTGTTGGAATTAGGACTGATACGTAGCGC
>DOZP01000206.1:2267-3131 GCA_003517945.1 Porphyromonadaceae bacterium | reverse complement strand
CAGGCTGAAAGAGCGAAATATGATTGTACGGCAATATAACAGTAAGACGCCCTTTTATCTGGGGGAGTCGATTATTGACGTTTTGGGGGAACAAAATGAAGACTGGTTTGATATTTACGGGAAGATAAAGCTCAATGGGCATGAAATTCCGTTTCTGCATCTCAGGCATTATATTATGAAAGGGATCAGGGAATTTGTTTTGCCTGATAATACTATATTTGTGATCCCCGAGGCTTGGTTTACAAGATATAAATCCCTGTTTCTTTTCGGCAGAGAATCCGGCGATAAATTGAAGCTTCCGCGTATATTGTTCAATCTGCTGATTGATTCCGGCATTGAGGCGCCGACTGCCTATGAGCTCCGGCAACGGTTTGCGCAATCCAAACCGGATGAGATTGATGTCCCGGCCGGCCTGAAAGTGTCTCTACGGAATTATCAGAAGGAAGGATTGATGTGGCTTAAGTTGTTAGACATGAATCGTATGGGAGGTTGTCTGGCTGATGATATGGGATTAGGTAAGACGCTTCAGGCGCTTGCTTTTTTTCAGTTGTTGAAGGAGAGGAGGGATACCGATGAAAAGCCGGGTGATTTGATGAAATGGAATAAGACTATTCTTATCGTAGTTCCTACTTCTTTGGTACATAATTGGTTAATGGAAATTCAACGTTTTACGTCAGGTTTTCAGGTCTGTGTTTTTACGGGAACCCAACGTACAAAAAATGTNNTGGTGATAACGACCTATGGTATCGTACGCAATGATATCGATTTGTTGAAAGATGCTATATTTGATTATGTCGTACTTGATGAAAGTCAGTTGATAAAAAATCCCGCATCTAAAATATATCATGCCGTATTGTTGTTGAA
>DOZP01000206.1:1834-2209 GCA_003517945.1 Porphyromonadaceae bacterium | reverse complement strand
CTGGGTAGCCGGAAATCGTTTCGTGAAGAATTTGTTATTCCGATAGAAAAGGAGGAAGATGAGTTCAAAAAGTCGCTTCTGAAAAAGTTGATAGAGCCTTTTATCCTTAGAAGAAAAAAGGAAGAGGTGGCAAAGGATTTACCGGAAATAACAGAGCAGATTGTGTATTGTGAGATGACGGATATGCAGGCTGATATGTATGAAAAAGAAAAAAACGATATCCGGAGTGTTATCCTGGATAATATTTCGGAGCAAGGATTCGAACGGTCTGCCATTTCTATCCTGAGCGGACTAACCCGGTTGCGCCAGGTTGCCAATCATCCGGCTATGATTTATGCGCGGGAGGATATGGATTCGGGTAAGTTTGAAGAAATT
>DOZP01000206.1:0-1791 GCA_003517945.1 Porphyromonadaceae bacterium | reverse complement strand
GTGGCCGCTTATCTTCATAAAACGGCTACGAAGTATGAAATGCTGACCGGCGCTACGGTCAATCGTAAGGATGTCATTCATAAATTCCAGCAAGATGCGAAAATTCCGGTTTTTCTTATCTCCATAAAAGCCGGAGGGATCGGGTTGAACCTGACGGCTGCCGATTATATCTTTATTCTTGACCCTTGGTGGAATCCGGCTGTTGAGGAGCAGGCCGTTTCGAGGGCGCACCGGATCGGACAGGATAAGAACATTTTTGTTTACCGTTTTATTTCTGTCGGTACGGTAGAAGAGAAAATCGTTCGTATGCAGGAAAGAAAAGAATTATTGGCAAACGATTTTGCCGGATCCGTCAATCCGTTACGGTTGTTGGGCGAACAAAAGATCCTGGAAATGCTGGATTAAGCATAGAGAATAATCATGGCTTTCATTTGGAATTTTTTCTGATATTGGAATTGTTGTTCTTTGCATGGTAACTTCATGCTTCTTCAATAGCTATCTTTTCCAAACGTCGGGCCTTCGCACAGTACATTCAGAATTATTTGGCTCATGGTCGTCCTCCTAATATGTTTTTATCCCACAACTCACTAAGAGAGTAATTATCCAACCATTCAGACAGTTCTTCTTCTTGTAGTTTCCTGGCTACTGTAGATTCCTTTTCTTCATCCCGTTCAATGATTGTTATTTGATTTGCATCAAATTCATCCACTAATCCGGGCGATTGTGTAGCTATAATAACCTGTGTATTGATAGAAGCCTCCTTTATCATCTCTGCCAATTGAGTAATAGCGAATGGATGTAATCCTAATTCCGGTTCATCTATTATTATGACATTCGGCATTGTTTTTTGAGGTTGTAATAAAAGGGTTGCTAAGGCAATGAAACGAATTGTTCCGTCCGAGAACTGTTCAGGAAGCATGATATAGTCATTAGGAGATATATCCGTCCACCGAAGCATCACATAACCTCTTTCATTCGGTTCAAGATAAAAATCCTTAAATTGAGGCATTATTTGGCGAATATAACTTACAACCCGATTGTAATCTGCCGGATAGTTCTTTTTCAAACCATAAAGAAAAGAAGCTAAATTATTCCCTTCAGATTGTAGATAATCCGCAAATTCAATTCGGGAAGATTGCCTGATCGGACTTTCTGCGGAAGAATCATGAAATTGATAAACTTTACAATCAGTAAGAATTTTACGAATTATCGGAATCGTTTTGTTGTTGGTTCTATGCATTAAAGCCGATTCTTTGAAATCCGATTCTAACGGAATAATTTGTGGACTCTGCCCTCCTGCCTTTTTCTCAAATAAAACCTCTTCCGATTTGATAATTAGCCTATCAGGAGTGGCATGTGTAAGTTCAAATTTGTACTCATCAATATTTGTGTCACTTTCAAAATGCATTTCTCCTTTAATAATCTGGGTATGTTTTGAACCGTAATTCAAGAAAACCTGACTGGTTCCCGCTTTTTCAACAAATAGTTGAAAACTTCCGGACATCATGAAGTTCAGCATCTTAAAAAAACTGATAATATTACTTTTCCCAGAGCCATTTGCTCCAAGTAGAATAGTAACGTTGTCAAGTTCTATACTAAGCGGATTTTTTGAGGATATTGATTTGAAGCCACTTATAGTTACTTTTTTTAACCGGGTTATATTTGTTTTTTTCATCTGTAATATTCTTGATGTTTTCGGCAAAGATATTGATTTTATTCCTTTTGCCACATAAATCACTCGGTTTTCGAACCCCTACAGTTACTACTTCCTGCATATTTCATCTGCAGAAT
>DOZP01000001.1:5143-6912 GCA_003517945.1 Porphyromonadaceae bacterium | reverse complement strand
AGATCGGGCTTCTTTGATTCGACATGTAAAACACCATATCCCATCACAATAGTTCCGGGGTCAATTCCTAATATGATACGATCCTTATTCATTCACAACAGATTAAAGCTCTATTATTTCCAACAATGTAGAAAATCCGGCAATCTGATCCCTGAATTTTTCACTCATCTCCCGCTGTAATTTCACACCTTCCTTATGCATCCATTCTTCAAGAATTACAGTATTTTCAACCAGAAACTGTACGGACAGACTAACGCCGTCAGAATCACCCTCTTCATTCAACACACGTTGCATTTTAGGAGAATGAAGCATTTCACTCTGCGTAGCAGCAGGTATATAAGTTGATTTGAGATAATCCAAACCTTTCAGATATATCTCATCAGATAAATGAAAAGTCGTGTGATATATAATCATATGTATGCCAACATTTAAAATGAAGCACAAATTTAGCAAAAGTTTTTTGAAAAAACGGGTTTGCCGCCCTTGCCTCATTCCATATTGAGCTATCGTTTTTACCCGTCAATATTAGCATAAGGCAGTGTGTAACTGTTGTCTATCATAAAATAAAAAGGTTTCCTGCATAGAAACCTTTTTATTTTATAGATCCGGATATTGACACATCATTTGCCGTTAGCCCTTGGAAAATACCGTAACGTATACGGATTTCGGTATTCATACCAATATAAACGATGATTTTCCGCCTCTTTATCATCAATAAACGAAAGCGTCGCCGGATCCCACTTAACCGGACGTTTAAGTTCTACCGCTATATTCGCCAGACAGCACAAAGTATTGGTACTGCATCCGACTTCAACCGGTGCAATCGTTTTTCTACGCGAACGCACACAATCTATAAAGTTCTGCATATGAGGAGAACTCACCTCATACTCGCCCTCTCCGACCTTTTTCTCTTCCCTGTTCAAAAGCTTGGGATCCGAACACTCAATATAACCGCGAGCCACTTTCAGCCAACCCTTATCGCCGACAAACTGTATTCCCTGCGCTGACGGATTATCCTCACGATAAGGCTGTTCTGTCATCACAATACCATTTGCGTATTTCATCGTCATGTATTTCGTATCTTTATACCCTTTCGGTATATACTCTATGGGACCCGAACCATCCATGCCGATAGCCGCCTGTGCAATATCAAACATATGAGCGCCCCAATCGGCCGTATAACCGTTTCCTGTTTCACAATACCAACGCCATGCCGCCCACAGTTTTTCATCTACTTTCGGATCAAGCGATATCGGAGGACACAGATCCGGATGATAATGTACTTTCGGATCATTCAACGGCCCTAACCACTGATTAAAATTAAGATTTGCCGGAACAGCTTCCTCCGGAAGATCAAGAGGCTTCGGAGGATTCCCTACCTTTGCATATATTTTCTCTATATGACCGATCTTACCGGCCCGTACCAATTCAATGGCCTGTTGAAATTCTTTACTGGAACGTTGCTGACTGCCTACCTGAAAAACACGGTGATTGTCTAACGCGGAACGCATGATTGCCAGACCTTCCGTTATTGTATATGCCAACGGTTTTTGGCAATACACATCCTTGCCGGCCTCACATGAATAAATAGCCGCCAATGCATGCCAGTGATCAGGCAAAGCAATTTCTATCGCATCAATATCTTTGCGTTCCAGCATCTCCTCAAAAAACTCATACCGGTCACAACGCGGATTCATATTGTTAGATTGCTGCCAGTTTTTTATAATACCTGTAAACCGGTCCATCTTCATCACATCAACATCGCTACA
>DOZP01000001.1:2456-4937 GCA_003517945.1 Porphyromonadaceae bacterium | reverse complement strand
TTAAGAATTTGTTGTAAAGATAGCTCTTTCAATCAAATTATTCGCAAATCCGGCCTGACTTCATCTTTTTTATTGTAAATTTGCGAAAAATAATAACCGGATTGCATGAAACGAATCTATTTTTCTTTAATAATGATACTATTATTTGCCGCTGCAAACACATCGGCAAAAGAAACAAAAACCTGTCCGGATTCGAATCATATCATTATGGGCGCCGAACAAACGGATAAGATAAAAGAACTTGTAAAAAACAAGCGGGTCGGGCTTATTGCGAATCATACTTCGATCCTGTCCGACGGAACACATCTGCTGGATGCGCTTCTGAAAAAAGGACTGAATATAAAGAAGATCTTTGCGCCCGAACACGGGTTCCGCGGAACAGACGATGCCGGAGCCGATATAAAGAACAGCATTGACGGTAAGACCGGCACCCCTATTGTTTCCGTATACGGCAAGAACAATAAACCGACAGCAGAACAATTAGCAGACGTCGACGTAATTATCTTTGATATTCAGGATGTCGGCACAAGATTCTACACTTACATAAGCACCATGCACTACGCCATGGAAGCATGTGCCGAGATGAACAAGGAATTTATCGTTCTTGACCGCCCGAATCCCAATGATTATGTGGACGGGCCGGTTCGTAAGAAAGGGTTCTCATCGTTTGTCGGTGTCCATCCGGTTCCGGTTCTCCACGGACTTACGGTCGGAGAACTTGCGCATATGATAAATGGAGAAGGATGGATATCAACCGGAAAAAACAGTTGTCGCCTGCATGTGATTTCCATGAAAAACTGGCGACACGGACAGCCTTACAGCCTGCCGATAAAACCGTCTCCTAATTTGCCAAATGACATATCCGTCAAATTATATCCGTCATTATGTTTCTTTGAGGGCACGAGTATCAGTGTAGGTCGCGGAACACAGTTCCCGTTTCAGGTTCTCGGCAATCCGGATAAAAAATACGGAAACTTCACATTTACTCCGCAAGCTATCAAAGGAATGGATACCAATCCGATGTACAAAAATAAAATCTGCTTTGGCGAAGACCTCAGGAGCAAACCTTTCGAAGGTGGGCTATCGCTCCGTTTCGTTATTCGTTTTTTCGAAAAATCCGGTAGAAACGAAAAAGAATTTTTCTCACGCGCAGACTGGTTCGATTTATTAGCCGGCACCGATTCCTTGCGCAAGCAAATAATAAAAGGACTCAGCGAAAAAGAAATACGCGAATCATGGAAAACGGATCTGGACGCTTACAAGCAAATTCGTAAAAAACACCTGTTATATGATGATTACAGCAAGTAAAATCAAACATATCAAATTTTTCACCTGTTTAAAATGCGGCAGTCTGTTCCTTTACTGCTTGCTATCATGCATGTCTTGTAAAGAAACCGCCCGCCCGGAAGAAGAGGTGGATTCCGAATGGATTGAAAACCAAGGCCATTTATACGAATACGGTATCTGTATAGACTCTCTTGATATCGCAAACTACACCATTAAAAGTGGTGACAGCCCTTCCGCGATATTCACACGGCTGGGATTTTCCGCCAATATGACAGATAGTTTGTGTAAAGCCTCAGGCAAAATTTTTGATCCGAAAAAATTAAAGACAGGTATGACATATACCACCATCACAACCAGGGATAGCCTTCCGGCCATTCAATACATTATTTTCGCCAAATCAATGACGGACTTTTCTATTATTGATATCAGGGGAGACAGTATTGATGTGTATGAATACAATAAGGAACTACGTTTTGAACGACGATATATGGAAGGAACTATCACATCATCGCTGTGGAATATCATAAAAAATAACGGTGCAGACCCTTTACTGGCATTAAAAATATCGGATATACTGGCATGGCAGATCGATTTTTTTGATGTGAAGGAAGGTGATTCGTTTCGTGTGGTATACAATGTAGCCTTCATTGACGACACAACCGAATTGAATGCCTCTTCAGTAGAAGGACTTGTGTTTGTTCATCAGGGAAAAGAATTTACGGCGATACCTTTTACACAGGATAACATCCGTGAATATTTCGACGTGAAAGGAAACAGTCTGCGCGGAGCATTCCTGAAAACTCCACTCGATTTTTTTCGTATTACTTCCCGATTCACTAATGCGCGCTTCCATCCGATCCTGAAACGATACCGGGCGCATCACGGCGTTGACTATGCCGCCCCAACCGGTACGCCCGTAAAAACGATCGGCGAAGGAACGGTTATCGCAAAAGGATTTGATAAAAAAGGAGGAGGTAACTTTGTTAAAATAAAACATAACTCCGTATATACAACAACATACATGCACCTGAGCAGTTTCGGAAAAGGAATACAGCAAGGAGCACATGTAAAACAGGGAACGGTGATAGGATATGTTGGTTCTACAGGCCTCTCTACAGGCCCTCATCTGGATTTTCGCGTACATAAAAACGGCCAACCGATAGATCCGCTGAAAATGGAATCTCCGCCGGCCGA
>DOZP01000001.1:0-2393 GCA_003517945.1 Porphyromonadaceae bacterium | reverse complement strand
ATGAAATTCATCGGCAACATTATATGGCTTTTATTAGGAGGTATCATCACCAGCATAGAATACGTGATATCAAGTCTTATATTAATGGTTACCATCATCGGAATACCATTCGGCCTGCAAACGCTGAAACTGGCGCTGTTAGCCTTATGGCCATTCGGAAGTAAAGTCACGGACACAGGAAATTCCGGAGGGTGCCTAAACGTAATCATGAATGTTTTATGGCTTATCTTCGGAGGATTCTGTATTTGCCTTACACACCTGTTATTCGGACTGTTGTTGTGCATAACAATCATAGGCATACCATTCGGAAAACAACATTTCAAAATGGCGGGATTGGCGCTCACTCCTTTTGGAAAATCAATTACCTGAAAAAAGAAAAATCACCGTTCTATCAGCAGATATTTTTCACGCGCCTCTTCTCGTGAACACGCGTTAAAATGCCACCATTCGCTGGCTATGGACTTGAACCCTGCTTCTTCCATAATACGGCGCAGAAATTTGCGGTTCTTATATTCGGATGGAGATATACGGCGTCTTTTCAACAAATCATCTTCTTGATCCGTATGTGCTTCGGGGCTAAAAAAATCGAAAGGAGTCCCCATAGGCAGCCATTCCCCGTTCCCATCTACTAATGTTACATCAACGGCCATCCCGTAATTATGAAGTCCTCCCC
The DNA here is from genome assembly GCA_003517945.1 of Porphyromonadaceae bacterium. Lineage (GTDB taxonomy): Bacteria > Bacteroidota > Bacteroidia > Bacteroidales > Tannerellaceae > Tannerella. The sequence continues at coordinate 1,720 of DOZP01000001.1, read as the reverse complement.
CTTTTGCCGGATCTGCTACGTAATATCCATTATTTGTCCTTTTGGCCCATTCGCTCATTTTCCGTTGCACCTCCATCGGACGCGCAGCGTCGTATATCAACAACGACAAATCAGGACGCTCTTTTTTCAATACATCCTGCGCACGGATCAGCATTTTTGCCGCACGCGGATGGAGCCAGGCTTTCGTCAGTTTCGCATTGTATAAAGATTTCCCCGTAAAGTTATCGCCGGTTTTGTACACCAGATAATATTGTATGGAAGGCTCCCAGAAGCAAACGTCAATAAGCCCCATATCTTTCATCTTCGTATCCCAGTCATATTCGACATTTTTTTTATTCTGCGCATTACTACAAGATGCAAACATACACAGACAAAGAAGGATTAATAGACGAAAAGATTTCATTGAAAACTGTTTTTATTATTGTATTATAATCTGTTCCACATCTACAGCACACCTCAAAAACAATGAAGCCGCTTCCGAAAACCTTTCTCCGGACTCCGTCGTCATAAAACGACACGATCCGTTCTGTGATAACCGGGCCGACATCTCCGGATGGCGGAACAGATAGTCTTTCAGACTTTCAGCCACACAAGGGCCCTGAAAAAACAAATTCACATTTTCCGGTACAAACTTACGTATTTTAGCTTCGAGAAGCGGATAGTGTGTACAACCAAGTACCAATGTGTCAATTTCCGGATCCGAAGCAAACAAATGTTCCAGATTTTTCCGGATAAAAAAATCAGCCCCATCACCATCATACTCCCTGTTCTCGACAAGCGGCACCCACATCGGACAAGCCTCGCCGGTCACCGTCATATCCGGATAAAGCTTGGCGATCTCCAACGAATAAGAACCGGAAGAGATGGTCCCGGTCGTACCCGTCACACCAATATGCCGCGTCTTACTAATCGAACCCAGCATCTCTACGGTAGGACGTATAATACCCAACACTCTCCGGGTAGGATCGGTCGATAGCGGCAGATCACATTGTTGTATCGTACGTAACGCTTTGGCCGACGCAGTATTGCATGCAAGTATCACCAACGGACACCCTTCGTCAAAAAGCCTTTTTACCGCCTGAAAAGTAAACTGGTAAACAATTTCAAACGAACGGGAGCCATACGGCGCGCGGGCATTATCCCCAAGATACAAATAGTCGTACGCGGGCAATAACCGGCGTATATGTTCGAAAATAGTCAGCCCCCCGTAGCCGGAGTCAAATATACCTATCGGATGGTGGTTCCCATTCATAAAAAGTACGCTATCTAAAACAAAGAATGCCTATTCCTAAAAAGGCACAGGCATCCGTCTTGTATCTTATAAATCCGGTATTACAAACTAAATTTTGTATTTTTATTTCAATCCCAACTTAGCCTTTACCTTATCTGTCGCATCAATAGCAGAAGCGCCTCTGTAAAGCATCACCTGGGGAGACATAATATATGTGTAACCATTCTCAGCCCCGACTTCATCAATAGCTTTCTGTATTTTTTCCTGTAGCGGAGCGATCAATTCAGCCTGTTTCTTTTCCATTTCCTCCCTTGCCACAGGTACAAAATTCTGTATACGGGCCTCTATTTCCTGAACTTCCTGTATACGAAGTATTCTGATATTTTCAGTTAAAGAATCACCCTGTGCGGTTAAATCCGAATATTTACGAGTGTAATCGTCTTGCATCGCTTTTATCTGATCCTCATATTGTTTGGCATAAGCCGCTAT
>DOZP01000102.1:10613-11218 GCA_003517945.1 Porphyromonadaceae bacterium | reverse complement strand
TATCCCTGTGCGACAATGTAATTTTTCCAGGCTTCAAACGCTTCCTGTATGGTTTTATAACGCGAGCGGCTATCCAGCATATCATGCAACCCCCAGCAATAATAGGCATTACAAGACGTTGCTATGGAAGGAATAAGTGAAATCGGCGAAATATGCGGATGGCATTTCGGCCGTCCCCCAAGATACGGATACCCGCCGGCACAAGAATAAGTCTTATCTTTCGTAACAACACCTTCCTGCAGGAAGATGAGCCCCTGCGCCGGCTTAAATGTAGAGCCGGGAGAGTATGAACCCATGATGGAACGATCGAACAAGGGCCGTTGGGGATCGCGTAACAGCATCTGATAATTCAGTCCGCGCTGCCGTCCGCCGATCAGAAGATTCGGATCATACGACGGGGAAGTCACTAAACAAAGAACCTCTCCCGTAGCAGGTTCTATCATGACAACCGCGCCCGGCTTATTTCGCATAAGCATTTCCCCATAGGCCTGCAAGTCCATATCAATGGACAAAGTTATGTTTTTTCCGGATACCGGAGCTTCGTCATACCTGCCTTCTTCATACTTTCCTTTGATACGACCATGCACATCCCGCAATAAAATCTC
>DOZP01000102.1:0-10599 GCA_003517945.1 Porphyromonadaceae bacterium | reverse complement strand
GTGCCGGCATAATCGCTTTGTACATAGTAATCGTCATTTTTAATATCCTTACGGCCTACCTCTCCCAGGCTTCCGAGTATATTCGCGCCATTCACACATCCGTATTCCCGCAACGCACGGTTCCGTATATAAAATCCCGGAAATTTATAAAATTTCTCCTGCAAAACACCATATTCATTTGCAGAAAGCTGACTCATAAACACTTGTGGGGTGTAAGACGCATAACCGGATGTCTGATTCTTTATAATATCCATACGGTTATCAAAAGATTCTCTCGTAATGCCCACCGTACGACAAAAATCCATCGTGTCTAACTGTTTTATCTCACGCATGATTACCATCACATCATAAGAAGGCCGGTTATATACCAGCAGTTTTCCGTTACGGTCATAAATCACACCACGCGAAGGATACAACGTACGTCTCTGAAAAGCATTACTGTCAGCCCACTTCTTATAATCATCACTCATGATCTGAAGAAAAAAAAGCCGCATAATAAATATAAGCAACAACACAATGACAGCGCCGGCAATGACATACCGCCTGTTATCATAGATATATCTGGTTTTACTATTCGCCACTTTTCTTTTTTCTTATATTAAACGCCTCAATAACAAGAATTAGCAGGAAGGATAGAAATAGGCTCGTTATCATCCGTATCACCATAAATAACGGCTGAAAAAACGTAAACGATTCGATCACAAATAAAAGTACATGATGAAGCGTTATCACAACAAAAGCATACCGGATGAACCGGGCATATCCGAACAATTGATAAGAAGGCACGCTCCCTTCCGGCAATTCCTTCATATCGACAAAACGATCCAGCAGAGGGGTACGCACAAATCCGATAAACGAACACGCAGCGGCATGTATACCGAAAGTATTGGAAAACACATCCACGGTAAGTCCCAACAGGAACGATATGACAATAACTCCCAAACGGTTTAGATCAACCGGCAACTTGAGTATCACATAAATATAAATGAACGGCGTAGCGATCCGGAACAAGTGTATATTGTTCATGACCAACACCTGCAACAATACAAATACAACGAAATAAACGGCGATGCGCAACCATGTGCTAATCATTACTCATCACCTCCTTTTCTATTTCCCACTGCTCTTCCTGCATATTATTAAAAATAACATACAATGCGCTCAATGAGTAAAAATCCGTCGCAAGACGCACTTTCAGTGAATAAAAATTATCATCACGCTGTTTGTCGTATGAATCGACAACGCCCGCCATGATGCCGGGTGGAAATATAGCTGAATTACCACTCGTCACGATCGTATCACCCTTCTCAAACACGGCATGGGTCGGGAGCTCTCCAAGGTAGGCATAAGCTACGTCTCCCCCTTTCCAGGACAAAGGGCCGGAAAAATTAGTCCCTTTCACTTTGCAACTGATATTCAACTTCGTATTTAAAAGGGAAATAACCACCGAATAATGATCGCTTACCGTCATCACAATGCCGACGACACCATGGGGGGACACAACGCCCATATCCGGGCGTATACCGTCTTTCGAACCTTTATTGATGGTAATGTAATTATTCAGGTAGTTCGTACTGTTGTTTACCGCCCTGGCCGTCAAAAATTTATAAGCATAGACTCTATCCCCCGGATTCGGAGCAAGGATCGTGTCTTCCGGAAATACAGGATTAAAATTTATGGTATCAAGGGAAATTTTCTCCAATTGCTCACGCAGACGGATCACCTCCATTTCAAGTATACTGCTTTGTTCCAGAAGTTCCTGATTTACTTTTTGAAGGTCAAGATAAGAGAATACGGTGCTGGACATTGAGGATATACTACCTGTAATCGCATTTGCAGAAGTCAACATCATATTCCGCTGGTAAGCGTTATTTCTATAGATAAGTACAAATGAAATTAATTCACATAAAATAAATAAAATCCAATGTCTTTTAGAAACCAGGAACGCCAGCAGTTTTTGCATATCATAAATTAATTCCTATAAAGAAAATTAAACTTATTCAGATTTTTCAAAGCGACCCCCGTTCCGCGCGCCACTGCGCGAAGCGGATCTTCGGCTACATGAAACTGTATGTTTATTCTATCCGTCAAACGTTTTTCCAAACCACGCATCAAAGCGCCTCCTCCCGTCAGATAGATTCCATTATGAACAATATCGGCATATAATTCCGGCGGGGTATTTTCCAGCGTATTCATAATCGTCGCTTCAACTTTAACGATCGACTTATCAAGACAATGAGCCATTTCCTGATAAGAGATAGGCACTTCCATCGGCAATGAGGTCATCTGGTTCGGCCCATGAACAACATAATCATCCGGCGGATTTTCCAAAGAAGTAAGCACGGATCCCACATTTATTTTAATCATCTCCGCCGTACGTTCCCCCACTTTCACATTATGCTGGCGACGCATATATTCCATAATATCTTCCGTAAAAACGTCGCCGGCGGTACGTATGGATGTCTTCGTCACAATGCCGCCTAAAGAAATAACGGCTACCTCAGTTGTCCCTCCCCCGATATCCACTACCATGTGTCCTTCCGGCGCTTCCACATCAATACCGATACCTACAGCCGCGGCCATAGGCTCATCAATCAGATACACTTCCCGCCCTCCGGCTCTTTCGGAAGAATCCCGTACGGCGCGACGCTCTACCTCCGTAGCGCCCGACGGCACACAGACAACAATGCGTAACGGAGGAGAAAACCAACGGTTTTTAAAATTTATCATTTTGATCATGCCGCGTATCATCTGTTCCGCCGCATAAAAGTCTGCTATCACACCATCCCCGAGCGGACGTATGGTGCGTATATCGTCATGCGTTTTTTCATACATCAGACGCGCCTGTTCCCCGACAGCAAGCACCTTGTCCGTCCGTCTGTCCAACGCCACAACAGAAGGAGCGTCAACCATCACTTTATCATCACAAATAATGATGGTGTTCGCCGTACCCAGATCAATTGCTATATCTTTCGTAAAAGAAAATAATCCCATATGCTTATCTTGTTAAAATCAATTAATGTTTAAAATGACGAATGCCGGTTTTCACCATGCTCAAACCATGTTCGTCACAATAGGCTACCGATAATTTATCGTTGACGGAACCTCCCGGCTGTATAACGGCGGTAATACCCGCATCTTTTGCGATTTCCACACAATCCGGGAAAGGAAAGAACGCATCCGATGCCATCACAGCTCCGTTCAGATCAAACTTAAACGAACGTGCTTTTTCTATAGCCTGTTTCAATGCATCCACACGCGATGTCTGCCCTACTCCGCTTGCGCACAACTGCTTATTTTTTACCAACGTAATGGCATTGGATTTACTATGCTTAACAAGTTTGTTGGCAAAAAGCAAATCCGATATTTCCGATTCCGCAGGTTTCTTCAACGTCATCGGCTCAAGATCCGCCGCCGTCTGAATACTCATATCGCGTTCCTGCACGAGCGCTCCATTCAACAAAGAACGAAACTGTTTGGCCGGTAGACATCCGGACTGCTTGCGTTTCAGGATGATGCGGTTTTTCTTTTGCATAAGAACCTCCAATGCATCATCCGTATATTCCGGGGCAATGATCACCTCAAAAAAGATTTTGTTTATTTCTTCCGCAGCCTCTTTATCAATCGCTTTATTTACAACTAAAATACCTCCGAATGCCGAAACCGGATCTCCTGCCAACGCATCTCTCCATGCTTCGAGAACGGTGGGACGCGACGCGATACCACACGCATTATTGTGTTTCAGAATAGCAAACGTCAACTCATCAAACTCATCAATCAGCGTCACAGCCGAATCTATGTCCAACAAGTTATTATAAGATATTTCTTTCCCGTGAAGTTTATCAAACAACGAATCGAAATCACCGAAAAACACGCCTTTCTGGTGGGGATTTTCGCCATAACGCATCACTTGCTTTTTATCCGCAGCCACGCGGAATGCCGAATCGTCCTCTCCGTCAAAATAGTTAAATATAGCGCTATCGTAACCCGACGAAACGGCAAACGCTTCTTTCGCAAACCACCTGCGATCTTCCAGAGTCGTTTGCGCTCCTTTTTCTTCCAGTAGACGCATGAGCGGCGCATACTGATTTCCGGATGCTACAATGACGACATCCCGGTAGTTTTTTGCCGCGGCGCGTATCAGTGATATACCGCCTATATCTATTTTTTCTATGATTTCAGACTCTGCGGCTCCGGATGCCACGGTTTTCTCAAAAGGATATAAGTCAACGATAACAAGGTCTATCTCCGGAATTTCGTATTGATTGAGTTGGTCGTTATCCCCTTCATGATCACGGCGGGCAAGTATGCCGCCGAAAACTTTCGGATGGAGCGTTTTAACGCGTCCCCCTAAAATAGACGGATAACTCGTCAATGCTTCAACAGATTCACAAGGCAGGCTTAACGACTCTATAAACTGCTGCGTCCCTCCCGTAGACACGAATTGAACACCTTCGGCATGAAGCTTTTTTAATATATCATCCAATCCGTCCTTATGATAGACGGAAACCAACGCGCGTTTTATTCTTTTATTTTTTTCCATTTCGCCTTTTTTTTAATAAATCGCACAAAAGTAGCGATTTATTTTCAAAAAGGCCTACATTAAAATATAAAAAATATCATTCTTTTATCAGCCCACTAAATTTCTGAACTTATTGAATATTTTTTCTTTTATGGACTGATTCGGCTGAAAGTTCGGCGAAGACTGCATTTGTCTCATATTCACCTTCTCTTCCGAAGAGAGCGTTTCCGGAATATACACGCTTACATTCACCAGCAAATCACCTGTCCCGTAACCGTTTACCGACGGCAATCCCTTACCGCGCAGACGTAAAACTTTTCCGGGTTGTGTTCCGGCATCCACCTTCACTTTGGCGCGCCCTTCGACGGTCGGCACCTCAACCGTATCGCCAAGTATCGCCTGCGGAATCGTAAGCAATAAATTATAAACCAAGTCATTCTCATCACGTATCAGTTCCTTGTCCGGCTCTTCCTCTATGACAACCAGCAAATCACCGTTCATACCGCCGCGCCGCGCCGCATTTCCTTTGCCGCGAACGGAAAGTTGCATACCTTCCATCACTCCGGCAGGGATATTGATACTGATTACTTCTTCATCACGAACAACCCCCTCGCCGTTACACACAGGACACTTATTTACAATCACCTTACCCTGGCCGCCACAGGTAGGACAGACACTTTGCGTCTGCATCTGCCCCAGTATCGTATTGGAAACGCGCGTAACATAGCCGCTACCATGACATGTGTTACAGGTCGTGACGCTCTTGTCGTCTTCCGCGCCGCTACCGTGACATGTCGCGCACGGAACATATTTTTTCACTTTGATTTTTTTCTCCACGCCATGCGCTATTTCCTTCAGGTTAAGTTTTACTTTTACCCGTAGATCTGATCCTTTCTGAACAGTACGCCCGCCGCCTCGGGAGCGTCCGCCGAATCCGCTGAACCCGCCAAAACTGCCGAATCCGCCAAAATGTCCGCCGAACAAATCACCGAACTGGTCAAAGATATCATCCATAGACATACCTCCGCCGCTAAATCCCCCTCCGGCTGCCGAACTTCCAACACCTGCATGTCCAAACTGATCATATCGCTGGCGTTTCTCCGGATTACTTAATACATCATAAGCCTCCGCAGCCTCCTTAAATTTTTCTTCCGCCTCCTTATCCCCCGGATTTTTATCCGGATGATACTGGATAGCTTTTTTCCGGTAAGCGGCCTTTATCTCATCGGCTGAAGCGCTTTTACCGACGCCCAGAACCTCATAATAATCTTTTTTAGACATTTTATTTTTTGTTGAATCGTTTAATTATCAATTTATGCAACGCATCATTCCCCCACTACTACCTTTGCATGCCGCAGTACTTTATCATACAACATAAAGCCTGTCTGAACACAATCTATCACTTTTCCCTTCATGCCTTCTTCCGGCGCAGGAATCGCAGCTATCGCCTCAAACTGTTCCGTATCAAAAGGTTGCCCTACCGCTTCTATCGGTTTCACTCCCTGCTGCGACAGGTAACCCATAAACTTGTCATAAATCAATTTGACTCCTTCTATGGTCGACGGCAGATCTTCAGTAGTCTGCAAAGTTCCCAACGCACGCTCAAAATCATCTATCACAGGAAGAAGATTGCCCAGAACCGTAGCTCCGCCACTTCTTATCAAGTCCGCTTTTTCACGTAAGGTGCGTTTGCGAAAATTATCATACTCCGCCATCAGACGGAGATAGGAGTCATTTAATACAAGATACTTCTCTTCCCAGGACTGATCATTTTCATTCCGGGAAAAATGATTATCATCCGAAAAATCTTCTCCGGGATTTTCATCTTTGTTTTTTTCTTCTGCAATCAGATCATCAGACATATTGTCCGACTGCCCTGAATTTGCTGACTTCTTTTCAGTATCATCCTGCAAATTTGTCCGGTTCCGTTCTTCATTTCCCATTTCCGGCTCTCTCTCCCGATCCGCTTTCTCTGTCTCCCGATTCATCATTTCTGCTTGTTTATCCATATATTTATACTCATATTTTCACTCATTTCATCCTGCTAACGGCAAAAACATTGCCAATTATAAAAATATATTTAACTTTGCCATAATAATCAACAACCAAAAGATTACTGAAATACAATTAAACGCTTTAACAAACTTATATATGAAACGTATATTTATTATCATAATGATTATAGGCTTGGCTCATACGGTAAAAGCCCAGGATATATCATGTCGTTACGGTTTCAGTTATGAAATAAGCAATGACCCACACTGGGGAAAAAACAAACCGGTAATAACAAGCGTATATCCCAATTCGCCGGCGGAACGCGCGGGAATAAAACCGTATGACGTCATAACGGCTGTTGAAGGAGTACCCGTCACCGAAAACGTACTGGATGATATCTATCTGTTCTTAAATCCTGAAGGGAAGGAAATTGTCGAACTGACCATCAAAAATTTCACCAACGACGAACGTAAAATAAAAATAAAAAAAGAATGCAAGAGCACCTATTCGATCTCCGAAGAACAGTTAGCTACAGCCTTCGCAATGTACGCGGTGGAATATACGCACGAACGCCTTTTTTCATGCCCGTTCGTTACGACACAGACAAAAGATGAAATTGATTTTTCCGTATTTAAATCGTTCGACTTTTTCGGGGGAAGCAGTGATCAACCCGAGTTGGCTAAAAAGATCAACGATATCATCAAAAAGGAGCTGATAAACAGGAATTTAAAATACGATCCGGTAAACCCCGATCTGACCATTCAAATATATTATTCGTTTAATAAAAATCCGAACTATAAGCCTAAATCCCCCAAGAGAACGAATAAAGAAGACAAACCGGAAGAAGATTACAGTTACGTATACCGTTACGACATAACACGCGACCGCATGGCAAAATTTCCTTTCCTGCCTCCTAACACCATAGAAACGGAAGCCGAATACATCCTGAAACTTGGTTTCCGCATGGAAGACAAAAAATTGCAAAAAGGACGCATCATCTGGGAATGCGAAGCGAACGAGTTTATGAACGAATCCTTTTCACTTGAAAATTTTGCATTTGTGCACATCCCCCTCATGTGTATGCAGTTTCCATATATGAAATACGGACGCAACGTACAGTTCCGCCTGACAAAAAAGAAATACAACTATACCGGCATCAATTACAACATCGACAATATTTCCACGATTGCTTCCGTCGATCCGTATTCGCCGGCCGCTCAAGCGGGTATACTTCCGTATGATAAAATTGACGCGATAGCTGATAAACGAATGGATAAAACATCCGCGCAATATACGTCTGCCTATCGTCTGTTTCTTGTTAATACCTTAAAACTGCGTGATGAAAGCACCCGGTTTGTCGATGCAAACGGATTTCCGGATTGTATGTACTGGGACGAACTCAAATATCCGCAGGTTGTCAAAGAATTTAATAACAAGAAGAACCTGACGGTTTTCTCCTACCTGTTTCAATACGCCCCTTTCATTAACCCGGCGGGAAACAATACATGTTCTTTCAAACTCAGGCGCGGAAAAGAAAAACTGGAATTTATCCTGCGACCTGAAATACGTACGGAAAACACAATTGTTGTGGAATAACTTTATATGAATATAATATACCCGGATAATTTCGAGCAAAAAATAGGTTTCGACAAGATAAGACAATTAGTCAACAACAAATGTATCAGCACTTTAGGAAAAGAATGCGTTGATAATATAATTTTTTCTTCCGATATACGCTTCATCAGGGAAAAACTGGAGCAAACCGATGAGTTTGTACGGATCATACAGGAAGAGAACGCTTTTCCGGCCGATTATTTCATTGACGTACGCTATTCGCTCAGCCGGATCAGGCCGGAAGGCACTTTTCTGGAAGAAAAAGAGCTTTTTGACTTGAAACGTTCGCTTCAGACCATCTACGATATCACGCGTTTTTTCAATCATCCCGAAGAAAACGATGAGATCAAATATCCGGCGCTTACGGAATTAGCCGGCGATATTCCCGTATTTCCTCATTTAATTTCTCAAATAGACGCCATACTGGATAAATATGGCCGGATGAAAGACAATGCATCTCCCGAACTTATGCGTATCCGGAAAGAGATGACATCTACCATGGGAAGTATATCCCGTAATTTGCAATCCATATTGAGATCGGCCCAATCGGAAGGTTTGGTTGATAAAGATGTAGCGCCAACCATGCGCGACGGGAGGCTGGTCATACCGGTTGCCCCGGCCTTTAAACGCAGGATAAAAGGGATTGTACACGACGAATCGGCAACCGGGAAAACCGTATTTATCGAACCGGAAGCAGTCGTAGAGGCAAACAACCGCATACGCGAACTCGAAAGCGAAGAAAAGCGCGAAATAGTGCGTATCCTGACAACGTTCACGGATAGGGTGCGGCCTGTTATCCCCGACATTCTACAGGCATTTATCTTTCTTGCGGAAATCGATTTCATCCGGGCAAAAGCCCTTTTCTCAATCGAAATTAACGGAATAAAACCGACGATTAAAGAAAAGCCTTTGATAGAATGGACGAATGCCATCCATCCGTTACTATATCTTTCCCTGAAAAAACAGGAAAAAAAAGTAGTGCCGCTGGACATTGAATTGGTTGATAATAAAAGGCTGCTTATCATTTCCGGGCCCAATGCGGGAGGAAAATCCGTGTGCCTCAAAACGGTCGGACTATTGCAGTACATGCTGCAATGCGGACTCTTGATTCCTGTTCATGAAAATTCCCGAACCGGTATTTTTGAACAGATCCTGATTGATATAGGTGATGAGCAAAGTATTGAAAACGACCTGAGCACCTACAGTTCACACCTAACAAATATGAAATTTTTCGTAAGGAATTGTGACGGACAATCGCTGCTTCTCATTGATGAATTCGGAAGCGGTACGGAGCCGACAATCGGAGGAGCGCTGGCAGAAGCCCTGCTTAACCGCTTCAATCGTAACGGAAGTTTCGGAGTCGTCACAACACACTACCAGAATCTCAAACAATATGCGGAAGATCACGACGGGGTTGTGAACGGCGCGATGCTCTACGACAGACATTTGATGCAACCGCTGTTCAAACTGTCTATCGGGCGCCCCGGTAGTTCTTTTGCCATAGAAATAGCGCGAAAGATCGGTCTTCCGGAAGACGTCATTGCCGAAGCATCCGAAAAAGTAGGCAGTGATTATATCGATATGGATAAATATCTTCAGGATATTGTACGGGATAAACGTTACTGGGAAAGTAAACGCCAGCATATACGCCAACAGGAAAAGAAACTTGAAGATATTATCGCCCGTTATGAAAAAGACCTTGATGAAGTCAACCGCCAACGTAAAGAAATCGTAAAATCGGCCAAGACGGAAGCGCAACAAATCCTGTCGGAGGCCAACGCGAAAATAGAAAACACCATACGGGAAATAAAAGAAGCGCAGGCTGAAAAAGAACGTACCAAATCAGTCCGCCGGGAATTGGAACAGTTCAAAGAAAATATTTTCGACACCCGGGAAGAAGATGCGAAAATAACGCACAAAATGGAAAAATTGCGCGAACGTCAGGAGCGCAAAAAACAAAATAAAAAGCGGACAAACCTGCAAAAGACGGATGCTATCAAAGAATCGATTAATAATCAAACGCACACAGACAAAATTGAAAAAGGAGATACCGTGCGGATAAAGGGACAGACGGCCACAGGTACGATTATTGAAGTACAGGACAAACAGGCAACCGTTGCTTTCGGCATGATAAAAAGCACCATCAAGTTAGATAAGCTCGAAAAAGTCAGCCACAGTCAGTTGAAAAAAGAAGCAAAGAAAAGCACATTCGTCAGTGTGCAAACCGCTGACTCCATACACGAGAAAAAGCTCAATTTCAAACAGGAAATAGACATCCGCGGCATGCGTGGAGACGAGGCCTTGCAAACCGTAACCTATTTTATCGACGATGCCATACTCACAAACGTATCACCCGTAAGGATACTTCACGGTACGGGAACCGGCATTCTGCGCCAATTGATCCGCGATTACCTTTCGACAATCGACGGCATCAAACGCTACGGAGACGAACACGTTCAGTTCGGCGG
>DOZP01000070.1 GCA_003517945.1 Porphyromonadaceae bacterium | reverse complement strand
GTTTCTCAATAATTTCGATTGCTTTCTCTAAAACTTCGTCTTTCCCTTGTTTTATTCCGTTTATTGTCGGCTCAACTTTTATATCGGGAACTATTCCGATTCGCTGTGTTTGTGTTCCATCAGGATAATAAACGCCAATCCCTGAAATCATTGTTCGCAAGCCTCCGGGCAATGTTATGTTCGACACATTTCCGTCGGCTCCGGCTGTTTGACTACCGATAATCGTTGTGTTATCGCCTGCCCTGAACGCCATTGATTGATACTCTGCCGAACTTTGAGTGCTTTCATTGACTATCACGACCAGTTTGCCTTTGTATGTTTCGTCTGCTTTAGGAACTTCTTGTCCGGCCCTGAAAGTAAATTCGCCCGGATTGCCGGCATTTCCCATGGTAAATTTTACAAACGGAGTGGCGTTTGATACGAAATATGGAGCCAATGTAAACGGGGTAAATACAGACGGATAATTACGAATGTCGATGATGATTCCTTTGGTATTCTTAAACGATTCTTTGATTACCGGAATGTCTTCGTTTTTAATGTTAGCTAATGTTACATAGCCAATGTTATTATCTAAAAGTTTGTAGCATTTTTCATCTTTGTTTACCTTGTACCAACCATATATATTCAAACGGTCTCTTGCATATAGCGGTATCTCTTTTTGTTTTGTCTGTCCCAAAGAAACGTATTGAATAGTAACGGTATTATTGTTAGAACGTAATAAGTCGGCAGAAATATCTCTCATTCTTGCGGATTCGTTTGATGCCGGATAATATTTCTTCACGCTGTCAACGATGAATTCAACCGTTTTTCCATCGATATGTGTAATAATATCGCCGATTTCCAAACCTGATGCTTCTTTTAGTTCGGGGTTGTAATAATCTGTTACCACCCATTTTTGTTCAACAAATTGAATCCGAAACGGAGCATAATTATTTCCTCTTAAACCTTGTATTTTATCATTGCCTCCCCATAAATTGGCGTGGGTATCATTAATCTCGCCAATAATCCGTATGGCTGCCAGTTCATACTCCAACTCGTCGTTTGCCGAAATAAATACCGGAATGTATTCTTTAAGAACATTATCCCAATTTTTGTCGGTCAAATATTTGTTGGGGAAAAAATAGTCTATCATAGTCCAGAATTTGAATAGGGCCAACAAACGAAATCCTGTATCGGGGTAAGGCATATTGAGATATAAGTTTTCATTTAAAAATTGAGGATTGCCAACATAGGGAGCCATTTTAATGTAATAGTGTTCGCCTTGATATCTGTTTGAATATATTTCCTGAATTTTCTTTTTCAAATCGTTATTCACATTGCTTTTTTCCATCCACGACAAATTGGGTTTCAGATATGCATCCGAAGGAGTTTCTTTGCAGGTTGTGCAAGCAGGAATTTTGCCGTATTTATTTATCCAGTCAAGCAGTAGTTTGTCTTTTTCCTTATCATTTTTTGCTTTCAGGTATGAAGGCAGCATACGAAACAGTTCGTAGTCCCAATTATAATTTCCTTTTCCAATTTCGGGATGGTGATATTTTAGGAACCCCCACAGTTTACCCAACAATTCCAGGTCATCAATTGTTTTTTCATTGAGCGCGGGAAATATAATATTGGAACCACTATCAAATTCCTTATCCTTGTCGGCAGGTAAAAGTACTTTTTCATAAATTTTCGCCTTGGAAACGTCTTTTCCATCAATAGTAACTGCTAAATTGTCTAACCACATTTTACCTTTCCCAACGAGCAGTCCGCCAAGTACAATTTGAGTTGTTTGAGCAGGATTCATGGGCAATGTGATTTCATACTTTGTCCAGTCGGTAGTTCCTGTGATTCCTCGCTGCCCCATGTTATCGAAAGCAATTTGAGGGTCGATGCGCATCCATAGTCCTGCATATCCATCTGTTACATTTTCTGTTTTGATATAGCCGGATAAAGTGATTCGCCGCCCATCATAATTATTCGGAAGTCTAAGCGTTATCGGCTGAAAATTAGTGGATTTTTCCGTAGATTCCACGCGTATCGAATACTTCCCCGATTGAACGTTTACGGAATCCGAAGAAACCAAATAACCGGACTGGCCGGTAGCATTCCAGCCTTGTGGTGTTCCATTTAGAATATCTTCAAAGTCCAAATTGAACACTTGACTCTGACAACTAAAATTCATTGTTGAAATCGAAATCAGAATTGTAAGGATGTACTTTTTCATTGCTGTTTTATTTAAAATTTTTATTGTAATTCGTTTTTTCTTTGTGCTTCGTTGTCAAAGTTTCACTGTTCGCCGCTTGCCGATAACTCATACATACACGCAAGAAGTATCACAAATATACAACGCACAAAAAGAATGATTTCGTATGTTTTACAAATTTAGCAAATATTTGAATTGCGGGAAAATATATTGGGAAATATTATTCGGCAATATCAAAATAAAATACGTTTTTTTGTCATTATATTCGATTTCCTCTATCTTTGCCGGCGTATTTTATTAACGATCAATCAACCGGATGATGAGACAAATCGGTATACTTGTTGTTTTTTTTATGTTATCCGTGTATGCGAAAGGTCAGTTTATGGATTATGGTTCGGACCCTTCCCGCATCAGATGGAAAACAGCCGAAATGCCTCATTATAAGTTGATATACCCCAGTTCCAATGATTCTGCCGCTTATCGTTACGCGTTGTTTTTAGAACATACTTATCCGCAGATGGGGAAAACGATCGGAGCATCTAAGATTCGTTCATTTCCTGTCATTCTTCATCCGGGTAATATGCGGTCTAACGGAATGGTTGTCTGGGCTCCGCGTCGTATGGAACTTATTACTACCCCCTCATCGGGGCTGGGCGCCCAATCCTGGGACAAGCATCTGGTGTTGCACGAATCACGGCACGTTCTGCAAATGTATAAGTTATCACAGGGGATATTCAGGCCTTTGCATTATGTATTGGGGGAACAGACTGCCGGCATTGCTTCTTTCTTCATTCCGAAATGGTTTTTTGAAGGGGATGCGGTCGTTACGGAAACGGCCATGTCTAATAGCGGGAGAGGCCGGTTGCCCGAGTTTAATATGGGGTATCGTTCCCGGATGTTATCCGGTGATTTTTATTCGTATGACAAATGGGCGTTAGGTTCCTACAAGGATTACACCGGTGATTATTATGCGCTTGGGTATAATCTTGCCTCATTTGCCCGTTATCGATACGGTGCGGATGTATGGGATAAGGTGACGTCTCGCTACACACGCCGTTTTTTTCAGGTTCCTCCTTTTTCAAAAGCGTTGAAACATGTTGCCGGTATTCATACAAGGGCTCTTTTTGATGAGACTTTTCGTTTTCTGCATGAAGAATGGGCCGGTCAGGACAGTATCTATAAACACTCCGGATTCGATGGGAAAATCAACTATATCACGCCGGAAACAAAAAAGTATACATCTTATCATTATCCGCAGGTTTTGGATGATTCTTCAATGATAGCCGTTAAAACCGGCCTTGACGATATTGGTTCGCTGGTGATCGTAAAAGACGGAGAGGAAAAGCGGCTGTGTTACCTCGGCAATATCAGTAGCCGTATCATCTTGAATCATAATCGTGTATATTGGACCGAATATGTGCCGGGGGTACGCTGGACACATGAAAATTATTCCGAATTAAGATATTACGATTTAGCATCCCGGCAAACCGTTACCGTTACTCCCAAACAGCGTTTTCTGGCTCCGGCCATAGAGAAGGCCGGCAAGGTTGCCGCAGTTTCGCAGCCGTCCGCTTCGGGTATTAACAGGATTGTATTACTGGATATTGAGGATAAGGAGTTTCGGAGAGGGGATGTCCGGAGTGAGGGATTTCAGGATGAAAAGTCTCAGCGCGAAGGCGATAAGGGTAAAAATTACCGGAGCGATGAGGTTTTCCGGCATTATGATGTTCCTTTCAATGGATTTGTAAAAGAAATGGCATTTACGGATGCGAATAAAATAGCCGCCGTTGTTGTTCATGATAAGGGGTTGGGCTTGTTTCAACTGGATCTGTTATCCGGCCGATGGAATGAACTGATGGAACCGACATCCGCTAATATCACTTCATTAACGGAACATGATGGCCGGTTATTTTTTGAGTCGGGACTTAACGGGACAAATAATATTTATTCGTTTGATCTGCTGACGTCAGAAAGTATTCGTCTGACTACGTCGCGTTTCGGAGCGTTTGCTCCTGCATTTTCAAACGACGGGAAAAAACTTTATTTTTCTGATTATAATGCAAATGGTCATCGGATCGCCTCGGTTTCCGTTGATGACCTGCAAAGGCAGCCGGCAGCATTCGACCAGACTTATGCTTTTGCATTGGCTGAAACGGTTGCAGAGCAGGAACAGTTCAATCTTGATGCGGATTCTTTGGGAAAGATTGATTTTAACCCGGAGCCTTACCGGAAGGGATCGCATTTACTGCATGTTCATAGCTGGACTCCGTTTTATTATGATGCGACCAGTGCATTGAGTTCATTGTCGGATGATTTGAGTACGATTGTAAAACCCGGTTGTATGTTGCTTTCGCAAAACATGTTGAGCACTATGGCCTCTCAGGTGGGTTGGTATTATGATGACGGTTATCATCACGGCAAACTGTCGGTTGCATACAGAGGATGGTTCCCGGTTATTGATTTAAGTATTGATTACGGAAGTAAAGCGTTTGATTACGGATGGCAGAAAAATGAAGAGGATAAAGATTTGCTGGTTTACCGGGTGACGGATCGTAACCTGATGGAAGCGGAAGCAAGGCTGTATCTTCCGTTTAACTTTACCCGTAATCATTATATATCAGGATTTCAACCATCCGTAACCTATTCGTATACCAATAATCGATATCAGCAATTCGAAAGCCGTAAATTTCGTCAGTATCAGTATTTGTTCGGCGAATTAAGATATTATCATTACCGGAAATTGGCTCATCGGGATATCTTGCCGCGTCTGGGTTATCAGATACAGTTACAATATCTGAACATCCCGTCTGATACGGAAAATTTCGGTAGTCTGTATGCCGCGAAACTGATTTCCTATCTTCCGGGACTGATCCGGGGGCATGGTTTGATGTTACGCGTGATGTACCAATATCAGGATGAGGAAGGGAAAACATTTTATACGCCTCAGAAACTGGTAGATCAGGCACGGGGCTATCATTACATGTATCAAACCCGGCAAAAACTGGAATTGAAAGCAGACTATGCTTTCAGCCTGTTTTGTCCCGATTGGAGTATGGGAGGCCTGGCGTATATAAAACGGATCCGGAGCAATGTGTTTTATGATTTATCGAAAAATCAGGCCGCTAAACAAAGCGGATGGACTACCCAAAGCTCCTGTGGAGCAGATCTTATTTTCGATTGTAACGTATTCAGGCTGAGTTCGCCGATGTCATTAGGCGTACGAATCATCAAACCGATAGATTATGGAAACGTACAGGCCGAAGGGTTGTTTTCCATTTCGTTTTAGCCGTCGTTACTTTGTATAGCCTTCCGGTGATAAAGGCAAAAACAGTTTTCGTAACATATCCGAAAACTATTTATTCAATATACAAAATAAATTAGAAATACGAATCAAATTTGACGTATAAAATTAAATGATGAATTAATTTCATTCAATAATATACATTGTCGCATCATTGATTGAGAAAATAGTTTAATTTTTAACGCACTGATGCTTAGTTAATTTTACTACATTTTTCATTATCAATCATCTTTTATGCTTTTTTAACTAATTATTTTTTGATTTTCTTTACAATAATTATTTATTTTGCAG
>DOZP01000130.1 GCA_003517945.1 Porphyromonadaceae bacterium | reverse complement strand
CAGACGGTATATGGGCAGATTGACGTATTGGGGCAGCAGTGATTGGGTTGTAAAAGATCTCTATGTGTCAACTACACTTGCCATTGCCGCACCGATCATTTCTCTGAGCGAAATAAGCGCTTCTTCTGTAAAAATAACTTGGCCTCCGGTTTCAGGAGCTACCGGCTACCGTGTTTATACAAACAATTCACTTTCCAGAATCACAACGGAAACAAGTTATTCTGTTTCTGGATTAACTGCCGGAACAAAGTACAGTTTTTATGTGCAGGCCTACAATTCCACAGGATTATCCGTGAACAGCAATACGGTAAACCATACCCCAACACTGGCCGACGTGTCTACACTTTCAATAAGCGGCGTAACAACAATTCCCAACATAACCCAAGGCACTGGAGTATCAATTGCCGGTCTGATTAAATCTAATTATAATATCACATCTGTAACTGTTGGTATATATCCCACTTCAAACGGAGAAACAAGCTATACGCAAACGACAACATGGCTCAATGCGTCATCCTATAACATTTCTGCACTGGATTCCTTGGTTAAATTCGGTTCGGTTCCCGCTGGAACCGGATATTTCCGCGTTACGGCAACCGAAACTCAGCCTTCAGGCATCAAAGTAAGCAAAGTATTAGTCAATCAACCATTTTTGGTATCAGCATCTGGCAATTTAGAATGGTTTAGTAAAGATTTTTGGGAGACAAAAAAGAGCGCCGGTTGGATAAACCCGATCCCAACAGGAAGCAGTTACCGTATAGCGGGAGGGGGATTTAATAGCAGCCGTGAAGATGAAAATGGAAACCCGCGCTCACATGCGGGCATTGATTACATAGCGGATGTAGGAACCCCGGTAATAGCTATGTGTGACGGAAAGGTTATGCACGTAAGTGATAGCTTTTATTACGGTACTGGTGTCGTAGAGGTGCATAACAATGATGGCACGGTAATACGTTATTGCGAAATAAAACCTTCCGTGAAGGAAGGGGATACCGTCACCAAAGGTAAGTGCTTAGGTAAAGTAATAGCGAACACGAAAAACGAGAACCACATGCTCCATTTGGAAGTTTACTTGGGATCGATAAGCGGCGATCTGACGCAGCGAGATAACAACACTTACCTATATGTTTTAAAACCGAAATATGGTTCTTATGAGCGGCGCGCTGATCTGCTGGATCCAACGGATTCGCAGTATCTTTCCCGGCAATAATTGCTGCAAACAGAATCCATGAAAATTCGAGTCACTTTTAGCGCACATAGCGCATAGAGAATGCTGGCTACAATGTCTGTCTAAATTAAGCTGGTGCAATCTTATTAGATTGCACCAGCTTAGACTGAAGCTGAGTGACTTTTGTCATTGATGCAGATGACAAAAAGCATAGCAAAAATGAATTTTTTGAGCATATCGTGACATGTATTCTTGCGAAATCATTGTGTTTTTGTTTATTTTATGTTATTATAAAAATAATGTTTTAGTGTTTACTCACTATTCTTGGGGAGAAAAGCTATGCCAAGAGAGCTGCTTGTAGGAATCGATATTCTCATTGCTTTGATATCATTAATACATATCACTTGGATCATCAGCAAATCTAAAAAAAACTATTTTTTCTATTTATTTTTAGTCACTCACATACTTGTGATTGTTTGGATCATAGGGCATCTTATGGAGACTCTCGCCTTAAATGTAAACTTCCAGAAGCAGGGTACTTGGCAGGTTTATCTTGGCCTGGACTTTATTGCGCCATTCTGGACAATATTTGTCATCAATATCGCTGAATATAAATACCGTAAAAGCAAAATACTGATTGCGGCTTTATTTTTACCATCCGTGCTAATGTTTGCTTTTATGTGGACAGATCAGTTTCATCACCTGTATTTTGTGTTAAACGAATACCGTGCTATTCAGCAAACTGGAATAGCCATCGCGTTCGCGGCAACGCAATATATTATGTTTTACTGCAGCGTTTATATGCTCATCAAATCTCCAAAAGTCAGGCTAAGCCGTTTTGACGCAACAGCAATGGCGGGTCTGATGATTTTAACTATTGCCTTCCAGCTGACATTTAATTTTATACCTGCTCTTTCGATATATGACGTTTCTCTTCCCATAATGGCTGTTACTATTATACTGATTATATTTATTGTGAATAAATATAAATTTTTACCCATACGTTCGGTCGCGTTGCAAACGGTCGTTGATAATATCAGCGGCATCATTATAGCTTGTGACAAAAACAATAAAATTGATTTTGTAAACAAGAATTTTCACTTTTTATTTGATTATGATTATACCAAAAATAATCAGCTTGCAGATTTTTTGTCGTATATTTGCCGTTATACCCCACAGGAAGACCATGCGGTTATTAACGGGCTTATTCATTTCCATGATCAGCCGACGATACAAAATATCAAAATAATACTTGAAAGAGAAATCACATTTGCGGTTCAAGTGCGAAACCTGAAAAATCAAAAGGGAAGGTCGATTGGAAAAGTAATCATGTTTCAAGACATGACGGATTCTCAAGAGCTGGCCATTGAGAAGGAGCGCACCCGAATCGCGCAGGAGTTTCATGATACGCTTGGTCACACTATGACCGTCATTGTCACACTAATGCGTTTGGCAAAGATTGAGCTGTCAAAACGAGACTGTCAGGCAGCGCAAAGCAAAGTTAATGAGGCATTGTCTTTATCGGTTGAAGGAATTGCTGAGATACGAAACATCGTCAATAATTTGAAAACAGACCGGATTAATCTGATCTCACAATCCATATATACACTTATTGAAAAGACAAATAGCCTGCCATTGAAAACGGATTTACTTGTTCAGGGGAGAGAAACCCTGATGCATCAAAAATATCGTGATGTTATCTATCTATTGTGCAAAGAATCGATTACCAATACGCTTCGGCATTCAGACGCTCAAAAGATGGATATTGTAATTAAATTCTCAGAAAGCATGATAAAGGTTTTCATAATTGATAACGGGAATGGATGTAAATCACTGAAAAAAGGCAATGGTCTGAGTAATATTGAAGAAAAAGTGATTCAATCAGGCGGTCAGATTTATTATTCCCAAAATCAAAATATTGGATTTGGTATCACTGCCGAGATACCGATAAGGGGTGATAAAGACGATTAATATTATTATTGCGGAAGATATTCAAATTGTACGAAACGGATTAAAAATAATTCTTGAGCAAAGCAATCAGATAAAAGTCTTGGCCTGTGCTGAAAATGGGCAGAAGGCTTATGAATTGTGCAAGGAACATGCGCCGGATTTGGTTTTAATGGATTTTCGTATGCCCGAATGTGACGGTGCTGAAGGGACCAAATTAATTAAGGCTTTCGATCCTAAAATAAAAGTTTTGATTTTAACCACGTTTGATGATGACAAAACCGTTGAGGCGGCATTATCGTCAGGTGCGGACGGCTATGTTTTGAAGGAAATGGACGAAACCACCTTGATAAAAGCCATTCAAAGCACAGTATCGGGGATCAATGTTTTGGGAGGTAATATTTACAAAAATCTTTTATCAAAGGTTTATCTAAAAGAAGATTCTAATATGCAATTAACTGAAAGAGAAAAAGAAATATTGATTCTGATAGTAAAGGGCTGCGATAATAAAACTATAGCCAACAAATTGTTTCTCGCGGTTGGAACCGTCAGAAATAATATTTCAAATTTGCTGGATAAGCTGCATCTGGAGGACCGTACACAATTGGCGGTATACGCGATTAAAAACAGTTTGTATTGAAGATGACGTGCATCCCAACTATAACACGAACGCGCTGGATCCTGTTTACCGAAAAGGATGCCGTTAACATAATGCAGAAAATACTTATTGGGGACAAGCGGATTTCCGCGCTCTTATCAAAAGAAAATCCGGTTTGTGATAGTATTTTCTATATGAGGGATATTTAGCCATTATATTTTCATCCGGTACAGGCTCCAGTGCTTTTTCGATAATAAAACTGTTCGCGCTTAACGAATTTATAATATTTGAAAATGAGCGGTGATATTTAGTGACGTTCTCCGATATCCAAAAGGTTCGTCTTTCATCCAACAGGCTATAGTCCGTGAGCTTATAATGTGAAACTGTCCCGTTCTCATCCTTTGACCAAATAATCCGTATTTTCTTTAGCTGTTGTCAGCGGATGCTCCTAAGAAAAAATAAATACGCCATTATCTTTTAAAAGATGATTGATATTTTTAAGCAGGGCATCAAAATGCTCAATATAATGAACGACGAGAGAACTTAGAACCTGTACTCAGTAACACCTAAGCAAGGTGAGTAGATGAGAAACAATAAACATATTCGAGAATGTTAATTAAAGAATGATAAAATCATTTCAGGATTGCCATTGACGCGAAAGCGAGCAAAAAGCGACATTGTAATTGTAATATCAACCATCTGCTTAGGGAGTGTCCCATGCACCGTGTAAATGGATAATCTCATAATGAATTAATCATACTAAAATAGCTTTTACTCACGCGGAGGATAGTGCGCTCTGGAGGGCAACATGAGCGCCGCGAGAGGTTTGGCGGGGCGGCGATTTCTGTGAGAAGAAATCGCCGTTTTTCATCGCCGCCCCGGAAAACAAAAGCGAAAAACTCACCCCGGCCGCAGTCGAATCAGGACGCTTGCCTATCCTGCAGCCTATCCTCAAAAAACACAAGCAATTGCCCTATTATGATTCCCCAGTCGCGAATCGGCATACTCCATTTTTTGGAGATTTCCGTGATCGACAGATAAACGGATTTTTTGACGGCATCGTCAGTTGGATAAATAGTCTTGGTTTTGGTATATTTGCGGAGCATTCGATGAAATCCTTCGACTGCGTTAGTGGTATAAATGAGCGTTCTGACCTCCTGCGGATATTTGAAATAGGTGGAAAGTTCCGCCCAGTTTTGATCCCAGGACCTCAAAATCTGCGGGTATCTTTTGCCCCATTTTTCACGAAACTCCTCGAGATGATACTCCGCGTCATCCAGCGTAGGCGCTCCGTAGATAAGCTTCAAATCAACCATGAGCGGCTTTAAATCCTTGTAAGAAACGTATTTTGTTGAGTTTCTGATCTGATGAATCACGCATAATTGCTGCTCGGTTTTCGGGAAATCAGTCTCGATTGCGGTAGAAAATCCGCTTAAATTGTCGCGGCAGGCGATTAAAATATCCTGTACGCCCCGGTTCTTCAGCTCGTTGCAAACGGTCGTCCAGAAGCTGGCGCTCTCGTTGTCCGAAATCCAGATGCCCAGAATCTCCTTCCGGCCGTCCATGTTTATGCCCAAAACCGTGTACACGCATTTGTTGATCACTTTGGCGTCCTTGCGCACCTTGAACACGATTCCGTCCAGAAATACGATCGGATATACTGCGTCAAGCGGCCTGCTTTGCCACTCCTGCACCGCCGGCAGAATTTTGTCGGTGATCCGGCTGATCAGGCTGGCCGACGCTTCCACGCCGTAGATATCCCGCAGGTGATCCTCGATGTCGCGGTTCGACATTCCCTTCGCGTACATCGCCAAAATTCGATTTTCCAAATCGTCCGACCGGGTCTGCCTTTTCTCGATTACCTGAGGGTCAAACTTGCCGTTTCGGTCGCGGGGCACTTGGATTTCCGTCTCGCCAAGCTCTGTTTTCAGCGTCTTTTTCCCGTACCCGTTGCGACTGTTGCCGCTGTTATTGCCCAAAATATTGTGCTTTTCGTAGCCTAAATGCTCCTCCATTTCGGCCTCCAGCATCTGCTCAAGCGTGCCTTTGAACAGGCTTTTGAGCAGCGCCTGTACATCCTCCAGGTTTCCGCATTCGTCCGCTAACAGGGCCACTAATTCTTTTGCCTTTTCGTGCATTTACAACATCTCCTTTTCTATGGAGATTATTGCCATTTACACGGGAGATTATACAGTGCC
>DOZP01000349.1 GCA_003517945.1 Porphyromonadaceae bacterium | reverse complement strand
GTTTTTTCAGGGGCTGTCGCTTCTATTCAGGGAAAGCCCGAAGAAGGAGATATCGTGGAGGTGTATGGTTCGGACCATCGTTTCCTGGGTACCGGGCATTACCAGATCGGCAGTATTGCAGTGCGTATATTGTCATTTGAGCAGGTCGCGATAGATGCCGTATTCTGGACAAACCGGATACGTACCGCCTATCAGCTACGCCGCTCTCTCGGATTAGCGGGAGCTGAAAAGAATAATACATACAGGCTGGTACACGGTGAAGGAGACTTCTTACCGGGGCTTATTGTGGATGTTTACGCTCATACCGCTATCGTTCAGGCACATTCGGCAGGCATGCATTATGCGCGTATGGATATTACCGCCGCGTTACGTGAGGTGTTGGGAGATGATTTGCATCGTGTCTATTATAAATCGGAGGGGACATTGCCGTTTAAGGCTGATCTTCACGAAGAAAACGAATACCTGTATGGAGCTGATAGCAAAGAATCGTATACGGCTCTCGAAAATGGCCTTCATTTCCATATAGACTGGTTGAAAGGTCAGAAAACCGGTTTTTTTATTGACCAGCGTGACAGCCGGTCGTTGCTCCGGCATTATGCCAGGGGCCGTACCGTACTGAATATGTTTTGTTATACCGGAGGTTTTTCCGTATATGCTTTGTGTGGAGGAGCTTCGTTGGTTCATTCGGTTGATAGTTCCGCAAAAGCGATTGTATTGACGAACGAAAATGTGGCGTTGAATTATCCGGATGATACGCGTCACCAGGCTTTTGCCGAAGATGCGTTTAAATTCATGGAGCGTATCGATAACCGGTATGATTTGATGGTTCTTGATCCTCCGGCTTTTGCAAAACATAAAAATGTGTTGCGTAATGCGTTGCAGGGATACCGGAAATTGAATGCGATTGCATTTAAAAAGATAAAACCGGGAGGTATTATTTTTACTTTTTCATGTTCCCAGATTGTCAGTAAGCATGATTTCCGGTTGGCGGTGTTCAGCGCTGCGGCGCAATCGGGACGCGCCGTTCGTATTCTTCATCAGTTAACGCAGCCGGCTGATCATCCGGTTAATATCTATCATCCCGAAGGTGAATATCTGAAAGGGCTTGTGTTGCAGGTGGAATAAAAAGAAGAGAAGGTATGATGGAATGGTCTCGGTTATTGTCCGGAAAACGTCTTGGGGTGGAAAATTATCACGAACGGAAACATGAACGCACTAATTTTCAGCGCGATTACGACCGGTTGATATTTTCTTCGCCTTTCCGGCGTTTGCAGAATAAAACGCAGGTGTTTCCGCTTCCGGGGAGTATTTTTGTGCATAACCGGTTGACGCATAGTTTGGAAGTGTCGTGTGTAGGGCGTTCGCTCGGAAAAAATGTTTCTGCACGTTTGATGCAGAAATATGATAAGGAGGAAAATACGAATTTTTCAGAAATAGATTCGATTGTTTCGGCTGCATGTCTGGCCCATGATATGGGCAATCCGCCGTTCGGCCATTCGGGGGAACGGGCTATTTCGGCCTATTTCATGGATGGCGAAGGGACGCAGTTTGAAGACCGGGTACGCAACGAAGGGGGCCGTTGGGAAGATTTTCTTTATTTTGAAGGGAATGCAAACGCGATGCGGTTGCTTACACATCAGTTTACGGGACGCCGTCAGGGAGGGTTTGCCCTGACATACAGTACGCTTGCTTCCGTGGCGAAATATCCTTTTGCTTCTACTTATGCGACGTCAAAAGGAAAATTTGGTTTTTTTCAGACGGAAGAAAATACGTTTCTCCGTATAGCGGAAGAGTTAGGCGTACCTAAAGTCGATCCGGATAAGGCTATTTATGCGCGTTATCCGCTTGTTTATCTGGTAGAAGCGGCCGATGATATTTGTTATCAGATCATGGATATCGAAGATGCCCACAAGTTGCGCCTTCTGACGAAAGATGAAGTATTTGATCTGTTTCTGGGGTTTTTCGAAGGGAAGCGTCTTGAAAATATTAAGCGTACGATGATGATGGTAAATGATACGAATGAACAGATCGCTTACCTTCGCTCATGTATCATCGGATTGCTGGTTGATGAATGTACGCAGGAGTTTCTTGAACATGAATGTTGTTTTCTTGAAGGCGCATACGATAAACCGTTGATTGCAGGAATCAGTGATCATGCGGGAAGTGCGTATAAGGTATGTTCTAAAGCGGCGTATGAAAAAATATACGTATCGCGCGATGTGGTTGATATAGAACTTGCCGGTTATCATATTTTCGGGTATTTACTGGAAACGATGATCGATGCGATGATGAATCCCGGCCATTCATACAGTAAGCTGTTGCTTAGCCGCGTACCCGAACAATATAATGTTTATGCACCCACTACCTATGGGAAGATTCAATGCGCTCTTGATTATATCTCGGGCATGACGGATGTTTATGCGCTTGATCTTTACCGGAAAATTACGGGACAGAGCCTGCCGGCGGTGTAGCGGGTTTCGCTCCGATTGACAATTGTATTAATCATTAAACATTAAAATAACGTGGCACATAAATTTAATCGGATTCTTCTGAAATTGAGCGGTGAATCGCTTATGGGAGACAAGCAATACGGTATAGATGAGGTTCGTCTGGGAGCGTATGCCGCACAGATAAAGGAAGTGGCGGAGATGGGTATTCAAATTGGAATTGTCATCGGCGGCGGAAATATTTTTCGCGGGCTGAGCGGGACGTCTAAAGGTTTTGACCGTGTGAAAGGCGACCAGATGGGTATGCTGGCTACCGTAATAAACAGTTTGGCGCTTCATTCCGCTCTTAATGCTGTCGGGATAAAGGCTGCCGTACTTACTTCCATACGTATGGAGCCTGTCGGCGAGTATTACAGTAAAAACCGGGCCATCGATTTATTGCAGCAGGGATATGTTGTCATTATGGCAGGGGGAACGGGAAATCCGTTTTTTACGACGGATACGGCTTCTTCTTTGCGTGGTATTGAAATCGAGGCGGATGTGATGCTGAAGGGTACGCGTGTAGATGGTATTTATACCGCCGATCCGGAGAAAGATCCGGCAGCGGAGAAATTTGACGAAATCACTTTCGACGAAATTTATACCCGTAATCTGAAAGTGATGGA
>DOZP01000197.1:2541-5724 GCA_003517945.1 Porphyromonadaceae bacterium | reverse complement strand
TCCGATACGCAACAAGAGGATTTACAATTGTCATTGCCGGGCAGAAACGTCGGTTTGGCCGGACGTTTGGCTTATAATTACGATACGCGTTATTTTGCTGAATTTAACTTTGGTTATAACGGTTCCGAGCGTTTTGCAGAAAATAACCGGTTTGGTTTTTTCCCCTCCGGCGTTGTCGGGTGGATGATTTCCAACGAAGATTTTTTTGCATCTTTGCAGGATAGGATTACGGCGCTTAAAATAAGAGGATCTTATGGATTGGCAGGTAATGATGCCATAGGAAGCGGAAACGATCGCTTTTATTATTTGTCTAATGTGGACCTCGCTGCCGGCCGTAATGTTAACTGGGGTAGCAATATGAATTATAATCCGGGCGGCACGGCGGCCGGCGTTAATATTTTGCGTTATGCGAATAACAGTATAGGTTGGGAAAAGTCGTATAAAACAAATCTGGCGTTGGAAATGTCTCATAAAGCCGGGTTTTCCACGATTGTAGAGCTTTTTAGGGAGAAACGCGAAAATATATTGATAGAGCGTGTAATACCGAATACGATGGGTATTGTTCCGGACGTAAAAGCAAATCTCGGAAAGGCTAAAAGCAGAGGTGTGGATATCGAACTTAATTATGAAAAGAGTTTTAGCAGAGATTTTTGGATGACGGGGCAGGGAACGTTTACCTATACGAAGAATGAGGTGATAGAATGGGAAGAACCCGATTATGCCGCTACTCCCTGGCGTTCAAGAGTGGGTTATTCCGGAGGTCAGGAATGGGGCTATATTGCCGAGCGTCTTTTTATGGATGAAGAGGAGGTGCGTAATTCGCCTACACAATTTGGCAATTATATGGCCGGAGATATAAAATATCGTGATGTCAATGGTGATGGTAGAATTTCCGAATTGGATATGGTGCCTATCGGGTATCCTACAAATTCTCCGGAAATGATTTATGGTTTCGGTCTTTCTACCGGGTATAAAGGTGTTGATTTTTCTTTTTTCTTCCAGGGAACGGCTCGTCGTTCGTTTTTTATGGACTACGAGTATATGACTCCGTTCCTTAACGGAAAATATACAGATGGAGGAATAGGGCAAACGGCTGTTATAAAAGAAATTGCTGATAGTTATTGGTCGGAAGATAACCGGAATCCGTATGCATTTTGGCCGCGTCTCTCTACGACTGAAGAAGTGAATAATCGTCAGAAGTCAACGTGGTATTTGCAGGATGCATCGTTTATTCGCCTTAAATCGGTCGAATTGGGATATACGCTTCCGGATAATTTATTGAAGAAATTTTATCTGTCGAATCTCCGGGTTTATGTAAGCGGAACAAATTTATTCTGTTGGAGTCCGTTCAAGTTGTGGGATCCGGAAATGGCCGGAAACGGTTTCGGATATCCTCTTCAACGGGTGATCAACGTAGGTATTAATATCGGATTGTAAAATATAAAAAATAAGAATATGAAATCTGTCTATAAATTATTGATAGCGTCAATTACATTCTGTACTGTTCTTTCGTGTGATTATCTGGATGTTGTGCCGGATAATCTGCCGACGGTAGATCATGCTTTCTCGGACAGGTATGCAGCAGAAAATTTTCTTGCTACCTGTTATTGGGGTATGCCGAAAGCAGCGGGATGGAATGAGAATCCGGCCATGTTCGGATCGTTGGAAATGATTTTCAATAAAGAAAATTCGACCACCGGCGGTATGGTGTTTGGTCTTGGTAATGATAGTCCTACGAATGTGTATATTAATTACTGGGGAGGAACCGGTAATATGATTCGTACGCTTTACGGAGGTATTAATTATTGTAATATATTTCTTGAAAATATTGAAGGGGTTCAGGATTTAAACCGTTATGAAAAAAATCGCTGGATAGCCGAGGTGAAAATGATCAAGGCGTACATGCATTTTTATCTGACGATTTATTATGGTCCGATGTGTCCGTTGAAAGAAAATGCGCCGGTAGATGAGTCTACGCGCGGGACACGTGTTTACCGCCAGAAGATTGACGATTGTTTTGCGTATGCTTTGGAGTTGATAGATGAAGTGATAGGAAGCGATGCTTTGCCGCTTATTATCGATAATCGGGGGGCTGAACTCGGGCGGTTCACAAAAGCGGCCGCTTATATGTTGAAAGCAAAAATGTTGATATATTGGGCGAGTCCGTTGTTTAACGGAAATACGGATTACAATAGTTTCCTGAATGAAAACGGAGAGCCTTTCTTTAACCAGACGTACGATGTTATGCGTTGGCAGCAGGCTGCGGATGCCTGTAAAGAAGCTATTGATATTTGTGAAGCATCGGGTATCCGGTTATATCAGGTATCCGATTATGTGACGGCCAAGCCTCAGTCTGATTCTACCCGGATTGTAAATACGTTACGCAGTGCCGTGACGGAACGCTGGAACTGTGAATTTATATGGGGGAATACTTCCTATCCTTCTAATTCGGGATTGCAGCAGGAATGTTTACCTCGTTTGGAACAGGCTACTTCACAAACTGTTACAAGCAGGATGAGTGTTCCTCTTCATGTGGTTGACTGGTTTTATTCTAAAAACGGAGTGCCTATTGAAGAAGATCTGGGTTATGAATATACGGAAAGGTTTAATGTACGGGTAGGGGATGATTTGCACCGCTATTATATTCAGCGAGGCGAATATACGGCGGCGATGAATTTCGACCGTGAGGCCCGGTTTTATTCGACGCTCGGTTTTGATCGTGGCAAATGGTATGGTAATCATTATGCCAATGAACCGGAAGACGACGCACAGTGTCTTTATCCGAAAAACCGCTATAATGAGTTTTCTTCGATCTTTAATCCGGGAACTTATAATGCAACGGGTTACTGGCCGAAAAAAATAGTGTCTATAAATTCCGCTTTCCGTGATCCGAATAGCGTTTCGTGGGAAACATACCCGTTTCCGGAAATGCGTTTTGCCGATTTGTTATTGTTTTATGCGGAGGCGCTGAATGAAGTAAAAGGCGCTCCGGATGCTGAAGTATATAGGTATATAGATATGGTTCGCGCGCGTGCAGGGCTGGAAGGTGTGGTGGAAAGCTGGGCGAAGCATTCCATTTCTCCGGATAAGCCTTTGACAAAAGAGGGAATGCGTGAGATTATCCATCGTGAACGTAAGATTGAATTTGCATGCGAAGGTGTTTATTATTGGGACAGTCATCGC
>DOZP01000197.1:324-2474 GCA_003517945.1 Porphyromonadaceae bacterium | reverse complement strand
CTTATAATCAGTATTTTGCTCCGCTTCCTGAAAGTGATATTACGAAAAACCCGTTACTTGTTCAAAATCCGGGATGGTAATTTTTTAGTTTAACTATAAATTGAAAAACAATGAAAAATATATTTTATATAACAATGTTCTTATTTCCGGCGCTTATGGGTTGTTCGGA
This sequence comes from Porphyromonadaceae bacterium, assembly GCA_003517945.1. Classification (GTDB taxonomy): domain Bacteria; phylum Bacteroidota; class Bacteroidia; order Bacteroidales; family Tannerellaceae; genus Tannerella. The sequence goes on along the minus strand of DOZP01000197.1, from coordinate 2,305 downwards.
AAAAGAATTGTTGCCGATTAGCAAAAGCCTCGGTAAACCCGGTGTGGTTACGAATGTTGAACAAGAGGCCATTCCGGGAGGGGTAAGGCTTACTTATCAAATTCCGCAAACGGAAGATATACTTGCCGTAAAAGCTGTTTATACCTTGTCTACCGGCAGAACGTATGAAGCGGTAAGTTCTTTTTATGAAAATACGCTGGAAATCGAAGGATTTAATGATGAGAAAGAGCATGAGGCTAAACTTTATGTAGTGAATCGGGCGCAGGAAATGTCGGATCCCGTTTCTGTGAAATTTACCCCGTTGGAGAGTTCGTTGAGTAAGGTGGTTAAAACGGTGAAAATCATTAGTGATTTCGGCGGGGCTAACTTTTCCTGGGTGAATGATGACAGAGCTCCCATAACCTTTGAATTTATAGCTCAGGATTCGCTCGGACAAATGCTTGTCCGGAATGTGTATACATCGGAAATTGATATTGCCAGCCGCTCTCTCCGCGGATATGCTGCTGTTCCATGGCGTTTTGCGGCAATCGCAAGCGATAATTTCGGAAACCGGTCGGATTCGATATTCCCGCCGTCTGTACTGACGCCTCTTTTTGAAGAGCGGATAGATAAGACAAAGATGTCTGTAATGAAGTTGGCGAATGATGTGAACTTTACCAATTGGGAAGGAATGGATTATTATCTGATTGATGATGACAAAGAAACATTCGGACATTCGCCGGCTTCGTCTTTACCGGCTCCGTTTACGTTAGACCTCGGCGTCAAAGCTAAATTGAGCCGTATTGTTCTGTTTAACCGTAGATTCGAGGAATCTTATTATTCGCATGGAAATCCTAAAAAAATGAGCGTATATGTTTGTTTTGATGCGCCTTCGGCTAACGGTAATTGGGATGAATGGACACATATTATGGATATAGAACAGATTAAGCCATCCGGTTCTGCCGGCACGACTATGACGGATGAAGATCTTGCATTTGCAGAAGCCGGATTTGAATTTCCTTTTCCAATAGATATGGCGGCTGTCCGTTATGTGCGTGTAGTCATAAATGAAACCTGGACGGGTTCTACTTTTACGCATCCGGCTGAAGTGGATCTTTACGGGGAGGTAGTTAACGAGTAATTATTATTAAATTTATGTACTTATGAAACAAATACATTATATTGTGTTGATCTTTACCGTATTATTTACAATGTCTTCGTGTGAAGACTTTATGGATATACATAAAGATTTTATTAAAGATGGAGAGATTATTTATTCTCCCAAAGTGGATTCCGTATCGTTTATTGCCGGTGAACACCGGATGCTTTTCCGTTGCTGGTTTTATAAGTCTCCGAACGTTCGCTCTGTTGATTTATATTGGAATAATAACCAGGATTCTCTGATAACATCCGTAATGCCTTCTGCCGGGATAGACAGTATTGATGTGTTATTGCCGGATATGGAAGAAAAATCGTATACGTTTAATATCCGTACCACCGACATGTTCGGGCATAAATCGCTTTGGACAACCGATTTCGGAAATGCTTACGGTGCGAGTTATCAGGCTACGCTTGCCGATCGCCGTATCAATGAAATATCGATGGTAGAAAAGAATGGCATCATTGAAGGAAAAGTTACATTTTATTCCGCCATTTCATTGCAGGTGCGTAACCAGGTGCGTTATGAGAAAAACGACGGTTCCGTATCAATAGTAACAGCGTTACCCGAAGAGTCGGAAATATTATGTCCCGACGCAAAGGTTGGTTCTTCATTTGAAACCCGTTCTTTCTACATTCCTGAAGAAGAAGCGATTGATACGTTTGCAACGGAATGGGTTGTGAGTAGCAAAAACTTCCCTGTCGTTTACATGTATGATCGCAGTGCCTGGAAGGCTCTTGCCGTTTCGGACGAAACAGCAAGCGACGGTGGTGGGATGAATGCGGTTATCGACGGTAACCTTGGTTCATACTGGCATTCCCGATGGGACGGAGGAAACGTGCC
>DOZP01000197.1:0-156 GCA_003517945.1 Porphyromonadaceae bacterium | reverse complement strand
GGCCGTTATCTTAAGCTTTTCTTTCCGGATAGTAATCGTGATCCTTTTACGAACCTTGCGGAATTTTATATGTATGGGGGAATTTGATTTCTCTGTTTGGTAGGTAACAGATAGAAGATGTGCGATATCCGTGAGCGGGATCGCACATCTTTTTTT
>DOZP01000246.1:2524-4914 GCA_003517945.1 Porphyromonadaceae bacterium | reverse complement strand
TCCTGCGCTCCAAAGCACGCAGTTTTTTATTCAATTGCCCCCAAGCCTCGCTTTTATCAAACAAATGGGCAGCGTCACAATACGCTGTAATATTCTCAGTATTACAAATTTCCGCAAACAAACGCTCATGCTCCGGAGCATATTCCTTCCATTCTTTTAGTTCGGTTTCCTCTTCAGGCGAAAGCGTACCCGACAAATGACGGGAAATAAGCTCCGCAATACGAAAATCTTTTCTTATCATCTTTAATATGATCCTGTTTTTATAATATAACAGGTAAAAGAAAAAAACGGGTGAATAAAGAAAGGGATTTTTCGAAAAATTTATTCAAAATGTTACAAAAAGCAGGTAATAGTATTCTTTTAGAATGACCCGGAGCTTTTTATAAGCAATTTTTTTCAGGGAACGTACTGTCTCCGTCGAAACATTCAGTTCTCCGGCAATCTCGCCGTTAGAAAGGCCTTCCAACGCAAGCATCATAATCGATTTCATTTGTCTGGGCAGTTGATTGATTCCGTCTGTAAGGATACGATACGTTTCTTCTTCTATTACATGATCGGAAAAAAATCCTTCCTCTTTTTCTTTCAACATTTTCTGCGTAAATTCATTCACCACCTTTAGATGCTTGATTTCGTTCAGACAACGATTATGGACCGAAGTATAAAGAAATGCTTTGACCTGATGCAGATAAAAGAAATCTTTTCTTATCTGCCACAATTTAAGGAAACAATCCTGAACAATATCAGCCGCAAGCTCCGTATCTTCCACATACTTGTTAGCGAATACACACAAAGGAACATAAAAACCGCCAAACAGTTCTTGAAATTCCCTATCGTCCGATAATGAAATCTGCTTTTCAGTATCCATCCTACTTATATTCGCATGTTTTTCATCTGCATTATTTGACAAAAGTAAAAAAAAACATCGAAAAAATAAAGGAAAAAATTTCGCAACTAACGATCCCGTTTCTGACCAAAAATTCAAAGATTTGAATAAATATTGAAAGATTTACTTCATTAAAAGGGGTATTTTTGCACCGGATATAATCAATTCCGAAAACATGGAACAATAAAAAATTAACGGATATACGCATGAAACTGAATTTAGCTACCTTATTTCTTCTGTTAGCAGGCATTTCTTCATCTGCCCAACCATATATGGCATACCATTTACCGGCTCAACAGCCTCCGGTACAACAATCGAACGTTCATCAATACAAAAATCCGGTTATACCGGGCGATTTTGCGGATCCGACCGTAATCCGTATCGAAGATACCTATTATGCCTGCGGCACATCGTCCGAATGGGCGCCCCACTACCCTATTTTCGAATCGAAAGATCTGATCAATTGGAGCTATGTAGGCCCTGCTTTTAAAACCAAACCCGAATGGACCAAAGCCTCTTTCTGGGCGCCCGAATTATATGCGATTAACGGAAAAATCTACCTGTACTATACAGCCCGCAGGGCTTCCGACGGCGTTTCCTACATCGGCGTCGCCACAACAGATGATATCCGGAAAGGGTTTACAGACCACGGATGCTTAGTTGCATCCGGTACCGAAGCGATTGATGCTTTTATACTCGAAGACGAAGGAAAACTATATATTTCATGGAAAGCCTACGGGCTGGACCCGCGGCCGATAGAATTACTGTGTTCCGAATTGTCGCCCGACGGATTAAAACTTACCGGAGCGCCTTTCACGTTACTGAAAGACGAAGAAAACATCGGAATGGAAGGGCAGCAGATGTTTAAAAAAGGAGGTTATTACTATATCATCTACTCTATTCGCGGATGTTGCGGCGCCAACAGCGATTATGCCGTTTCCGCGGCCCGCTCCAAATCGCTCAAAGGCCCTTACGAAAAATACGAAGGGAACCCCATTCTGCAGGGCGACAATAAAGAAATCCTCTCCTGCGGACACGGAACAGCCGTTGAAACGCCGGAAGGAAAACTGTTTTACTTATACCACGCCTACCTAAAAGGGCCGGGATTTTACAACGGCCGACAGGCTTTTCTTAAAGAACTGGCAATCAACGAAGCAAAGTGGCCCTGTTTCGTGACCGGCAACTATGCTTCCATCCGGGAACCGATGCCATTCAAGGACGTGAAGCAACTACCCATTTCCGGATTTGAAGACCGGTTTGACGGGAGCAAAGCCCATTCCGGCAGAAGTACAGGTCGCTCCGGAACAAGCGCTATCCGCCCCGAATGGACATGGAATTTTACATTCGCCGATATTCGTCCGGAAATCCAAAACAACACCTTGTTCCTTACAGGTACTCCCCTCCATGAAAATAAATACGGGAGCGCTTTTTGCCTGCGCACATTAATGCCTGACTACGAAATCACTACAGAAATAAAAGATCAGAAAAATATCTTTTCCGGACTGAC
>DOZP01000246.1:0-2427 GCA_003517945.1 Porphyromonadaceae bacterium | reverse complement strand
CGTTTCCGACGGATGCTACGCTTCGTTCTACCGGAGCAGTGACCGGAAAAACTGGACACCGCTACCCGCAGCCAACCAACAACTGAATGTTTCCTACCTCCCGCCATGGGACAGGGCTTTCCGCCCGGGCCTGATCCATATCGGAGACGAAAATACGCCGGCCGAATTTACTTACTGCCGGTTGGATTACAATCACCAAACGTTTACAAACCCTCTCCGGAGGGGAGCGGACCCGTATATCGTGAAACAAGATGGAAAATATTATACCATTTTCAATAAAAAGGGAGGATTTACCGTAACCGAATCACGCTTTCTGACCCGGTTTGAAAAAGAAGAAACAGTTTGGACACCACCGGAAAACGCATGGAACAGTTACAATCTCTGGGCGCCGGAAATTCATCCCATCAACGGCAAATGGTATATTTATTATGCCGCCTCCGTCCACAACGGAACGCCGTTTTACGCACAACGGACAGGCGTGCTGGAAGCGGATAATCCGTTCGGCCCATATACCGACAAAGGCGTGCTATACACCGGAGACGATCCGGAACGGCAAAAAGATAATTGCTGGGCGATTGATATGACAGTCCTTCCGTACAAAGGAAAAAATTATGCCGTCTGGTCGGGCTGGGAAACATTACATGATCACCACGATGTGGATCAGTACCTGTACATTGCCGAACTGATCAATCCTTGGACATTGGGGAAACGGATTCTTCTTTCCAAACCTGAGCTCGAATGGGAAAAAGGCGATCACATCCTGTTGCAGGAAGGCCCCCAGATCCTGCAACACAAGGAGGATGTTTTCATCATCTATTCAACCCGCGGCTCATGGAGCGAACACTATAAATTAGGACAATTGCGGCTGAAATCACCGGACAGCGACCCGCTCAATCCGGCCTCCTGGATAAAATCGGAAAAGCCTGTTTTTCAGGGAACACCCACCGTACACGGCGTGGGACACGCCAGTACGACCACCTCGCCCGACGATAAAGAATACTGGATTTATTATCATTCAAAACTCTCTTTAGACGGCGGGTGGGACAATCGTCATGTATACCTGCAGAAGTTCACTTTCGGCAAAGACGGCAATCCGGTATTCGGCGAACCCAAAGGCGGAGGCGTCATGACGCGCCCTTCCGGCGAAAACACACACAATTAAGTGTTTTTACAACGATTTTCTAAAAGACGGTTAGTGAATCCCAAAAATAAGTCTATTTCTATCAGCCTGATTTTGCTTCCCAAACTTCTTGCATATCTCCATGTAATCTTTTCGTGAAGGATCAATCATGGCTACACGAAAAAGATCTTCACAAAGGGCCTGTTGCGATTTTTCCCAGCCGCTTATTTGTTTATAAGGCCACTCCGACGCCTCTTTTCCCAGGTAAGGAACAAGAAAATCAATTGCCTTATAAAGACTTCTGCCGTCATCCGATTGCGACTTATAAAGTTCTATCCCCAGGCTTTTGGCGATCACAACCATGTCTACCATGTGGCGTATATTATATTCGGAATAATGAAATGCCAATGTTCTCCTGAGTTCCTCCGGTTGCTTACCATCCGGTTCTATCTGCGTATAAAGACGCATTTCCGGATATTTTTCTATTACTTCCAATGCCGTTTTCATATCGCCGGCAAAAAGTGAAAACATCACTAATTGTACATCGTACGCCAGTCCATGATTGTTTTTCCCGTTTCTTTCCGCTATCCCCTGTTCGCTCGTCTGCCACCACTTGGAAAAAGACAAAAACCACCGCCTGAGGCCATCCTCCACGTCTTTTGTAAAGTAATCCGACGTTTCAAGCAATTTGATGCTGTTCAGCATTTCCACAAATGAATACGTATCAATCAATCCGTATTGGCGTCCTTTATTGTTGTTCACTCCCGGTATAAATTGCGCATATTCAAGATGGGGATTCATCCGGGTCTCATCATGCAGAAACCATGTCTTAAGCAGATCCACAGCTTTTTTCGCATAACGTTCGTCTTCACTGTAAAAATAAGCGAGAGAAAGCGTATTTACCGCATCCGCCATGTTTCCCAACGGTACGCGATCGTATTTTTCCAATTCGGGATTCGACTCTCCGTCCCTGTGTACGTAAGGCAAACCGTCCGGTTTCGAAGGGTCGGGCCAGACATAACGGCTCAGGCTGACATAATCATGTTTATCTCCACCGGGAGACAGGCCTTCCTTATAAACAACAGAATAAGGTTTAACATGGAGCTTATCTTCGGCATCGCGGATCAAACGCTGATAGGCCTCAACATATTCGCGGTTCCGGACATTCTCCTTTATGCCTTTCAATACCTCTGCATCCCACAACCATTGAGCGCACACGCTATGCAAAAAACAAAACAATACCCCTACAAACAGATATAACTTTCTCATTATCTTAACTTATTATTTTTGCTGCGCAATTTAACCAA
>DOZP01000030.1:2101-5190 GCA_003517945.1 Porphyromonadaceae bacterium | reverse complement strand
ATTTCTATTAGTGATTGATTGGGATAAATAAACCGGAACCAAAAATGTAGATAATTGTCGCTCAAACTCCAACGTGCTTTTCTACTTTCGGGTTTTGAGAACATGGGCTTATTCTTAGTAATCAGGGAATATTCCTTTTCAAGATTTACAAGATACGCTCCCGTATTTTTTCCAATGATAGAATCTACTTCACTTTGAGTCGTTTTCCCTGAAGCAATTAATTGTAATATAGAAAAATAGGTTCCATACTCTTTACCAAATTCAGAGATAAGAAAATCTTTCCCTTCTCCTATAAAGGGCGAATCAAGTCTGGTAGCCATATTCAGCATATCATTGTGAGTTATGGCTCCGGCTTCCATTAACAAAGTAATATATTTGGGAACTCCGCCTGTAAGCATGTATAAGCAAAGAAGATCTTCCGAAGTGTATTGAGGATTATAATCATTCAATATCTCTTTTATTATGCTTATCGGAAAAGGCTGCAATACTATCTTTGAAGTAAGGCGTCCAAACAGTGGTTCTTTTTTATTTTCAAAAATTTTCATCATCATTGAATAAATAGAACCACAAACTATAAAATTAATCTTCACTTTATCCTTGTACTCATCCCAAAGGTTCTGAATATCACTGAAAATAGCCGGATTTATATTTCTAAATTCCTGAAATTCGTCTACGATGAGCGTATAATGCTCCTTTGTTGCAAGAATCAATAATTGCTCAAAAAGATCTTTGAATTGTGAAATTGTTCCAAATATCTGCATTCCCAAAGCATCGCTAGCATTTTTTTGAAATTGGGCACATAAAAGAGACTCACTTTTACGTGACACAAACAAATAGAGATATTTTTCTTTTTTCATAGATTCCAGTAAAAGAGAGGTTTTACCAACACGACGCCGGCCAATCATTACTGTAAAACACGAACTCTTTTTTGATTGCTTTAAATTGCTATCAAGTATTTCCAATTCCTTTTTTCTATCATAGAACTTCATAATACAATTATTTTAACGCACATTATCTTAATGACGGTTACAAAAATACGAATCGCTTTACAATTATCATTCATTTGTGAGAATTATTTTAATGACCATTATCTTAATGATCATTAAAATATCAATTGACCAAGTAAATTGACTAATTCTTTTTTCATTTCTTCGTCATACGGTATAAATCACCGACCCGACAACCTATCAAACTTTGAAAAATAAAAATGTCCCGTTAAGTTTCTAAATACGGATTAAAGGAATAATAAAAATAGAAAAAAACTTGTCGCGAAGAATTATGCAAGACAAACATAATGTTTATCTTGCATAATTCTTAATCTTTGTAACCTTTTACATATCCTCCAATGAAAGTCCTTTGTACTCAGCAGTGAATTTTGGATATTTTGTAACAATATCTTTAGCTTTATTTTCTAATTCTCCCAAGCTTATACGACGGGGATTACGTTTCACTTCACAAAAAACCAGACGTTTTTCAAACTCATTCACGGCTACTATGTCGATTTCGTTTTCACCTTTGGAATTCCAATATCCCTGAATGTCCGAGAATTCTTTGGATTCAATCATCATTGTACGAAAATATTTTTCCAGAATAATTCCACTGTATGTTTCGTAATCTCGTTCTACGATATCACGAACATAATCGAGGTTACCGATTTCAACCGCGCTACGGTATTTATAGATAAACCGGAACCAAAAGTTCAAGAAGTTATCCTCAATTTTGTACTTATTGGAACGACTGCCTTCCTTAGCTCCGAAAGGACGGTTGCGTTTAATTATGTTGTATTCTTTTTCCAATCGTTCAAGGTAACCTCCAATATCCATATTAAGGATGCTTTCAATCTGCCCTCTATCAGTTTTAGATGAAGCAATCAATGAAAGGATAGAAAAATAATTTCCATAAACCTTGCCGAATTCGTCAACCAGCACATCACGACCTTCATCCAGAAAGAATGACCCTTCGGTAAACAAGGTATTAAGAATAGTTTTTTTCGTAAATGCCTTTTTATTAACTAATTGTTCAATATATTTAGCCACACCGCCGGTTATCATGTAAAAAGCCAATAGATCTTCATTGGTATAATTGGGATGGTAGTCTGATAATATTTCTTTAATTGTATTGATATCAAATGTTTTGACTATCATTCGAGCCGTTGCCCGACCAAAAAGAGGCTCCTTGGAATTCTCGAAAATACGTTTCATCATGGAGTAGATTGAGCCGCAAAGTATAAGATTGATTTTACTGTTGTCTTTTGTTGAGTCCCAAATATTCTGCATATCGCTGAATACAGAAGGATTAATATTGCGAAATTCCTGAAACTCATCAATAACTAAAGTGAAATTCATCCGTTGCGACAATTGCATGATTGCTTTGAATAATTCTGAAAAACTAGAGTAACTACCAATAGGAATACCCAATTTTTCGTTAATTTCCTGAGAGAACTCATCACACAATAGCACTTCATTTTTTTTTGCTATAAAAAAATACAGAAAAGGCGTAACCGTAAAAGCATTTTTTAGCAATGTGGTTTTACCGATACGTCTACGTCCAATTATCATTGTCATTTGCGCTGCTTCTGCTGAAGCCTGCTCAATATTTTGCAAAGTAGCTATTTCAGATGTTCTATCGTAGAATTTCATTTTCTGCATGTTTTAAATTATCGTAACCGCGGTTACTGTAATCTCGGTTACGTTAATGCAAATGTATGAATTAAATCTATTAACCCAATAAGTTTACTAATCCTTTTTTCATTTCTTCGTCAATTTCCCGGTACCTGTTGAAAACTTTGCTTCCTTGTGTCCGCTCAATACTCCGACAAGATTCGGATCCTTGACTTTCTTATAGATATTTCCAATAAATGTTCGCCGTGCTAAATGGCTGCTTGCGACTTCATTTACCGGTCGTTTTTCTTCTTCACGGGTAAGAGGATTCAGAACGGATGCCTGCCCAGAGGCGCGAAATTTACCGCTTGAGCAAGAACGAGGGATTGCACTACGATGAGATTGCCGACCGTCGGCACGTCGAAACGCAACGTGGAGAGCCATTTAAGCCTCGTCCTGAAGGTCATTCTGACCGTCCTGCCATTTATT
>DOZP01000030.1:815-2087 GCA_003517945.1 Porphyromonadaceae bacterium | reverse complement strand
TTTTCTTTTTGAGATTTTGAGAGGTTGCGTGTATTATATCCGTAACGAATAACAAAACGAAAATGAAGAGAACTATTTTGATGGCGGCGGTTGCCGCGATGGGAACAATGTTTACGGCTTGCAAGCATGGGGACAAGGTATTACCGGAACTGGAAACAGAGAAGGGTGAAGTCGCGTTGTTCAACAAACAAAAAGAGCCTGTCGCATACATCGACTATGACGACGAGGCGACGATTTATCTGTGGAAAGGATGTGATCGGAGAGTTTAAATATACAAAAACAGGAAATAATATCACAATTGTCACTAAATGAATAGATTAATCACTAAGTTTGGAGCCGTCATGATCGTGGCTCTTGCATCCCTCGGCTCCATTGCGGCACAGGAGATATCCCAAAGGATTACGATCCAAGCGACGGGAATCACCGTTGCGGAAGCGTTTGCCGAGATTGAAAAGCAGACCGGCATGAGCATCGCTTACGACATTTCGAAGATCGACACAAAGAAAAAAATCACCCTATCGCTCGACGGCGTCGGTCTCAACAAAGCTATGGGTGAGGTGCTGCATTCGACGAATCTGACCTACNNACCTACAAAATCAATGGCTATCACATTATTTTGGTCGAGAAACCTGAGGAGCCGTCCCCCACCCCGATGAAACGTAACTTCACGATAAGCGGCCGCATTACCGACAACGCGACGGGCGAGGTGATCATCGACTGCATGGTGTACGACAAACGCTCGAATAAGGGTGCGACTACTAACGCCTACGGTTTCTACAGCCTCACTATGCCGGCGGGCGTGGTGCAAATTGGAACATCGTTCCTCGGTTATTCGCCAAGTGAGAACGCGATGACGCTGGATAAAGACACCACATTAAACATTGCTCTTGATGCCGTGGCCATGACCATCGAAGAAGTTGTTGTGATGCCGGAAAACTTCAGCCCTCTGACATCGCACGAGGGCGCGACGAATGTGCCCATCGCCCGCATCAAAGCCGCTCCCGCGCTGATGGGCGAGAGCGACCTGATGAAATCGTTGCAATACATTCCCGGCGTTCAAGGCGGTACGGAAGGCAAGGCCGACCTCAGCATCCGCGGCGGCAGTCCCGAGCAAAATCTGATTCTGCTCGACGGCAATCCCATTTACAACGCCAACCACCTGTTTGGCTTTGTGTCGGTTTTCAACACCGACGCGCTCAAAAATGTGACACTCTACAAGAGTGGTTTTCCGGCACGTTTCGGTGGTCGGCTGTCGAGCGTCATCGACATCAA
>DOZP01000030.1:577-807 GCA_003517945.1 Porphyromonadaceae bacterium | reverse complement strand
GTTCAACATCGAGGGGCCCATCATCAAAGACCGCACCTCGTTCACCCTCTCCGGTCGCCGCTCGTGGGCCGATCTCGTGATGGGGTTGTTTCAAGATAAAGAGAGCAAAACGACGGTCAACTTCTATGACATCAATGCGAAAGTGCATCACAAAATCAGCGATAAAACCTCGGTCTACGTCACCGCCTATAACGGGCGCGACCGGCTCTACAACGTGGACGGCTCCGACA
>DOZP01000030.1:0-440 GCA_003517945.1 Porphyromonadaceae bacterium | reverse complement strand
GTTGGAATTCGAGTACATTCCCGCGCCGACACACTATATTCGTGCGGGTGTACAGGGAGTGATGCACAACTTCCGACCGGAGACACTCAGTTTCACGGGTGCGCAGAACGCTAACATGACGGGAGAAAAGATTCCTGCCGGTGAGATGTCGGTATACGCCGAGGATGAGTGGGATGTGACGCGGCGGCTGACTATGAACGTGGGTTTGCGTGCATCGGCATTCCGTGTTCACGGTAAAACCTACGGAGGGGTCGATCCGCGACTGTCGGCTCAATACCGCCTCTCCGACCGTGTGACCGTGAAAGGCTCCTACGCACGAATGCAACAATACATCCACCTGCTGTCGAACAATTCGCTGCTGTTCCAAACCGACCTGTGGGTACCCGCGACCGGGCGCATTGAGCCGATGAATTCGACCCAATATTCGCTCGGCGCGTATG
>DOZP01000087.1:6030-6342 GCA_003517945.1 Porphyromonadaceae bacterium | reverse complement strand
GGCCGGATTAGTGATTCAGGATATTGTCGAAAAAAACGGATAACAACTCTTTATTATGTACAGGTACGTTACATATTTCCGGGAAATCACCGGGTATCACTCATTTCAAACACTAACTCTCCGCCTGCAGCGATATCCTTAAAATCAATATATAATTTTTCGTGAGGTTTACCATTTAAAGTTACAGATTTTATATATTTGTTCGCAGCGCTGTTATTTTTAGCTATAACCTTAAAAACGTTTCCATTTCCTACATGTACGGATGCTTCGTCCATAACAGGGCTACCGAAGTAATAACGTCCGCCGGCAGGC
>DOZP01000087.1:590-5845 GCA_003517945.1 Porphyromonadaceae bacterium | reverse complement strand
GCTTCCGCTCCCATGTCGCCACTCACGATAAACAACGAATCAAGTTTTTCCAGAAACGCCTCTTTACTTCCGAATAGCCCGATAAGGCCCTCCACATCATGCGGAACAAGCCATGTGTACTGCCACGCCGTCCCTTCCGTATAATCATTTTCCCGGTGTACCGAATGGAACGGATTAAAAGGTTCACGGAACTTACCTTCCGAATCCTTTCCGCGCATGAACCGTAGTTCCGGATCAAAATAATGTTTATAACCTTCGCTCAACTGTTTGAAATAAGCATAATCATCCGCCTTGCCCATCGCTTTGGCAACCTCGGCCACACTCCAGTCGGCTATCGCATATTCCATTGTCTTTGCAACCGATTCATTCTCTTTATCAAAAGGAATATATCCGTATTCACGCATCCATTTCTGCCCTCTTTCATCCAGCATAACAGACGTTTTCAGCGCTTCATAGGCGTAATTTTTATCAAAACCCTTAAAATCCTTCAGCACGGCATCAGCGACAACGCAAACACCCGGATTACCCACCATGCAATCCGTCTCGTTCGCCATCAGGTGCCATACCGGCAGTTTCCCCTGTTCCTTACAGATCGTCAGCATTGTATGGATGATATCCGTCATTTTTTCCGGATGAATAATTGTCATTAGCGGATGAGCCGCCCGATACGTATCCCACAACGAAAACGTCGTATAATTGGTAAATGAAGCATTGCGATGAATCTGTTTATCCGTTCCGTAATAATCCTTATTCACATCACAAAATTCCGAAGGAGCGACCATCGTATGATACAAGGCCGTATAAAATATCCGTTTTGTTTTGTTATCTCCGGTCTGAAAATCTATCTTATTCAGTTCCTTATTCCAGGCTGCATCAGCATCCGTAATCGTCCGCTCAAAATCCCAACCCGGAAGTTCGGATGCCATATTCATTTCAGCATTCTCCACACTTACGGGCGAAAGCGCTACTTTGACATAGATTTCTTCATTTGCTTTCGTATCAAACAAAAGCTGCGCAAACGTATATTTCCGCTCTTCACCATTCTTTGTTTCCCTTACCTGACTGTCAAGCCGGAAATCTTTCATCGGTTTGGAAAAGACAGCCTTGAAATATATTTTCTGATCGTTAGCCCATCCTTGGGAATAACGATAACCGGATACAACCGTATCATTCTCCTGAACAACCTGACCATCCGTAACGGCATCCCATCCGATTCCGTGTACCAGGTCGATAATAATGCGTGCATCAGATGATTCCGGAAACCTATATTTATGAAAACCGACGCGTTTTGTAGCAGTGAGCTCCACGTCAATATCATGACGATCCAGATGAACGGCATAATATCCGGGACGAACCTTTTCCGTCAAACGGTCAAACAATGAGTACATTCCAGACTCTTTATCCTCCGGCCGGCCCCTTTCCAACTTCACGTCGCCAACAACCGGCATAAAAGAAAGATCACCCAGATCACCGATTCCTGTTCCGCTCAGGTGCATGTGGGAAAAGCCCATAATCGTCGAATCTGAAATATGATATCCGGAACACCAGTCCCAACCCTGACTGATATTTACCGGGCCCAACTGCACAAGTCCGAAAGGCACATTGGCCCCCACAAACACATGTCCGTGATCACCCGTACCGATATACGGATCTACATATTGTGTCAGGTTTTTCAATTCCTGCGACTCACTCCCGGAAGTACTGCCACCCGGATTATTACAGGAAATTACGATAACTGAAATAGCGGCCAGCAAGCCTGTTTTTCCAAATTTATTCATCTTTTTATTGTTATTGATTATTGAAATTAAGAAACGTTGCCCGATCAACATCAAGAACGCTGTATATTGTTAATTGTGCAAATATAATAATAAATTGTATGTAAAAAAATCACCCGTCGACAATTGTGCCCAACATTTACTTCAAATTTATTTGCACGGAATAAAAAAAAAGTCTACTTTTGCGTCCTGATTTTTCCTCAGAGGGTAGAAAAGAGGCGTTGGAGTGATGCCCACCTTCGGGATATAACCTGTTAATACAAGACAGATGTACGCAATTGTAGAAATTAAAGGCCAACAATTTAAGGTTGAGCAGGGAAAGAAAATGTTCGTACACCACATTAAAGATGCGGAAAGCGGTGCGACAGTAGAATTTGACAAAGTATTATTAGTCGATGCGGATGGGGCAATCACCATAGGAACGCCGACTATTGAAGGAGCGAAAGTAGTGTGTGAAATCGTTTCACCGCTCGTTAAAGGAGAAAAAGTACTTATCTTCCACAAAAAAAGAAGAAAAGGACATCGCAAATTGAACGGTCACCGTCAACAATTTACGGAAGTGAATATTAAAGAGATTATTGCATAAACGTTGAAAGGAGAATCAGAAAATGGCACATAAAAAAGGAGTTGGTAGTTCGAAGAACGGTCGCGAATCGGAAAGTAAACGACTTGGTGTAAAACTCTTTGGCGGTGAATTTGCCAAAGCCGGAAATATTATTGTTCGTCAACGTGGTACGGCGCATCACCCGGGAGAAAACGTAGGTATAGGTAAAGATCATACGATTTACGCTTTGATTGACGGAATCGTTGTTTTCCGGAAAACGAAAAGCAACCGTTCATACATCTCGGTAAAAAGCCTGATCGAAGAACCGGTAAAAGAAGAAGCTCCGAAAGCTAAAAAAGCAGCGAAAAAAGTGGAAGCTACGGTTGAAGCACCTGTGAGCGAAGCAGATACGCCAGAATAAAAATCAAAACATCTCTAAAAATATAAAGCGGGAAATTAGTGTGAATTTTCCGCTTTTTTCATATTATAACCAGAAAAAAATATCGTATGAAGATGAAAAAACAACTAATAGTATCATTACTCATCTCCGCAGGAATGCATCTGAACGCACAAACAAATGAAATGATTATCCGGACACAAAAAACAGGAGCGGAGATACAACCGACCATGTATGGCTTGTTTTTTGAAGATATCAATTATGCCGCGGACGGAGGGCTTTATGCGGAGTTGATAAAGAATCGCTCTTTCGAGTTTCCGCAAAATCTGATGGGATGGAAATCATTCGGCCACGTGACTGTAAAAAATGACGGACCGTTCGAACGCAATCCCCATTACGTACGCTTATCCGATCCCGGACATGAACATAAACGTACCGGATTGCAAAATGAAGGATTCTTCGGTATCGGCGTAAAAAAAGATGCCGAATACAGGTTTTCCGTATGGGCCCGGTTACCCGAAGGCGGTGAAACTTCAAAAATCCGGGTTGAGATCATCAATCCGGGTAGTATGGGAGAGCATCATGCGCTTACCGGAAATGATTTGGAAATCAATTCGGCAGAATGGAAAAAGTATGAACTGATACTCAAGCCGGAAGTTACCGAACCGAAAAACGAACTTCGTATCTTTCTGAAATCAAAAAACAGTGTAGATCTGGAACATATATCATTATTTCCTGTCGATACATGGAACAAACATGAAAACGGACTGCGTAAAGACCTGGCCCAGGCATTGGCCGACATTAAACCGGGCGTGTTCCGCTTTCCCGGCGGATGTATTGTAGAAGGAACCGACCTTGAAACACGTTACGACTGGAAGAAAAGCGTAGGCGCGGTAGAAAACCGCCCCTTGAACGAAAACCGCTGGCATTATACGTTCCAGCATCGCTACTATCCGGATTATTACCAGAGTTACGGTCTTGGTTTCTATGAATATTTCCTTTTATCGGAAGAAATCGGAGCAGAACCATTACCGGTCTTAAACTGCGGACTGGCTTGTCAGTATCAGAACAATGACCCTTCAGCCCATGTAGCCGTATGCGACCTGGATAGTTATATTCAGGATGCACTCGACCTGATTGAGTTCGCAAACGGCGATACAAACACCGAATGGGGCAAACTGCGTGCAGAAATGGGACACCCCGCACCGTTTAACCTGAAATTCATCGGAATCGGAAATGAGCAATGGGGACCGGAATATCCGGAACGCCTGGCGCCATTCATTACGGCCATCCGCAAAGCATATCCGGATATGAAAATCATAGGAAGTTCCGGCCCAAGTTCCGAAGGGAAAGATTTCGATTATTTATGGCCGGAAATGAAAAAACTGAAAGTCGACCTGGTTGACGAACATTTTTATCGTCCCGAAAGTTGGTTTTTGGCGCAGGGCGCCCGTTATGACAATTACGACCGGAAAGGCCCGAAAGTATTTGCCGGCGAATACGCCTGCCACGGAAAAGGAAAGAAATACAATCATTTCAACGCCGCCCTTTTGGAAGCCGCTTTCATGACAGGATTGGAACGCAATGCCGACATCGTCCACATGGCTACTTATGCTCCTCTTTTCGCCCATGTGGAAGGATGGCAATGGCGTCCCGATATGATTTGGTTTGATAATATGGACTGCGTTCGTACGGCAAGTTATTATGTACAACAACTTTACGCTCTCAACAAAGGAACACATACGCTCACCCTGACGATGAACAAGAAAAACGTAACGGGAGCAGAAGGCCAAAACGGTTTATTCGCCAGCGCAGTCTGGGACAAGGATCGTCAGGAATATATTGTGAAAGTAGCCAATACGTCCGGTCAAAAACAACCCCTATCCCTCACATTTGACGGATTAGGAAAAAACGACCTGCTGACAAACGGAAAACGTATCAAACTGAACGCTCCGGATCCGGACGCGGATAATACGATCGAAAATCCTCATCGCATTGTTCCCGGAGAAAGCGCCGTTGTTATCAATGGCAATACGTTCACTACAGAACTGGAACCCCATACGTTCGCCGTATATAAATTCACCAAAACACAAAAACAGTAAATCATTTATTTTAAACACCATACAAGACATTTCATTGATTACAGGCTTTTTTGTCGCCAATACCGCAAAAAAGTGACCCAATGTAAAACAAGACTACTACATTATGATAAGAACGTCCCGGATCCTGAGAGGATTCGGGACGTTTCGCATATCGGGGAGATAGTCCTCCCGTCAGACCTTTCGTTTGTAGCTGTCGTAGGAAGCTGCTTCGGGGCGCACGCCCCAACCCGAAATCACGCCGCCATAGAAATAGAAGGTAACAACGAACTTCACTCCGCTGACGCTGTCGGTCACATTGTACACCTTGGTGGCGCCATACTCGTCTGTCAGCGTGTATGCTCCGGGCTGCAACGTAGCCGTCGCGATGTCGCTCCTGAACTGCCCGGCAATGGCGACTCCCTGGGGATTGGGAGTGGCGGGCTGGCCACGGCGGCCTC
>DOZP01000087.1:136-558 GCA_003517945.1 Porphyromonadaceae bacterium | reverse complement strand
CTCCAGTCGGCTCCGCTCATCGCGGGAAGTTTCGCCGCCTTGGCAAGGCTCAGATAGGCCTGCATGTGCATATGGACTGCCGACATGATGCCGGCGTTCTCGAACGGATTGGCATTGACCGTTTTAGAGCCGGTATCAACCGGATAGCCCCCTTGTGCGCGTTTGGCGCGGGCGGCGTCGGCGTATGTCCTGAACTTGGTACGGACAGCCGGGTCGCGCAGGCTGTTCACGGTGAAGATGGCGATACCTTCGGCGCCATTGTTGAGGGCGGCGTCCATACTTTCGAACATCCGTTCGCCGTTCACGCCGGTCATACCGGTATAGAGGGTTGTCATCGGGTTCTTCTGCCTGACGTTATCAAGCGTACAGTCGGCGATAAAGCTGATGTCACCGGTGTAGAAGCCGTAATATACCATCGGGAA
>DOZP01000087.1:0-125 GCA_003517945.1 Porphyromonadaceae bacterium | reverse complement strand
GCGGGGGTGGGAAACGGCGAGGCGCCCATCACCTTGCCGTAGGAGTGCACCACTTCGGCAATCTCGTTAGCCACTTCGGTGATCTGGTCGCAGCGGAATTGCAGCCATTTTTCATCCGTCGAGGG
>DOZP01000247.1:8166-24250 GCA_003517945.1 Porphyromonadaceae bacterium | reverse complement strand
ATTATTAGGAGAGGAGGAGAACAATTCCCTTATCAACCTAAAATTGCAAAAGTTATTGTATTATATACAAGCATGGTCTTGGGGTATCCATAAAAGGCCATTTTTTGAAGGGGAGTTTCAGGCTTGGGTTCATGGTCCTGTTAATGTGGATATTTACAATAGGTTTAGTCAAACAAAATATTTGTATTCAAACATTGATTTGTCTGATATACAAAATAGGGAAGTATCTGATGAAATTAGCCCTGATGACAAGAAATATATCAATTGGATTCTTGAAAATTATGCCCCCTTTTCAGGTGCTGAATTAGAACAAATTTCCCATAACGAAACACCTTGGATAGAAACAAGAGGTATATTAAAACCTTTTGAGCGTTGTGATAAGGTCATTTCACCCAAATTAATCCAATCTTACTATGCCGAGAAATGGTCCACAATTAACGCAGCAAAATAATGAGCCGTATAGTAAAAGACTGATTGATAGGCCGGAAGATATTAAATCCAAAGCGAAATTAAGTTTCTCTTTCTTATATTTCAAACAAATACCATATTTTGGATTTGAGAAAACAGATTCTTCTTGGTTTGTTGGGTTTCTTCAAAGGCTTACTGATTTAAGTAGCAAAGAAAATTTTGGAATAGATCCTGCCGAAAAAAATCATTATCGTTATCATCCCATAGATTGGGAAGCGAAAAATATACCCATAAAGCTTAGTGATTTGAATTGGATTCCAATACAATATAGAGAGAACCAAACCGATTTTCCACTAAAACAAATTACCATATCTACAGCTAATGGGCGTATTGTTGGTTTTCTCAATGAAGAATCCAATGTATTTCACATTGTGTTGTTGGATCCGTTACACAATATTCAACCCTCAGGAAATTATAGTTACCGCATAAGAGATTGTGAGCCATTAACATCTTCATTTGAAGAACTATTAGCACAGATGGATCACATAAGAGATAAAACAAAAACTTGTCCATCATTTTCCACAGGACACAATTGTGTTATCTCACAAATACCATATAACGAAAATGTTTTTTGTTGTTCGATAGACGATTCTTTTAAGGAAAAACTTTTTCAGGTACTGAAAGAGAATAACCTATCAATGAAAGATGTAATCGAAATGGGAATTATGGCATACCTTGAATAAGTTTAACCTACCTTTGTGTAAACTGGTATATAGTTACCAATTTTTCACAATCTACGGCAACTCCCGGGAAGCCGGAAAAGTACCGGGTTTCATAGCCGAAATAAAGGATAACCTCTGTTTATAGAAGAAAAACAGAGGTTATCCTTTATTATTAGTGCTGAGTAAAGATGGGTTTATCGGCCGACAGAGACGGATTTCCCCCTTCCACGTAAGGCCAATTCTGTTCGTCCCAACGAATCCGGTCCAACATCAGGACCCTGCCTCCGGGTTTCTTTGTTTCTATCCCGTGGTAGAGAATCCAGTCATTACCGGCCTCATCCTGCACGATCTCAGAGCAGTGCCCATTCCCCACAAAACGTGAGTTCGAACCAATAACTACGGTATATCCGTTGTTCATCATATCTTTACCCGTTTTGTCGACATAGGGCCCGAAGAAATTTTCGGAACGACCTGCCACCAATTGATAGCTGCTGTTTATTCCTTCGCAGCAACTACCGACAGAAGCAAAGAGGTAATAATACCCATTGCGTTTATGGATATACACGCCCTCGAAGGCTGTCCCTGCTATTTTTGTTTTCCCGGCATCGGGCTTCAGGGCGAGACCATCATCCGAAAGTTCAATGGCATATATGCCGCGGAAGCTACCCCAGAAAAGATATTTTTTCCCGTTTTCTTCCCTATAAAACGGGTCTATAGAATTCTGTACGTCCATTTCATTGCTACGAAAAAGTGCTCCTTTGTCGGCAAAAGGGCCTTCGGGTTTATCCGCAACAGCCACTCCTATTCCGCATGTCCATTCCCCACCCCACACAGACATGGAGTAATAAAGTACATACTTGCCGTTTATGTAGTTTATATCGGGCGCCCACAATCCGCCATTCGGCTCAAAACCGGGACGGGTAGCGTTGGTAAATGCAGTCCCGGCATACGTCCAGTCCACCAGATTAGCCGATTGCATAACAGGCGTATTCCGTATATCTTCAGTGGCGTACAAATAGAATGTTCCATCGGCCACGCGGATTACGGTCGGGTCGGGAAGGCTGGTGTTTACTACCGGGTTTTGGTATTTACTCTCGCCGGTTTTCTCGCCATTGTCGGCATCGGCATTGTCACTGCATCCGGTTAGCACAAAGGTAAACAGGAAGAAGATGAAAAGAGTTTGACGTTTCATTATTTTATTTTTTCTGTCCAAAATAAGCGCTTACGCGTTCGGGGCTGAGCATTTGCCAAAGTGAGGCGACCGTCCATCCCGGAGCAAATATATCGTTGTAGAAACCTTTACCGTTCTTTCCATAATCCCAATTGGTGTGCTGCACCACTTCGGGGTAGTAGCCGACTTTACCGATATCGAACATGTGGCCTTTAACAGGCATGAGCTGAAGCATGGAAGTTTTGATAATCGCGGAAAATTCCGAGAAGCGGGGTTCGTTTCGCTCATGCGCCAACCAATCCAGAACGGTTGCAAATTCAAATATAAACACATCCACATGATTATTTTCGACCGAAACATTCCCCCATCCGCGGGATTTGAAGCCTGTATCGCCCAGCATTTGTCCTTGTGCGAAAGGGACATCCCACATGTAATACCATGAAAGACAGAAATAAGCAGCCGTTTTTGCCAAGTCGATGTAGTGTTCGCGTTCCTTATTCTTTGTTACCATGGAGAGATAGTACATAGCCGTAGAGGCATAAAGAGAGGCTTCTTTATCTTCGCAGTTCGCATCCAGGGTAGAAGAGAAATAATCGGCCTTAGAGATTATTTCTTTTTCCAGATAAACAGCCGTTTGACGCGCGCTTTCCAGATAAGTTTTATTTTTGAAATAGGCATAGGCCATCGTGAGGGGCAAAGTAGCCGAAGGGGTACTGCCGCCGGTGGAGTCTATCACCTCAGCGTTATTATTAAATTTACGGGGAAAACTTCCGTTCTCGCCTTGTAACTTGAGGAAATTGTCAAGGATGGTTTTCATCCGGGCTTCCCATTCAGGATGCCTGCGGCCTTTGCTTTTTTCATAACCCAGATAGTTAAGAATGGCGAAGACACCTTCGGATTGACGGCGAATGCTGTAAACATCAGGTTCATTGCCATTACTAAAGTTAACGAATTCGCGGAAAAATCCGGTGGAGGTGAAACCGTGTTCCAAATAGCTTGCAAAGACAGCATTCGCCTTATTCGCCAGATCGGGGCGGTTGGTTTCTTCGGCATATTCCAATGCATTATACGCATTCAGAAGTACGCGTCCTACAAATCCGACTTCGGCCGAACCGGTACTTTTGCAATCGTCGGTACGCATGTGTACGCCGGAGAAATACTTCAATGGATATTGGTCAACATAACTTTCGGAAAAGAAATTAGAAAGTATTTCTTTCGCTTCGGCGGTGGTGTATAATGTTTCGGTTTTAGTGGGTTTGAACGTATCATAAGAGTATGCCCAAACATCGGCAACAAAAGCAGAAAAATCAGTTGCGTTTCCTTTGTTTATTTCCCATACCAGTTCACGGGTCTCGCCCTTTTCTAACTTTTCAAAGGCTTGCACCTGGGGAGCTAACGTGAGTTTTCGCAAGTACGTTTTCGGAGCTTCGCTATAAGGAAAGCTGAATATCAAAGCTGTCGTACTATTTATATTTCTAAACCCCGTGGAGCCGATAGAGGTTTTCCCACCAAGTATCACTTCACCTTCTTTATGCGTGGTGAGTGCTTCGCCGGTGAATTGATCAAGACGTACCACCGTATAATATTCTCCCGTCTTTTCACTATAAACGCCGGTAAGTGGAGTGCTGAGGCGGTCTTCGCGTATCTGCCAACTATCGCTGGTGTAAAATGAAGGGGCTTCTTTGGGCGACCGTAAGTTTTTACGGTACCAGAATCCGGGCATGTAAAACAGGCAATCGTCATGCGCAATACCGGATAGCTTATAAACGGATTCGAGGTTGTAATACACCTTGTCGGTAGCAGTTATTACAATGCGTATTTTCATCGACGAGTCTTCTTCGGTTATTTGCCGGCTGATTCGCAGCGGCAACTGCACCTGAGCGGAGAGAGTGCCGTCCGGATTGGTTATCAATTGGTATGTTTCGGCCGGATTGCCGGGAGATTTCAGGGAAATCTTTTGTTGCAATTCTTGCGCATTGGTACCGGCGCCAATAAAGACGGCCAGGGTGAGAATAGTCAAAATTCGTTTCATAACATCGTATTTTAAATTGTTTTTTATTTTGCCAAAACAGGAACCAGAATAGCTGTTGATATCCGCATCACCGGTATTGCATCGTCCGTAAATGTCACATCGGCTATATACATGCCTCTGGGGTGTATCCGGCTCTGGTTGTAGTGTGCGTGGAACACGATTTTCAGTTGTCCCTCCTTATCCCTGAACATAGCGCTGTGGCCTACTCCTACCAGGTCGCCCGGCTTCTGTAGAATGGGATTTTTTTCATATTTTGTCCACGGCCCCATCGGAGAGGTAGCGGTAGCAAATCCGACTCCATAGAAAGGGCTCTCATAGCTATTGCCTGAATAAGTAAGGTAATAAATACCTTTGTGTTTTGTAATAAACGCACCTTCATTTACGCGTGGCCACACTTCCTCCCAAGCCTGTGATACATGGATACAAGGGGTTAATGTTTCCATCCGGAGGGTCTGTAAATCGTCTTCCATTTCGCCTACCCAAATGTTCAGACCGTCATTAAAGCGGTCAAAATACAGGTAGGCTTTCCCGTCATCATCAATGTAGAGGGTATTATCAATGGTTTTCTCGTCCGCTATCATAGGTTTCTTATCTGTTTGGATAAAAGGTCCCAGCGGTGAATTAGCTACAGCTACTCCAATATGCTCATCGGCAGAAAAGTACATGTAAAACTTCCCGTTTATGTGATAGACTTCGGGCGCCCAGAACCAGCGGCCGGCCCATGTATTGTCTTTATGCAGGGCAAGTGCGGATTCTTTTTTCCACTCTTTTAAATCGTCGGAGGTATAGACTTCGATACCATTAGCAGCGCCCGTACCATAAGCATAATACGTATTGTGGTAGAGCATGATAAACGGGTCGGCCAAAGGTACAACTGTCTGTGACTTCCCGACCTCTCTTGTCGGTTCATCACGGTTCTCCGCACAAGCTATAAAACCTATAAGGAAAAATGTAAACAATAAAAAAAACTTTTTCATAGTGTTATTTTTTTAGATTTATAATCAGGGAATATGATATCTCTGTATGCCGTTAAAGTCCGCCTCCGTATTTTCGGTGCATAGCCCTACCCGGGCGGGGGTATTCGGAGCATCCAAAGCTACGATCTGCCTGTTGTCGACAAAGATAAGCAATAAGTTATCCAGTTTCACACAACGAAGGTTATTAGATTGTTTAAATACTTCATCAATTTTTATCTTGTAAATATAATGTTTCTCATCCTGAGGATCTTTGTTGGTAAAGCGTAAGGCATCGGCTTTCACCGGATGCCCGAAGACCGCTTCATTATACATGGGGTTGTCGGCTACTTTTATCCGGTTAACCGGAACCGGATACCACTTTCCGCCTGAACAGTATTCAACAGTCAGTTTTTCGAACATATTTTCGACAAAAACATTTCTTTCGCCGAATGCCAAGCGGTTGAGATGTATACCGGTTATCCACGTAGGGGTATGAAAGGTATATCCTTTCTCAATGAAATCGGTGTATTTAATATCCGCGTAGTGCGTTTTCCGGTTATTGAGCGGGTAGTCATTCGAAGATACCGTTTTACCATTACGGACACTGATTACGGTAAGCATTTGCTTGTCGGCATCAAAAAGGGTTTGAATATAATTCCGGTTATCAATATATACGGGGTATGCGCCCGCTTTGCCTGTGCCTGATGCATTGGTTATCTGAACGGAAAATTCATACTTAGACAGTAAATCTCCCTTAAAGGCGGTAAGGTTACGGGTGCCCGGCAAAGAATGGCTCCAACCGGTTATCTCATGGTCGGATTCGTCCCAACCGTTCGTACAAATCACGCCGGCAAAAGAAGCATCGCCGTTTTCCGCAAACACGCCGGGAATACCGGGCCGGTCGATAGCGGTTTGCAAGACAGGCATGCCGGGTGCGGGCAATCCGTCTATCCGGATACTGAAATTACGCACATTCCGTTCTACCGTTATTTTGTGGTAAACGCCAAACCGGAATGCAGAGTCGAGCGGATAAAAGTCGGTTTGAATCCGGTTATTTACGCTTTGACTGATATACCACTTCCGAGTACTGCTGTCTAAACCGACTTTCATCCAATTCTCTTTATCTTTATGCCAGGCAAACACACCGGCATTGGCATTTGTATTCACGTTCGCTTCAAACAGATAGGTGGTGGCCGGTTGATTATTCTCCGCGGCCATCCACTCCTGATGGCTTGTCAGTGTGTACTCTTCCAAACGTGATACGGTGGGTTTAGTTGGTTCGGGAAAATAACCCGTCGTATGGGCCGCGGTTATTCCGTCGGCATGCATGGTTTTATCGTGGAAGTAGATGCGATTGGCGTACTGGCTGCGGCGTTCCTGATTTTTGTTAGCCATATACACAAGCCACCATTCAAAACCGTTGGGACCACGTACGATATTCGGTTGGCCCGGTGAAAACAGAATATCATCTGCTTTTTCGTCCTTTGTATCAAACAAGGACACATCTATATAATTGCGGCGTCCTTTCCTGCTTTCTACAGACAGAAGGTTCTGTCCGTTTTTCAGCGCTTCTTTATCTTTTTCCGTCAGATTACAGATGATGTAGTCCGAGCCTTCTTTGTTGTAAATCAGCTTTCCGTTCAAATATACCCGGGTAGCTCCGTCGTGGGTGACACGTAGCGCAAGGTTTCCGGTATTCGATTTATCCACCCAAAACGTTTTGCGCAAATAGATTTCCGGGGTATCCCACGAGGCGCCCCGGTAACGGACAGTGGAGCCTTTTATCTCTTCGGATGCAAAGCCAGCTTCGCCTTTGGCCCATGCGGCGTCATTGAATTGTATTTCGTTCCAGTTTGCCGACGGGGTTTCGGTTGTATACCTAAAGGCGGGATCATAAGTCTGCCCGATACGCAGGATATCGGCATATTTTTCTTCAAGAATAGTCTGGTTGGAGAGGAATAACGGATAAGGATACTTGTTTCCGTGATTGAACGTAGTAGGAGAGTCGGCTTCCGCCACTCCCAATTGATAATTTCCCCATGCGGTTCCGGTGTGGTTGGCATTGTACATCATGTAATACCGGTTGCGATATTTTATTACGAAAGGGCCTTCGGCTACCCGGTTATCCATCGTTTCCCATGTATTAGGCAGGGAGGCAAACTGACAGACCGGATGCCCGCTGAAAGTTCGCGGGTCTTTCATCGGACGTACCCAAATGGTATTACCGTCGGTGAACCGTACCATATACATATATAGTTTACCATCGTCGTCCTGAAAAATTTGCGGATCTATACGGTTGTCCATCCAAGTTTCTTTTACAGGCTCCACGTAGGGGCCCAGCACTTTATCCGATTCGGCATGGGCAATATGAACAACGTGCCTGTCTTTTCCCCAATAATTTACCGACCAGTAGAGATGAAACATTCCGTTGAGGTAAATCATATCGTTGGCATGTATCTGGTTGTTCCCGGCGCCGGTTCCATCTGTCCATTGATTATTCATATCGAATACATGAACAGGGCCTGTCCAGTTTATAAGATCTTCAGACACATAAAAATCTCCGTCGGTGAACACCCCGCCGATATAATATTTGCCGTTGTACTTTAAAACTCCCGCATCGGCAATGCCGGGAAGGACAGGATTGTTGATATTTTGTGCGAGTACCGGTCTGCAACAGAGCAGAAACAGAAGTAGCAGGAACGAAGAGACATGAATTTTCATACGATTGTTGATTTAAAGTTGCTTCATGCAGCGAAAAATGAGGTTGTGTCCGTAATTGAACACATCCTCATTTCTTTGTTTATTAATATGCAGGATTTTGAGTAAGCTGAGGCACGTCATCTACCGTACTGATTTCAACCTCAATGGTCGGAATAGGCATACGCCTGTGTTTTCCGATTCTGAAATTATCAAAATCTCTGTCGCGCGCCTTCAATTCATCAATACCGGCCTGTGCATCCAGTAATCCCCAACGTTTCAGATCAGCCCATCTCCAGCCTTCGAAACAAAGTTCCAATGTGCGTTCAATCTGTAAACGTTTCATAAAAGCGTCTTTGGAATTTAAGCAATCGCTCCATTGACTGTCTGCCAGTTTTGACATGCCCGCACGTTCTCTCACTTTGTCTACATGGACGGCTGCGTCTGCCGGAGTTCCTCCCGTTTCGACAATACATTCCGCATAATTCATTAAAATATCGGCATAACGCATGATGCGATAATTGTTGGGTGCATAATAATCTTCTACATCACGATAATAGGACGTGTTGTATTTACGAATGTAACAATCTTCCGGGTCTGTTCCCCAACTATCATTCCAGTCAGCGTTTTCGACACCATAATACTTAACCGGTTGTTCCGGAAAATCTTCCGAAAAACCACGATAAAGAATGCTGGCGTACAAGCGCAGGTCGTTCTGTCCGTCGGCACGTTTTTCTTTCAGGAATTCATCTACCAACCAGCGACGGGCCTTACCATCGCCCCAACCAATACCACTCGGCGCGTAGAATTGCGTACGTTGGAAACCGAATGCCATGCTGGCATCGTTGCCGGTACCTCCCTTATTCACATCGGAGAACTGAATTTCAAAAATACCTTCTTTATTGTTCTCATCCAGGTGGGTAAAGTTGTCTTCGCGGTTACTGATAAGTCCATATAATGCATTTTCCCTGCTGATCAACCATTCCAATTCGGCTTTCGCTTCTGCAAATTTACCTTGCTGCATATATGCTTTGCCCAGCAATGCCTTAGCGGCTCCTTTCGTAGCACGTCCCAGATTGGCAGCGTCATACGATTCCTTCAAATTGTCCCTGGCAAATAGCAGGTCGGATTCTATTTGCTCCCAGATTTCCGCTTCCGAAGCATCCGACGGAATATAGTTGGCGTCCTGAGGTTCCAGAATCAGCGTTCCTTTTTCCCACAACAAATTAACCTGGAAATACCACAGGGCACGCAGGAAAGAGGCTTCGGCCAATGCCTGGTTTTTCAACGTTTCGTCCATCTCGATACCGGGAACGTTTTTCAATACCTGGTTGCAACGGAAAATACCTACATAACAATGTTCCCAATGTACGTTGTTGCCTTCATAGAAATTGTAATTGTTATACAAAAACCGGGTCCAGTCGCCTAATTCAATCCAGGGAGAAGAACTCCAGCCTTCATCTGATGTCAAATCGTAACGAAAAGAGAGCCAACGCATCCAGGTTCCTTCCTTGTACAAGAAACTGTAACAGGCATTTACCCCGGCCTGGGCATCGTCTGCCGACAACCAATAGGTGGTGTTAGTTACTTCATTCGGATTTTCTATATCCAACAAACCCGAATCACATCCGGTACCCAACATCAAGGTACTTGCGATCAATAATCCATATATTTTTTTCATGTTATCAAACAATTTATGAGTTAAAAAGTCAAATCCAGACCGAACATAACAGAACGGGTATTGGGGTATGCAAAAGCATCTGTTCCACTGTTCCAGATATTCGTATTTACAAAGTCAGGGTCAAGGCCGGAATATCCTGTAATCGTAATCAGGTTACTGCCCGTAGCAAACAATCGAAGATTTTCAATACCTACGTTTTTCAACAGATCTTTTTTAAAGTTGTATCCGATCGACAAATTCTTCATACGGAAATAAGAACCGTTTTCCAGAAACCGGTCCGCATCCTTCATGTTACGGGAATCACCGTAAATAATACGGGGAGAATCGGAATTGGGATCTACCTGATAAGGTTCTTCACCACCCTTAAAACGAATATAGTTGGAGTTGTCGGCAAACAAGCGTCCCTGCCACTGAGCCACATTGTAAATCTTATTACCGAATTGTCCGTTCCACATCATACTGAAATCAAAATTTCTCCATTCGGCATTCAGAATAAGCGCCAATTGCATT
Organism: Porphyromonadaceae bacterium; assembly: GCA_003517945.1. Taxonomy (GTDB): domain Bacteria; phylum Bacteroidota; class Bacteroidia; order Bacteroidales; family Tannerellaceae; genus Tannerella. The sequence goes on along the minus strand of DOZP01000247.1, from coordinate 14,073 downwards.
TTCGCCCATGGGCTGCCACAGAAGTCACGATCATCTGCCGTGATTTGCCCGTTATCGTCTTTGTCAATATACTTCACATCGCCCAATTGCGGACGTTTCCCGTTAATCTGAATAGGAGCGCCGCTGTTGGTTACATAATTATCAATATCTGCCTGTGTCTTGAAGATTCCGTCTGTTTTATACAGATAAAACTCAGCCAATGATCTGCCGGGTTCGGTTCTACCCTGTCCCGATTCGATGTTTTCTTTACCATATCCCAATTCGATTACCTTATTGCTCAATGTGGTCAGATTCAGCATCGCGCTGTATTTAAACTCTGACACCTGATCTCTCCAACCCAAGGACAACTCAAAGCCACGATTACGCAAACTGGCGGCATTAGCCCTGGGTGATCCCCCCTGATTACCGGTAGATATGGCAATCGGCATATCCGTCAATACATCCGTCGTCTTAGAATTGTAATATTCGGCGCCAAGGCTCAAACGTTGATTCAGAAAACCGGCATCAAAACCTATATTCACCGTTTCTTTCGTTTCCCAAACAAGATCGGCATTCACTAATTTTACCTGCGTGGAACCCGGAACAACGGCCCCGCCAAAAACGGTTACAATACTTTGGTTAATCGTGCCGATATAGTCCCAGTCGCCAATCGAAGCGTTCCCCAATCGTCCCCAGTTCCCACGGATCTTCAGGTCACTAATCCAAGGAACTTCAAAGAACTCCTCGTTCGAGATTCTCCACGCTGCCGACAGGGATGGGAAGTTACCCCAACGGTTCTCCTTTGATAAACGGGAAGTACCGTCACGCCTGAAAGTCCCTGTCAGGTAATACTTTTCATCATAAATATAGTTAATACGCCCCAGATAAGAAATCATTGCGTTTTCGCTGATATTGTTGCTATTCATCTGGTTGCTCTGTCCGGCATTCAGTACGGTCAGGTAATCGCCATTGCTCAGCATCGGAAAGTTCAGACGTGAAGCCCACAAACCTTCCCACTCATGGTGCTGATAAGTAGTACCCGCCACAGCATCCACATGGTGTTTACCAAAATCCTTGTTAAAGTTCAAGGTATGTTCTACTAACATATTATATGTATTATCTCTTGCTTTCTGGCTTTCCGGTGCACGATACTCCTGATTCTGCGTCCAGTTTCCTTCACCGCGAAACCATGAATTTTCATAAAAATAAAGATCAACACCTCCATTGAATTTATACCAAAGGAAATCAAACGGTTTGAATTCCAACCATAGCGAACCGTTCAGGCGGTTCTGGCGGAAATGCCTGTATTCCAAATCTTCCCGTGCAATAGGGTTTACACCGAACGTATTATACCTGGCAGCATCACCATAGCCGTAGCCACCCGGATTATTTTCGTCATAGATAGGGATCGTAGGCATCATACGCAGAAAGTCGTTGTATGTATTCGTTTGGTTAGGGTCTGTATTAGTCAACGAATACGCCAGATTTTCACCGAAAGAAAACCATCCTTTCTTACCTTGCGTATTGACACGGAAACTATAACGCTCAAATTCGTTGCCGTAAGACACCCCATCATTATTGTAATAACCCGCTGAAACAAAATAGCTGCCGGATTCGCTACCGCCCGAAAGCGAAACATTATAATCCTGCACCAACGCGGTTTTTAACACTTCATCTTGCCAGTTCGTATCGTACTGCGAATGCTGCTGGGTGCTTGTTACTGTGGCAATACCATCTTTAATAGCCTCATTGTAAGCAATGTCATTATACTTTATGTACTCAGAGGCATTCATCAGATCATATTTAGGACTCCATTCAAATGTTTCCTTTACGTTGACATTTACCTTCATCGGGCCTGCCGAACCTCTCTTGGTAGTAACAATAATCACCCCGTTAGCCGCGCGCGAACCATAGATAGCCGCCGCCGAAGCATCTTTCAGGATTTGAACCGATTCGATATCCGAAGGATTGAAATCCACGCCGGGGTCGGTAATCATACCATCAACCACCCACAATGGATTCGTGTTGCTCAATGAACCGACTCCACGAATCTGAATGGAGGCATCCTCACCCGCACGTCCGGTACTGCGCACATTTACACCCGTAGCCAATCCTTGTAACTGACTGACAATTGTCCCGGCTGCGCTTTTCTTCATCTCTTTCGCATCGACAACAGCAACCGCGCCTGTCAAATCCGCTTTTTTCACCGTCTGATAACCGATCACCACCACTTCCTCCAATAGTTTGTCGTCCGATTTCATCTCAATGTTTATAAGAGACTGTCCGTCATACATTACTTCTTGTTTACCATATCCAACGTAAGAAAAGACCAAAGTCTGCCCCCGGGAAATTGAAATGGAATAGTCACCGTTAAGATCGGTACTGGTTCCCCTGTTCGTATCCTTAATACTGATACTTACACCCGGAAGGGGTTCCCGCAACTCATCGATCACCGTTCCTCTGACTTGTGCATCCTGTCCATAGACAACGAATGAACAAAATGCCAGTAATAGAAATAAAGCTCTTTTATACATGTGTTCTGTTTTAAAAAGGTTAATAACTCATATCATTAAATTCTATCCCCCAAAAGTACAAAGGCTTCATATGTAAGCATTAAAAAAAATTAGCAAAAGAAAGGCAAAATCAAGTCAGGGCCGTAGCATGACCCATTTTTACCATTATTGACTAATTTTTTTACACAAACCAATCCTAATCGTATGGAGACATAGACAGATATTTGTATATTTACGCTATGAAAACACGTTGGCTATTTTTTACCTTTTTATGCTTTATTCTTTTACCGCAATTATCCGCAGTAGAACATACCAATTTTCATTTTAAAAAGATTCAGGTAGATGAAGGCCTGTCGGAAAATACGGTTTACTGCATTCTACAGGATTCAAAAGGATATCTCTGGTTTGGAACAAAAGACGGACTGAACCGTTTCGATGGTTTTCGTTTCCGCATCTTCCGGCACGACGCAGCCGACTCTTCCTCCCTGGGTAATAATTTTATCCGCAGTATGATAGAAGGGAAAGACGGTCTATTCTACATCGGCACAGATGCAGGACTGTATGTAATGAATACGGTGGATGAGACCTTTACCCTGATACGCCGGAAAACCACCGACGGGACAAGTCTGGTTAGCGCAATAAATACACTTTACACGGATCGGGACGGACTCATCTGGATAGGTTCCATGCACCAGGGCGTGTTTACTTTTAATCCCGTAACCGAAGAATTACGCAAAGTAGAACTCATGCATTACAATCTGGGACAAAATGCTACATGGAAGATTTATGGCGACCGTTCGGGCATTATATGGGTGGGCACTCGTTTGGGATTACTACGCTACAACCGCCAGACAAATTTACTGGAAGCAGTAGACGGATTGTTTCATGCTGCCGATAATTCCGACAATGAAGTGCTATGCATGCTCGAAGATACGCGGGGGAACCTTTGGTTAGGCACCTGGGCCGACGGCATACGATTTTACAACAAGCAGTCCTATCAACAAACCTCTTTTCTCGGACTACGGAGCCAATCTTACTATGTAACCCATGTGCGCGCCATTTATCAATATGATAACACCCGGCTGTTCATCGGTTCGGACGACGGACTTTACCTTTTCGACACGGAAACAACCGAAGTTACCCGGATAGACATATCGCAATCTCACTACAGCCTGAGCGACCAGAACGTTTATTCCATCGCTAACGACCGGGAAGGCGGTGTCTGGATCGGAACTTACTTTGGCGGTATCAATTACCTCAATACTTCGTTGATGCCGGTAGAAACTTATTTTCCGGACGTAAAACACGGAATGCTTTCGGGCAAAGCCGTGAGCCAGTTCTGTGAAGACCGTGACGGAAACATGTGGATTGCTACCGAAGACGGCGGAGTGAATTTCCTTGAAGTGAAAACCAACCGCATCACCCAACCTATAAAAACCAGCTACCACAATACACATGCATTATTACTGGATGGCAACGATCTCTGGATAGGAACCTTCTCGCGCGGAATAGATGTATATAATACCCGTACGGGTAAACTTATAAACCACCGCATGAACTCGCAGGATGAATATACATTGAATGATGATTGTGTCTTTTCTCTATACCGGACCCGCAACGGCGATATTTACGCCGGTACGCCGGTTGGACTCAACCGGTACGACCGCCAGAGAAAATGTTTCATACGCATACCCGAAGCGCATGGTTTTATATACGATATTAAAGAAGATGAAACAGGCCATCTGTGGGTCGCCGGTTATGGAATGGGAGTCCTTCGGTTAGATGCCGACACCCATACATGGAAACGTTATGATGAACAAACTGAGCCGGAGAATCCTATACACAGCAGCAAATTAACCAGCATTTACATTGACAATCAGAAACGTCTGATTTTTACGAGTGAGGGAGACGGACTGTTTTTATATGATTATCTTACCGATAGTTTCCGCAACATATCCGAAGCTGACGGATTGCCCAACAATGTTATATACGGAGTACTTGATGATGCATTCGGCAACCTCTGGATAAGCTGTAACAAGGGTATCGTATGTTTTGATATCAATAACCCATCCGCATACACGCTGTACGATAAGGAAGACGGATTACAAAGCAACCAGTTTAATTTTAAATCGAGCTATAAAGCACATAATGGAAAGTTCTACTTCGGCGGTATTAACGGCTTTAGCTGCTTCGACCCCCAACAACTCACTTTGCTGCGCAACCACCATACGCCTCCGGTTGAAATAACCGGTATTCGCCTGCTGGGCAACCATAGCAAAGACCTGGAACAAGAGATCCATAGCCGGCTTAACAAAAAACAACGCATTGTATTGCCCTATAGCAAGTCGTCGCTAAGTATCTCATACATCAGTCTCAGCTATCGTTCACAAAACAAGAATCAATATGCCTATATGTTGGAAGGTGCCGACAACGACTGGATCCATGCCGGAAGCAATAAAAGCGTTACTTACGTAAACCTGTCGCCCGGCCACTATGTATTCCGTGTAAAGGCCTCGAACAACAATAATGTGTGGAACGAGGAAGGCACACATGTTGAAATAGAGATACTCCCTCCTTTCTGGCTTTCGCTACCTGCGCGTCTCATTTACATATTACTCATCTTCACCGCTCTCTATCTGACACTTACCTATTATCAGAAACGCAACAAAAAAAGACAGCAACAACAACTTGAAGCCTACAAGGACGAACAGGAAAAATTGGCCGTTAAGTCGCGGATCAACTTTTTTACCCATATCGCCCATGAGATACGAACTCCGGTTAGTTTGATCAAAGCGCCTCTGGAAGAAATACTTGTGTCGGGAGATGGTAGCCGTGAGACACGCCAGAATCTGGACCTTATCGAAAAGAATTGCGACCGCCTCAGTATTCTCATCAATCAATTGCTCGATTTCAGGAAAATGGATTCTATGAACTACAACGTAACACCTGAACATATCAACCTGAAAGAATATATAAATGAGCTATACGAAAGGTTTCGCAAAACTGCCCAAAACCGGAAAATTGAATTGATCCTCCATACCCCGGACGAACCTAAACTACCGGTGATATCGGACTCGGACGCTTTAACTAAAATAATAGGAAACCTATTGACAAACGCTATCAAATTCACCAACAGCCGCATCATAATGACGCTGGCGCGCACAGCCGACCATACCTACATGATTAGCGTGGAAGACGACGGATGCGGCATTCCGGATGAACAAAAGAAGCTGATATTCGACCCGTTCTATCAGGCTAAAAACGATGGTACCGGAACAGGTATCGGTCTGTCGCTGGTCAAAAACCTGGCACATCTCCTGAAAGGAAAAGTGGAAGTTGCCGACAATCCTACCGGTGGCTCCGTGTTTCGGTTCACTTTTACCAATTTATCCGCCGAGGTACCACCACCTCTACC
>DOZP01000247.1:500-8151 GCA_003517945.1 Porphyromonadaceae bacterium | reverse complement strand
ACCATTCCAAACCGCAAAAAATCGGTATTAGTGGTAGACGATGATCCTGATATCACTACTTTTATCAGCTCATGCCTGCAAAACGATTATCACGTAAAAACCAGCCTTCACGCAACAGACGCTTGGACATTGCTCGAAGCCGACGGATACGACCTGATTATTTCCGACATTATGATGCCCGATATAGATGGTATTTCTTTTACCCGCCGTATTAAAGCCGATCCGAATTACAGTCATATCCCTATTATTCTGCTATCAGCTAAAACCGATAATGCGATAAAAGTTGAGGGTCTCAGCTCCGGCGCCGAAGTCTTTATGGAGAAACCCTTTTCCAGCATCTTCCTGAAAGCGCAGATCCGCAGCCTGCTCGAAAACCGCCAAACGCTACTGGAGGCTTTCAATCGTTCTCCACTGGCTTCTTACTCCTCGCTGGTAACGAATAAAAGCGATGAAGTCTTCATCAACAAACTGAATGAAGAAATAGAGAAACATCTGTCGGACGAGAATTTCTCGGTAGAGTCGCTTATTGGCGTTCTCGGTTTAAGCCGCTCCAACCTGCAACGCAAACTGAAAGGAATCTGCGGAACGACACCGGGCGATTATTTACGTAATTACCGTCTCAAAAAAGCCTGTAAGCTATTGATCGAATCGGATATGCGGATTAATGAAGTGGCCTACTATGTCGGGTTCCATTCGGCTACCTATTTTACTAAAGTATTCATCAAAACGTATAATATGACCCCGAAAGAGTTTGCAAATAACAATAAATAAAATTAGATACAAACTTATTCAAAAAAATAAGAGCAAACCGCAATATACGGCATGCCCTTATTTTTTATCAGTCGGATATAGAATTTATTTAATCATTCCACCGTCAACCAAAATCTGATTTACTTTGCGTGTTGCTTCTGCAGAAGCTTTGAATGCAGCCTTTTCTTCGTCATTGATCGGAAAGTCAATGATCTTTTCGCAACCGTTTTTACCCAGTACGACAGGAACACCAATCACCAGATCGCTTTCTCCGTATTCACCGTCTACCAAGACGCCACATGAAACGACACGCTTTTCATCTTTGATGATGGACTCAGCCATAAATGCGGCTGCTGCACCCGGAGCATACCATGCCGATGTGCCGAGAAGTCCCGTAAGCGTTGCTCCGCCAACTTTTGTAGCGGCCGCCACTTCGTCCAACTTTTCTTTGGAAAGAATCTGTGTTACGGGAACGCCTTTGCATGTCGCCAGCGAAGTCAGAGGAACCATCGTCGTATCGCCATGTCCGCCGATAACCGTTGCCTCCACATCGTTCGGATTAACATTAAGCGCCTGACTCAGGTAATATTTAAAACGTGCACTATCCAGCGCTCCGCCGAGTCCGATCACTTTATTACGCGGTAATCCCGAAATCTTTGCTGTCAGGTAACACATCGGGTCCATCGGATTGCTGACAATGATAAGTGTCGCATCCGGAGAATGTTTCAACGCATTTTCAACTACCGATTTTACAATGTTGGCATTTACACCGATCAACTCTTCACGCGTCATACCGGGCTTACGAGGCATACCGGAAGTGACAATCACAACATCCGAACCCGCTGTTGCGGCATAATCGTTCGTTACTCCCGTAACACGCACATTGATATCAGTTAATGTAGCAGTCTGCATGATATCCATCGCTTTTCCTTCCGAATATCCTTCCTTAATATCTATCAGTACAATATCAGATGCCACATTACGTTTGGCCAGTACGTCCGCACAGGTTGCACCTACATTACCCGCGCCGATAACAGTTACTTTTGACATAATTTTTCTATTTGTTAAACGTTTATTTAAAACCTGCACAAAAGTACAACGGCATTTTTATATAAAGAAATTTTTCCGTATTTAATTTGCATAACGAAAATGAAAATTTGACAACAACGTACTTTTCATCATACATGACCGGTAGTTCAGTGATACCTGAATAAAAATGCGTCATCATACAAAATGAAACCATTAAACTCTTTAACAATCGGGCGCTAATTGACGTATGTACATACGCGAGAAAAAAATCCGATTAAATAATGAAAAATTTCTCTAATTGCGTTCCAGGTTTAAAAAAATATATTACTTTTGTAACCTGAATAACAAGGGGCTTATATCAAAAGCCTGTAATTTGAAGAAGTAAATGCGAATAAAAGTAATAATATCAACCAATTAATTTTTTAAACATGGCAAACTTAGATTTAAGTAAGTATGGAATTAACAGTGTAACCGAAATTGTACACAACCCTTCTTTCGACCAATTATTTGATGAAGAAACAAAACCGGGCCTGGAAGGCTTTGAAAAAGGTCAGGTAACTGAACTTGGCGCTGTAAACGTAATGACAGGAGTTTACACAGGTCGTTCTCCTAAGGACAAATTCTTTGTAATGGACGAAACAAGTAAAGACACCGTATGGTGGACTTCCGATGCGTATAAAAACGACAACAAACCTGTTGACGCAAAATGCTGGACTGCCCTAAAAGAACTGGCTACAAAACAACTTTCGGAAAAAAAATTATTCGTTGTTGACGCATTCTGCGGTGCAAACGAAAATTCGCGCCTGAAACTCCGTTTCATCATGGAAGTTGCCTGGCAGGCTCATTTTGTAACAAATATGTTCATCCGCCCTACTGCCGAAGAACTGGCCAATTTCGGAGAACCTGATTTCGTTATCATGAATGCTTCCAAAGCGAAAGTTGAAAACTACAAAGAATTAGGCTTGAACTCCGAAACGGCTGTTGTATTCAACCTGACTGAAAAAATACAGGTTATCCTGAACACATGGTATGGCGGTGAAATGAAGAAAGGTATGTTCTCGTACATGAACTATCTGTTGCCATTGAAAGGTATGGCTTCTATGCATTGTTCTGCCAATACGGATATGAACGGCAAAAACACGGCTGTCTTCTTCGGCTTGTCGGGTACCGGTAAAACTACCCTGTCTACCGACCCGAAACGTCTGCTGATCGGCGACGACGAACACGGATGGGATGACGAAGGCGTTTTCAACTACGAAGGCGGTTGCTACGCAAAAGTTATCAATCTGGATAAAGATAGCGAACCGGACATCTATAACGCAATCAGACGCGATGCATTATTGGAAAACGTTACGGTTGACGCAGACGGCAAAATTGATTTCAATGATAAATCGGTTACTGAAAATACACGCGTATCTTACCCGATCGATCACATCCAAAACATCGTTAAACCGGTTTCCAAAGCAGGCCCTGCAGAAAAAGTAATATTCCTTTCTGCCGATGCATTCGGCGTATTGCCTCCGGTATCTATCCTTACGCCGGAACAAACGCAATACTATTTCCTATCCGGATTTACTGCAAAATTAGCAGGAACAGAACGCGGTATCACAGAGCCGACTCCGACATTCTCCGCATGTTTCGGCGCTGCGTTCCTCTCTTTGCATCCGACAAAATACGGTGAAGAATTAGTGAAGAAAATGCAAAAATCAGGCGCAAAAGCATATTTGGTAAACACCGGATGGAACGGAACCGGAAAACGTATTTCCATCAAAGATACACGCGGTATCATAGATGCAATCCTCGACGGATCAATCGACAATGCTCCTACGAAGAAAATGCCTTACTTCGATTTTGAAGTTCCGACAACATTGCCGGGAGTTGACCCGAATATCCTGGATCCGCGCGATACGTATGCCGATGCGGCTCAATGGGACGAAAAAGCAAAAGACCTTGCAGGACGCTTCATTAAGAACTTCGAGAAATTTACCGGACATGATACGGGTAAAGCGCTGGTTGCAGCCGGACCGAAATTGTAAAATTATTATTGACTAATAGGAAGAGGTTGTGTCCGGAATCGGCACAACCTTTTTTTTATATATATCATTTTGTTGCCTGCCCGAAGTACATTACCGGAAAATCAAACGCCTCCTGACACCCTCATTTCGCCTTTTTTATACAAAATTTAATTTTTCATTATATTTATTTGTTTATTAAAAAATATTGTTTTACCTTTACACCGTGACTTTATATATTGCAACAAATACTATTATATTATTTTGAAACGGATTGTTTACATATTCAGTATATTATTATCTTTTTTGGCTTGCGAGAACAGCAAGATTTATAAGATTGAAGGCAGGTTATCCGATTTAAATAGCACGACTTTATATGCTGTATATGAATCGTCGGAAGGAAATCTGATAGATACGCTTACATGTGACAAAAACGGAAATTTCGCTTTATTTCACGAACAAAACGACAATTTACGGGCGATCACTTTTTATTATAATGACCGTGAAGAACGGTTTACCGTATATCCCGAAACCGGAAAAACCATACAGGTAAAAGGTGATGCAAAATATCCCCAACTGATCCGGATAAAAGGAAGCAGGATCAACAATAAACTTTCCGAATTTAAAAATAAAGCGGAGACAATACTCAAAGAAAGTACCGATATAACTAACAACAGGGATTTGTCAAATGGCGAAAAGTCATCTCAATTGGCAAATCTTCAGTTGGAAATCAAAAGATTAGCGCAGGATTTTATCACTAAAAATCCAAAAGAAGAAGCGTCTGTTATCCTTATAAACAACTATTTTACGCGCCCGAATGAGATCAGGAAGACGGAAGACCTGCTAAGTCTGATCTCCCCGGAATTAAATGATTTTTACATGGTAAAAGATCTGAGAACCCAGATCGCCAAGGCCAAAGCAACGATGGTAGGCGCCAAAGCCCCGGCATTCAACGTAACCAATATATACGGAAATACAATTACCCCGGACTCGTTTCTCAATAAATACTACGTACTTGCATTTACGGCATTATGGTGTGATATGTGCCAGACAGAAGTAATGATGCTGGATGATATTGCAACCAAATATTCAAAAGATTCATTGGAAATAGTGTTGATCAGCCTTGATGACAAGACGGATGAGGTTCGTAATATACTACTTCAGGATTCTATTCAGTGGAATCTCGTAACGGATTCGGCAGGTCAGGCTATCGATCTGTTTGATAAATACAATGTAAATTCATTGCCCAAGTGCTTCCTGATAGACAAACACGGGACCATAAAACTCAGAACGTCCAACGGGGTGGAACTCAAACAGGTAGTAGATGAGATGATGAAGTAAACCGAAACTTCAAAATGCATTTACAAAAAAAATTACTATAAAATCATGTTAGTCAAAACGTTTGCAGCTGCAGTAAACGGAATATCCGCAACGATCATAACCATAGAAGTAAGCGCTACAAAAGGAATACAGTTTTTTCTGGTAGGACTTCCGGACGTAGCCGTTCGCGAAAGTCATGAACGCATCATCTCCGCACTGCAAGTTAACGGTTACAAGTTTCCACGTAGCCGTATCGTCATTAATATGGCTCCGGCAGATATAAAAAAAGAAGGTTCGGCATACGATCTGCCCCTCGCAATAGGAATTATGGCCGCGGCCGGCGATATAGATCCCACACGGCTGGATAAATACATGCTGATGGGTGAATTATCCCTCGATGGCAGCCTGCAACCCATCAAAGGAGCTTTACCCATTGCCATAAAAGCGCGCGAAGAAGGGTTCAAGGGACTTATTCTACCCAAACAAAACGCTTATGAGGCCGCCGTCGTAGATAAGCTGGATATTTTAGGGGTGGAAAACATAAAAGAAGTAATTGAATTTTTCAGTGGAAAAAATGAGTTATCACCGACCATCGTTCATACGCGCGAAGAATTTTTCACTCACCAACAACATGCCGATAACGATTTTGCCGACGTACGCGGACAGGAAAGCGTAAAACGAGCGCTCGAAGTAGCAGCGGCGGGAGGACATAACATCATCATGGTAGGCCCCCCGGGAAGCGGAAAATCCATGTTGGCTAAGCGACTACCGACAATACTTCCGCCGCTCACCCTTCAGGAAGCGCTCGAAACCACAAAGATCCATTCGGTCGCCGGTAAAATAGGAGCACAAGTCTCCTTATTGTCACAACGACCTTTCCGCTCACCTCATCATACGATATCAAACGTCGCCATGGTAGGCGGAGGATCCTTCCCGCAACCGGGAGAAATCAGTCTGGCCCATAACGGAGTTCTGTTTCTCGACGAATTACCGGAATTTAACCGGAGCGTATTAGAAGTGCTGCGCCAGCCGCTCGAAGACCGTCATATCAATATATCAAGGGCGCGGTTCTCGGTCGATTATCCGGCAGGATTTATGTTAGTGGCATCCATGAATCCGTGTCCCTGCGGATATTACAACCATCCTACCCGGCCCTGTGTCTGTCCTCCGGGAGCCGTACAGCGGTATATGAACCGCGTCTCCGGTCCGCTATTAGATCGTATTGATATCCAGATAGAGATAGTGCCGGTGCCATTTGAAAAAATATCCGAACAAAAGCCTTCGGAAGCAAGTAACACCGTACGTACACGCGTCATCCGCGCGCGTGAAATACAAAAGAAACGTTTTGAAAAACAACACGGCACATACTGTAATGCGCAAATGGACTCCAAACACCTGCATCAATATGCCGTTCCTGATAACAACGGATTGTCCCTGCTGAAAAACGCGATGCAACGCCTGAACCTCTCCGCACGCGCTTACGACCGGATCCTGAAACTGTCCAGAACCATAGCAGACCTTGAAGAATCGGAAAATATCCAATCACACCATCTGGCGGAAGCCATCAACTACCGGAATCTTGACCGGGAAAGTTGGGGTACATAATTGCAGGGCGCGATGAACCTGTCGGTGTATGTTGTCAAAAAAGGCTATCTTTACCGGTAGTTTATGCAATCAAAATTATGAAACAGATGAAGAGGATTGAGAAAATTTCAGAAAACGAGAATTATGCAGCGGTTAATATAGGTCATTTGGACGATCTGGCGAATTTTTCGTTGATACATCCCAAAACAGGGCAGGAAATCACAGGAAAAGTGTTTTTGAAAGAAGCGCTAATAATCATCGACATCCAGAACGACTATTTCGAAGGCGGGACGAATCCGCTGGTCGGAAGTAGCGAGGCGAGTCTGAATGCCGCCGCCTTGCTGAAAGATTTTCGGACGCGGTCGTTGCCGGTCGTGCATATCCGCCATCTTTCGACACGTCCCGGCTCGACGTTCTTTATTCCCGGCACTCGTGGTGCGGAGATTCACGAAAACGTCACGCCGGTTGCTAATGAAAAAGTGATTGAGAAAAATTTTCCGAATAGTTTCAGGGAAACGGAGTTGATCGACCATCTGCGTTTGTTGGGAGTTACCAACCTCGTTATCTGCGGGATGATGACTCACATGTGCATCGATGCCACGGTGCGGGCGGCGAAGGATTTCGGGTTCTCGTGTACGTTGATCGGCGATGCATGTGCAACGAAGGATTTAGAGATTGATGGCAAAACAGTTGCTGCCCGCGATGTCCAAACTGCATTCCTCGCCTCATTGAACTACTTTTACGCAACGGTTTCAGACACGGCAGAATATTTAAAACACAATGAAATTATATGAAAAAGTTTTTGAAATGGACGCTCATTATAATAGGAAGTATAATCAAACTGAAAAAGAATACCGAAATTAGTTTGTACCATTCGTGAATTACTATCTTTCATATCTACCCTTAGCCAATCCGTATTTCCAACGCATAAAATACACCAAAGATTGTACCTAAAG
>DOZP01000247.1:0-462 GCA_003517945.1 Porphyromonadaceae bacterium | reverse complement strand
CTTTTCTTGGAAAATCAGAAGTTTAGCTATATATTTGCGGAGAATAAGAAATAAATCAAGTATGGTAACAAATTATAAAAGCAGAATTGCCGACCGTCTTCTTGCTCGTAAACTGGCTGGTAAGGGTGCTGTCCTTTTGGAAGGAGCTAAGTGGTGTGGAAAGACAACAACAGCAGAACAAATCGCTAAGAGTGTTCTCTATATGTCTGAAACCGGTAAAGTTGAGCAGAATAAACAACTGGCAAAAATTAATCCATCGTTGATGCTGAAAGGTGATAAACCAAGACTTATTGACGAATGGCAAGTGGCTCCGGCATTATGGGATAGTATAAGATTTGAAGCTGACCATAGCTCTCATTTAGGCTTGTTTATTCTTACCGGTTCATCTGTTCCTGCAGATATGAGTGACGTTATTCATTCCGGTACAGGTAGGATTGGTTGGCTTCGAATGCGTCCAATGTC
>DOZP01000351.1:8573-9772 GCA_003517945.1 Porphyromonadaceae bacterium | reverse complement strand
TGAAATCAGCCGTTCAAATCTTACTTTATTATCATATTCAACACCAATACTCCCGCAATACCGGCTACGGAAACAATCATCTGCATCAGTGACCATGATTTGAAGGTGTCTTTCATGTTTAGGTTAAAGTATTCTTTGAACAGCCAGAAGCCCGAATCGTTGACATGCGAGTACATCAGGCTTCCCGCGCCGACGGCTAATACCATCAAATTCGGATTTATGCCTGATACGGCAATCAACGGCATCATTACGCTACCGGCAGTCAACGCCGCCACCGTGGCCGAACCTACCATGGCCCGGATCATACTTGCCATAAACCAACCGAGGATAAGCGGATGAATCGGCAGGCTTTCCATTGAATCTGCCAAAATCACACTGACACCGCTTTTTTCCATGACTACTTTGAAGATTCCCGAACCTGCAACGATCAGGATGATCATGGCGATATCCTTGCATGCCTGCACGTATATGTCCATGATTTGTTTCATGGAACGTCCCTGCCGGATACCTAACGTATAGGTGGCAAAACAGATTGCGATCAGCATAACGATGTTTGGTGAACTGAAAAATTGAATAATTTTCATCACTTTTTCGCTCAGGTTAGTGCCAAATTGCAAAATGATAGTTGTTATGATCAGTAATAATACAGGCAACAAGGCTGTTATTAATGAGTTGATCTTTCCGGGTTTAGAAAATTGATTGTCAGTTGTTTTTGCGGTAAATACAGCGACATCGCCTGTCTTTATATTTTTCAGGGTTTTGCTGAAAACGGGTCCGGCAATGATAATTACCGGAATGGCTACCGCTAAACCCAGTATCAGGGTGATCCCCATATTGGCTTTGAACATAGAGACTAAAGCGACCGGGGATGGGTGAGGAGGAAGAAATCCGTGTGCTACGGAAAGTGCGGCCAGCATCGGTATCCCGATGTAAACGGCCGGAAGTTTATATTTGTTGACGATGGAAAAAATGATCGGAACAAGAATGACAAAGCCTATGTCATAGAATAATGGAATACCCACGATAAATCCGGTGAGCATCATACCCCATTGAATCTTGTTTGTTCCGAAAGCGTTGAGCATAACGTCCGCGATTTTGTTTGCGGCTCCGCTTTCGGCAATAAGTTTGCCTAACATTGCCCCGAAGATGATAATCAGCGCCATACTTTGATAGATATTACCGACTCCCTGATTAAGTAT
>DOZP01000351.1:5190-8519 GCA_003517945.1 Porphyromonadaceae bacterium | reverse complement strand
ACCAATGCGATCAGTATCAGCAAACTTATTATAACAATTAAGATAGAAGCCATGATATATTAGATTTTAAGTATTATGCATGGTTAGATCATTCACCATCTTTTTAATAGTCCCTTTTTACTTACGGATAGGGCAAAACCCAGATTATCTCCGTAGACAGATCCCTGATCGGTTGCAATTTCTCCTGAAAAAAGCCATCCTTCCAGATGTGGGTGGCAATATGATATTTTGACGGCACAGGAGAAATCGGTCGTTTTTTTCAGGAAAGGACTATTTGTGGTACCCCAGCCTTCCGAATTTGTCATGAGTATTTGATATGATACCTGTCCGGATAAAAATCCGCTGAGACCTATATGCCAGGCGCGTATACGATTATTTTGAAAGCCGAGTTTTCCGTTTTTGTTATAGTCGGGCGAAGTGATTAAAGGCGAGCCGATGCTTCTGTTAAAATAGGAAGTCCCCGTTGTATATTCTTCGTTGTTATAATAGTCATCCCTTCCGCCGCCAAAACCCGGATATTCCGAATGATCAAATATGATATAATGAACCGGTCCGCTTTGATTTTTGGTATACAGATATTCAAAAACGACTTTGCTGATGAGTGGAAAATCAGCCATGTTGACCTGAATTCCGTACAGGCCGTCGGGGAGGTTATAAAGTTCCATTCCGGAAGGGTCGTCAAAGTAATGTTGTTTGTATAAATGAATGTCAAATAAAGGATTCAGGTATCCGATTTTAATGTCGTAGCTTCCGTAATGATTACCCAATACATTTGTTTGTGCGGAAAGGGTAGATTCTTTTCCGCCGGAGCGTCCCAAAACGATACGCATGAAATCTTTAAGCGAATGTGGTTGAACCCCTTTTTCGGGATCGGTCGACGTGCCTCCCCATTGTGCATAGTGGCGAATTCCGATAGCCGCTGTCAGGGGGAAGTGTCCGTTAGGGTCTAATATTCTTAGGTGTAGTGATTTATGGTGCCATAATGTATTTTTTATATAATCTTGTTTTTCATTGTCGAATGGTTTCAGAAAGTCCGTGTCGAAAGAGCGTCCTGCGGCAAAATTACCCTTGAATTGCAGTATTCCTTTTGTATATGGAACGGTGGTGAACCGGGGTACGGAAATGTTTATCTCCGGTATGGGGCGGGCGTTCGAAGAATGAACCATGTCTCCGCTGCTTAAATTTCTATCCCACAGGGAAGTGTAGTTCTCTTTACTGCCGATCGTCAGGTTGAGGCATTGGTACCCGATTTCTGCATAGATTTGCTGGATATAAACATTGCGGTAGCGTGGCGTGCTTGCCACAATATCAAGACCGGCTCCCCATCGTAATCCGTTTCCTGTTGTCTGTTGATGGAAAGCGCCTGCGCGCAGATAACCGTTTCCTGCATCCAAAGGGACTACTCCGTACCGGTTGTTGACGATCCAGAAGGGGGTATAGTCGTTTGTTGAAGCCGAACCGAATGCTTCGATACGGTAGTCCGTAGTTCCGTAAAAACTTTCGTTATTTTGTGACAAACAGGGGGTGATGTATGTCATTAAGATCAATAGAATATAGTTTAGATTTTTCATGTTCGCTGTAAATATTTTATTGGTTCAAAACATGGATCGTGTGGCAGGCGACAAGCGCGGCCGTTTCCGTACGCAAACGGCTTTTTCCTAAAGACACCGGATAAAAACCTGCGGCGGATGCGTCATTTATTTCCTTATCGCTGAAATCACCTTCCGGTCCGATGAGCAGGAGGGCGTTTTGGCCGGGTTTGTATATATCTTTTATGAGATGCTTTTGATTTTCCTGACA
This sequence comes from Porphyromonadaceae bacterium, assembly GCA_003517945.1. Classification (GTDB taxonomy): domain Bacteria; phylum Bacteroidota; class Bacteroidia; order Bacteroidales; family Tannerellaceae; genus Tannerella. The sequence goes on along the minus strand of DOZP01000351.1, from coordinate 6,719 downwards.
GTGGCCGAATAGTTTGACACCTTCAAAATCAGTAGTAATGAAATCCTGAAAATCAATCATTTCATTTATTTTCGGAAGGATTGTTTTCTGCGATTGTTTCATTGCATTGATGGCAATCTTGTGTAAACGTTGCAGTTTTATTTCGCGCCGTTCCGAATAGCGGCAGCGCAAACATGTTATTTCATTGATTCCTATTTCGGTCGCTTTTTCAACAAACCATTCTATTCTGTCTATGTTCTTTGTCGGGGCTATGGCGATATGGATGTAAAAATCCCATAAGGGTTCTTGCTTCCATTTTTTTGTAATGTCAATGTGGCAATGTTTGTGATGCGCTTCTTTCAGGACTGCCAGGTAAAGATGGCCTTTACCGTCGGTGATTGTTATTTCATCACCCTCTTTAAGTCGTAATACGCGGATACAGTGTTGCGATTCTTCTTCCGGAAGTTCGGGATTTATTGCAATGTCGGGCGCATAAAACAGATGATCCATTTTTTGAAGTTAGTCGTTTTTGTTCTCTTCTTTCCTGCGTAATAATTCGTCTTTGTATATTTTGGCAAATTCGTAATTTTCTTCCGCCACGGCTTTTTCCATACGCTCTTCAATCTCTTTCTTACTCAGTGAGCGTAACTGTTTTTTTAGTTTTGTAATGTCCTGTAAGTCTTCCATTGTGAGTTCTTCGGGTAACGGTTCGATCTCATTTTCCGTCATAAAGTTATTCTCATCCAGGGAAATACCGCATTTGCTCATAATGGTTTCAGTCGTATAAATGTCGCAATTGGTTCGTAAGGCAATTGCGATGGCGTCTGAGGTTCGCGAGTCTATCCGTATTTCATTTGTTCCGTCGGTTAGTAATATTTCAGAATAAAAAACGCCGTCTTCAAATTTGTGAATAAATATTTCTTTCAAATTGAATCCTGTCGCTTTCGTATAGGCTATGAACAGATCGTGGGTAAGCGGACGCGGAGGATTGAAGCCTTCGATTGCTATGGCAATTGATTGCGCTTCGAACATTCCGACAATAATCGGTATGCGCCTCATGCCGTCTTCGGCCAGCACCAAAGCATACGCCCCTGATTGTATCTGGCTGTTTGTAAGTCCCTGTACCCTTAGTTTTATTTTTTTTTCTTCCATAAGTTCTTAGTTTTTGCAGTTTTATAGCTGCTTGCTGAAATAAATACCGAGTTTCTCAAAAGTAGTATCTTTCAGCAATATCTTTTTGTCTTTATCTAAAAGATAGATCGTAGGAAATTGTTTGATATTGTACAGACCTTCCGTATTTATTTTTTGTTCGGCGTCACGTGAATAAATCCAGGAACTTTGAACAATTGATGCGTGTTCTTTCCATGACTTTATATCATCATTCAGATAAACGGCCAGAATCTTTAGTTTGTCTTGTTGTATGAGCGCGTTTATTACAGGCGAGTCCGTCAGTTTTTTTGTTAGCATCAGGCAGTCTTCGCATTCCGGGTCATTGAAGTAGAGCAGCGTATAATCCGCGTTTATAGTATGGAGCGTACCTGTTTGATTAT
>DOZP01000351.1:4072-5163 GCA_003517945.1 Porphyromonadaceae bacterium | reverse complement strand
CAGGAACTTCGGGCGAATTTTTTCCGTTTCGTTCAGCAGAAGGGATTTTAACTCTTGTTGCAGGAACGGAATATATTTTTCTTCGTCGTAGACGGGAGAGTCCGGATTGTACAGGTATTGTTCGTTTAATCCTGAAATAAAGAGGAATATTTCTTTTTTATCTTCTACCTTTTTCATCAGCATACCGATCGAATGATCCCTGATGTCTTCGGGTACAAGCGATAACAGATCCAGGTAATCAACAAAACTGCGTTCCAACAGGTTGTCTTTCATGAGAAAAGATGTATCATTGAAGTCGTACTTGTCCCAATAATGCGTGATAAGATAGCCGGCCCGTTGTGACGGTTCTTTCATTTCGTCCGGAATTTCCGGCATCATTTTTAACAGCATGTCGGATTCCTGCTGTTGCGCATTACAAAAGAAGGCGATGAGGCAATTCAATATCAAGCATACGCCATATTTACGAATTTTTCTATCTTTATGTTTTATCATTCTGATTTTTTTTAACGAAAAGACAAAGATAACGTAAGCTGTGGGAAGTACAAAATAAACGGGTTTGTTTTTACTTCCGCGACGCTTCCCGGCAGGCTTTATATGTCTTGCAGATGCACAGCCCTATAACTATCTTTAAGTTTAGCTTAAAGATGGATGTGCAAGCCGGGTGCAATAATTCCGTCTCGTCTTTTGTTTAAAACTCTTATGTGATTTCTCCGTGTACTTTGCGAATATTTATTATTTTTGTTCCCTCTTAGCGTTTACAGGACGATGATAGATAAGCTTACAGTTGAAAAAATTTATAATGCGGCGCAGATTGTGGATGTCGTATCGGATTTTGTTACGCTCAAAAAAAGGGGAGTGAATTATGTAGGATTGTGTCCTTTTCATGAGGATTCGTCCCCGTCTTTTTATGTATCTCCTTCTAAAAATATCTGTAAATGTTTTGCCTGTGGAGAGGGAGGGACTTCCGTGCAGTTCATTATGAAACATGAACAGGTTTCTTATACGGAGGCTTTGCGTTATCTCGCGAAAAAATATCATGTGGAAATAAAGGAACGTGAGCTTTCGGATGAAGAAAAACGTACGCAGAGCGA
>DOZP01000351.1:3064-4059 GCA_003517945.1 Porphyromonadaceae bacterium | reverse complement strand
CGTCTTTATGAGCATGAAGAAGGTAAAAGTGTCGGATTGCCTTATTTTGTGGAACGCGGTTTCCGGGATGATATCATACGTAAGTTTCAGTTGGGATATAGTCTGACCGGACGGGATGATTTGTATAAAAATGCGATAAAACATGGTTTTAATGAGGCGTATCTGCTAAAAACCGGGCTTGTTTATAAGCGCGATGATGATGCTGTCGCCGATCGTTTTCACGGACGGGTTATCTTTCCGGTGCATACGTTAAGCGGTAAGGTGGTAGCTTTCGGGGGACGTATATTGGGAAAGAAAGATAAGGTTGCGAAATACGTAAATTCTCCGGACAGTGAGATTTATCACAAGAGTTATGAGCTATATGGCATATATTTCGCCAAGCAGGCGATTGTTAAGGAGGATAAATGCTATCTGGTAGAGGGGTATACCGATGTCATCTCCATGCATCAGAGCGGTATAGAGAATGTGGTCGCTTCATCGGGAACATCGCTTACGCAGGGCCAGATACGTCTGATACATCGTTTCACAAATAATATAACCGTGCTTTATGACGGAGACGCCGCCGGTATAAAGGCGGCTGTACGCGGTATTGATATGCTGCTTGAAGCGGGCATGAATGTAAAAATTGTTCTGCTTCCCGAGGGAGAAGATCCGGATTCTTTTGCGCGTTCCCGCAATTCGTTTGATTTCACGCTGTTCATGAAAGAAAACGAGACGGATTTTATACGGTTTAAAGCCGGTTTGTTGCTGAAAGACGCCGGCAATGATCCGATCAAACGGGCAAACCTGATCAAAGAAATGATGGAGAGTGTTGCCGTTATTCCTGATAACATTGTCCGTTCTGTTTACATCAAGGAATGTAGTCATCTGTTGGACGAGAGAGAGCAGGTGCTGATTGATGAAGTTATAAAAATACGCAGCCGGAAAGCCCGTTCCGTTCAGCCGGAAAGGGGACGGGAGGGAGCGACTGCGGTGAGTTCCGAACCTTCCGGACA
>DOZP01000351.1:1603-3059 GCA_003517945.1 Porphyromonadaceae bacterium | reverse complement strand
CGATATTGTTGAAAAAACGGAAGAAACCGTTCGTACGAATGCTCCTAAGCATTCGCCGTTTAAAAAATATGAATCCGTCTTGTTGCGTTATGTCATACGTTATGGCGAGCGCATTCTTTTTTCGACAGCAAAGGCGGGCGAGTATGTTGAAAATGGGAATGTGGTGAAGGTCGCGGAATATATCCGGTCTGAATTGCAGGATGACGGTATCGAAATTCTGACACCGATATACAGGCGGATTTTGGATGAAGCGGTTGCTCAATGTGAAGACGGTGCATTTACGGCATCCCGTTATTTTTTGGCGCATACCGACCTTGAAATCAGCAAACTGGCGGCGGATATGATGAGCACTAAATATCAGTTGAGTAAATATTTTGCCGACGCGGACGATAGGGCCGTGAAACAGACGACTCTTTCCGAAGACGCTCAGGAGGCTGAAAACGAAGCCCGGAAGAAGGAAAAAGAACGTGAACAACTGGAGCGTTGGATCGTACATGATATTTTTACATTGAAAAATGCTTATATAAAACATAAAATTGATGAGGTAAACAAACAGATCAGGGAGTTTCAGGCGGATGAAGAAAAAGTAATGGAGCTTTTAAGGGAGCGAATGAGACTGGACGAGATAAAGCGTTTGTTAAGTAAGGAGTTAGGAGAAAGGATTGTCACCGGAATCGGAAAATGAAATTATACTATAAACGTCGCTTAAATGGATTTTTTAGAAACAAAGGATGTCGTCAAACAATATGCTAATCATCGCGCTTTAAACGGGGTTAGTATTCATGTCCCGCAAGGGAAGATATTTGGTTTGTTAGGGCCGAACGGAGCCGGAAAGACAACATTGATCCGTATCATTAACCTCATAACGGCGCCTGATAGCGGAGAAGTCTTTATTGACGGCCGTCCCTATCAGCCTTCGGATATCTATCGCATCGGTTACCTGCCGGAAGAGCGCGGATTATACAAAAAAATGAAGGTCGGTGAACAGGCAGTGTATCTTGCACAGTTAAAAGGTCTTCCGGCAGCCGAAGCAAAGCGTCGTTTGATGGTGTGGTTTGAAAAGTTTAATATTATCCCTTGGTGGAATAAGAAACTGGAAGAGTTGTCGAAAGGGATGCAGCAAAAGGTTCAGTTTATTGTGACGGTGATACATGAGCCGGATCTGTTGATTTTTGACGAACCGTTCAGCGGTTTTGATCCTATTAATACCGAGCAGCTAAAGAGGGAAATCATAGAGTTGAAAAATGCCGGTCGTACAATCATTTTCTCTACGCACAATATGGCGTCGGTAGAAGAGATCTGTGATGACATTGCATTGATACATAAGTCGGAAGTCGTGTTATCTGGTCATGTTGATGAGGTTCGAAACCGTTTTAAATCAAATACATTTACTATTTCCGTCATGAATGACGTATTTGAGCCTTCACCCGATGTCTTTACCGTTCTTTCTGAAAAA
>DOZP01000351.1:0-1578 GCA_003517945.1 Porphyromonadaceae bacterium | reverse complement strand
CTGAATATATTGACGCGAAAACATGAAATTTTTTCGTTTGCGGAAGAATTACCTTCGATGAATGAAGTTTTTCTGAAAGTGGTTAGTTGACTATGCGGGAGATTAAGAAACGAACCGGCCTTACATAATGAGTTATTAAGAAATGAAAGAGGCATAAATTAAATTTGCAATGAAAAAAATAGGAATTGTTACGAAAAGGGAATATTTACGCAGGGTCAATAAAAAGTCATTTATTCTTATCACCCTGTTAGCGCCCGTTTTGTTTGCTGCATTGGGGTTTGTTCCTTTATGGCTTTCTTCCATCAAAAGCAGTGATGTACATGAAGTAGTTGTCGCGGATCGCACAGGCAAATATATCTCCCTGTTTAAGGATACGGAACGGTTCCGGTTTGTCGGGACAGACAGTCAGGTGTCTGTTGACGAATCGAAGAATAGTAGTTCCGGCATGTTTGCTTTTCTTGAGATTACGGACGATCTACTTAAAAATCCGAAAGCGGCAACGCTTTATTCGGAGAAGCAGATACCCCAGGATCTGAAGGGAGAGGTCAGTCGCACGCTAAATCAATACCTTGAGAAAGAGAAGCGNNGCCTCTTTTAATATTCCGAATCTGGATGAGATCATAGAGAATAGTCGCGTGCGGATAGATGTGCAGACCATTAAATGGGCCAAAGACGGTACGGCCAACGAATCCTCTTCCGAAATCAGTAGTGTCATTGGTATGGTATTTACGTTTATCATCTATATGTTTATTATGATGTATGGCGCAATGGTTATGCAAGGAGTGATGGAAGAGAAAACGAATCGTATTGTAGAGGTCATGATTTCGTCTGTGCGACCTTTTGACCTGATGATGGGTAAGATAATCGGGATCGGATTGGTTGGTCTGACCCAGGTTTTTATCTGGTGTATCCTGACGGTTGTATTGCTTGCGGCCGGAGGTATGTTTTTGGGTGTCGGAGGCGGTTATGATGCGTCTGCCATGCAGGCGATGCCATACGATGCCGTTGAAGTGTCGTCCGCTGCGAGTATGATGTCAAAACTCGGCTCTTTTAATTTTGTTGAAATCATTATTTATTTTGTGCTGTTTTTTATCGGAGGGTACATTTCGTATGCCTCATTGTTTGCGGCAGTAGGTTCTGCTATCGACAGCCCCGACGATTCGCAACAGTTCATGACGCCGATAATGGTATTTCTGGTGTTTGCCGTTTACGCGGGCATTTATAGTGTGAATAATCCGGATGGCCCGCTTGCATTCTGGTGTTCATTAATACCTTTTACTTCGCCTGTTGTGATGATGGTGCGTATTCCTTATGAAATACCTTTCTGGCAGATATTGCTTTCACTTGTTCTGTTATTTGCTTCTGCAATTTTTATGGTTTGGCTGTCCGGCAGGATTTATCGTGTAGGGATTCTGATGTATGGTAAGAAGCCGGGTTTTAAGGAAATTGCCCGCTGGGTCAGGTATTAAGCCGTTATTCTCCGGCATTGTATGCCACCGGGCAGATAAGGTAGTAGAAAAAAACAAAAGGCGCTTCTTTTTTGAGGCGCCTTTCGTTTTAGTTCGCCCAGCATGGTTC
>DOZP01000054.1:4762-5056 GCA_003517945.1 Porphyromonadaceae bacterium | reverse complement strand
TTAATTTTTTCTTGCTCTGATGATTCCCATGACGGTACTTTTTCCTAAACGTATGTAATCCAGTAACGGACGGTTTGCCGGACATGTATAACTGCAGGAACCGCATTCGATACAATCTGTGATATAATTTTTTTCTGCCTCATCCCACGCCTTGTATTCGGACAAGTTCATCAACAGGTTAGGCTCAAGTCCCATCGGGCATGCTCCCACACATTTAGCGCAGCGTATACAGTCGCGCGCCGGACGCCGCACGGATTCTTCTTTCGTTAGGATAAGGATACCGGAACTTCCTTT
>DOZP01000054.1:1999-4680 GCA_003517945.1 Porphyromonadaceae bacterium | reverse complement strand
GCCAGGAAATTGGACGGTTTGGTGACTTTTTTTCCTGTGACCGTTATAACCCGTTCGATAAGCGGTTTGTTTTTTTGTACAGCTTCATATACCGCATAAACGGTACCGACGTTCTGCACAACCGCTCCTACGGAAATGGGCAGTGATCCGCTTTTCACCTGACGGCGGATCACGGCGTCGATCAGTTGCTTTTCTCCTCCCTGCGGATATTGCATTTTCAGCGGCATGATTTCAATGCCTTTATATTCCGTCGCAAGTTTTGTCATTTTGTCTATCGCGTCGGGTTTATTACATTCGATTCCGATGACAGCGCGGTTGACATTTAATGACTTCATTAAAATGATTGTTCCGACCATGATCTGTTCGCTTTTTTCGATCATCAGCGAATGGTCGGCAGTAAGATAGGGCTCACACTCCACGGCATTGATGATAAGTATTTCGGCTTTGTTTCCCGGCGGGGGGGTAAGTTTTATTTTGGTCGGGAATGTGGCGCCTCCCATCCCGACGATACCGGCCGTTTCAATTTTTTTTATGATTTCTTCAGACGACAAGTTACATTCTTTGACAAGTGTTTCGCTGCGGTCAATATCTGTTTCCCATTCATCACCCTCCGCATCTATATATATAGCGGGACGCGCTATTCCGGAGCCGTCGGTCATCGTGTCGATTTTAGTTACCGTACCGGATACGGACGAGTGGACGTTGGCGGAAACAAACCCTTCGGCTTTTCCGATCAGTGTGCCGACTTTGACTTTATCTCCTTTGGCGACGACGGCTTTTGCCGGTGCGCCTATGTGCTGACTTAGCGGAATGACAACTGCTGCCGGAGCCGCTATCATTTCTATCGGCCGGCCTGCCGATAATTTATTTCCCGGTGGATGTATACCTCCGATTCGAAAGGTGCGCATTTGTTTATATAATGTTTAATTGTTTAATCATTTGAAGTTGTTAATTGTTTCTCATTTTTCTCTTCTGCCGTTTTACGCGGAGGGAAATTAAGTTCGTGTATGGCATTCGTAGGACAGACAGCAACACATTTGCGGCACAGGCGGCATTTGGTATCGTCTATATAGGCCAGGTTGTTTTCGATTGTTATAGCACCGAATGTGCATTCCTTGAAGCATTTACTGCAACCGATGCAGGCGTTGGAACAGGCTTTACGCGCCACGCCTCCCTTGTCTTTATTGATGCATGACACGAAGATACGGCGCGATTTCGGTCCTTTCTTGCGCATCTCGATGATGTTTTTAGGACACGCTTTCACACATGCTCCGCAAGCCACGCATTTTTCTTCGGTAACTTCGGCCAATCCTGTCTGCAAATTGATATGTATTGCGTCGAACGCACATGCATCGACACAATCGCCTAATCCGAGACAACCGAACGAACAACCGGTTTCGCCGCTATACAACGATGCTGCGATACTGCAATTGCCGGCCCCGTCATATTTGTTTGTCCGCGGACGAACATCACATGTTCCGTTACAACGTACTACGGCTACTTTCGGAAGGGTGTCTCCCGCGTCTTTACCCATTATTGCCGCAACGCTTTTCATTACATCGGCTCCACCGACCGGACATGACAGATCTTCCAGCAATTCCGCTTTTACACAAGCGACTGCGAAACCGCCGCATCCCGGATATCCGCATCCTCCGCAGTTGGCGCCCGGCAACACTTCAAGCACCTGGGCGATACGGGGATCTTCTTTCACCTCAAATTTTTTTGATAATACAAACAGGATGAATGCTGCTATGGCTCCTATAATACCTAATAGAATAATTGCTATATACATTATAATTACTTAGAGTGATTGGTTTAGGTTGTACGACTCCTGTACTTTCGACAGTGAGAATACAAATTTTTTCTTTAATTTATCACGGAAAATATATAATATGAAATAATAAGGAATAAGAACGGATAATCCCGCCAGTCCGCCGATGCCTTCACTTCCGCTTTGATTCATTCCTATGATGAATGCGAGGATGATGAATATCAATGGTATCACAAAAGCTATAATGACGGCCAGAAAACCTGCGGAGGAGTGTACGGAAACGATTACCGGTTCATTGGCGGCGTACATTCCGGAAGTGTCGTCAATTTCGATTATTTTTTCTTTTTTTTCTGAAGCAAGGCATACGGAACATGCATGGCAAGCGCTACATGCTGCCTTTTGTTCAATCCTGACGAACACCTTGTGTTTTTCAATATTTTCTATTATGCCCTGATGTTGAATCAAATCTTTCATAATGTTTAAATTGCAAACTCCACTTTGCAATTCGGAGGCAAAAATAATAATTAAAAGTGTATAGGCAATATATACAAGTGATATTTTTTGTTAAAGGTGATAAGTTGAAAGCAAATAGTTACCATTTGTAGCTAAATCCGAACGAAAACATCTCATTCACTTGTAAATATGTATCGGAATCGGGTAGTTTTGCCACACCATCGTCATATCTCAGATACAGGTAGAGTGTCGTGGCAAAAAATTTGTTTAAAGCGAAGTCTACCTTGTTTTCGAATTCGCCGATTGCACGTTCGTAGTTGGTAAAGTAATACAGGCGTGAGGTCCATGTCACGGTTTTGCTGAACCGGGTATTGTTAGTCATTGTGATGGTAGATCCGAAGGTTCTCAACACATGCTTATATGTTTCGTCTTCATTTTTTTCGAAATAAGCTGAAAG
>DOZP01000054.1:1140-1956 GCA_003517945.1 Porphyromonadaceae bacterium | reverse complement strand
CGGTTTTTTGAATTTGGGTTTGGCATTATAGGTCATACCGATCCCGAAATTGACTGTAAAAGGAGCCAGAAACGCAGAGTTTTTTGTGTTTGTATTCGTAATATATTTATTTCCCATGGATGTAATAAATTCCGCGGAAGAAGAATAATTCCAGTTTTTGATGGCCTTTAATCCGAAATTGCTGCGGAAACGGAGTTCGTCGCTTCCTATGGTATAGTTCCGTAGCGTATCACCCGGCGCACTGCTGATTGTAAAAGTAGTAGTAAGTGTGTTTGTCAATGATATTTTATCCTTGGAGTAATTGTAAGATGTGTTTGTATTAGTATAAATATTCATATTGTCGATTTCGCCTTTGTACCAGTTTGCCGAACTTTTGTTCTGGGAAAATTTTATATCTGCCGCAAACGAAGATGTCCAATATTTCCTGTCAGGTATAAATTTAACGACCGGGTTAATTGTTTCCGCCGTTACCGTAGTCGCTTTAACATCTAATCTGACCTGTTCATTGGATTTATCAATGCTTTTAGGTTTTATCACTTTGTCCGGTACTCTGTCCGGTAATTGCCTGATCGCATACTTGAAGTTTCTGGGGTCTTTGAGCATTGCATTTTTGTATGCGTAGTCTTCCAGTATTTTCCTCAGAAGTCGATATCTGAACATATTTTTCACACGCTTGTGTTCATATACTATTACCGGAGGAATCCGGACCCCCATTAATGCTATTGAGTCGCGGTTAAATTCGTATTTTAATTCGGGAAACATACCGCCGCGGAATACCAGAGGAATATAGAAATCATTGTCTATCATCGCCTCTTT
>DOZP01000054.1:0-924 GCA_003517945.1 Porphyromonadaceae bacterium | reverse complement strand
CAAAAATGAAGATAAGCTGCGCCCCGGATGAAAAATAAACTTGTTTATTTTGTACTTCTCCCGGCTTACATTATCTTTGTAGCTTCAAAAATTTTAAATCATAGAAACAGTGGCAAAAACAAAGTATATTTTCGTGACGGGAGGTGTTGTTTCTTCCCTGGGTAAAGGGATTGTTTCAGCCTCATTGGGAAAGTTGCTGCAAGCGCGGAATTATAAAGTAACTATACAAAAGTTTGATCCGTATATCAATGTGGATCCGGGAACGCTTAATCCTTATGAACATGGCGAATGTTTCGTGACGCTTGACGGGCATGAGGCGGATTTGGACTTGGGCCATTATGAGCGTTTTCTGAACGTTCCCGCAACGCGCGCCAACAATATTACGACAGGCCGTATCTATCAGAATGTGATAGAAAAAGAACGTCGCGGAGATTATTTAGGTAAGACGGTACAGGTTATACCCCATATCACGGATGAGATTAAACGCAATGTTAAGTTGTTGGGAACAAAGGAAAAGTATGACTTTGTTATTACGGAAATAGGAGGAACCGTCGGCGATATTGAGTCGTTACCTTTCATTGAGAGCGTACGTCAGTTGAAATGGGAACTGGGTAAAGATTGTATCTGCGTACATCTGACGTATGTTCCGTTTATTGCCGCCGCCAAGGAGTATAAGACCAAGCCTACGCAACATTCCGTGAAGCAGTTACAGGAGTTGGGGGTTCAGCCGGATATTCTCGTGCTTCGTACGGAACACGAATTGAGTATTCCGATACTGCACAAAGTAGCTCTGTTTTGCAATGTTTCCAAAGAGGCTGTAGTTCAGTCGATTGATGTATCGACCATTTATGAAGTGCCTCTTATGCTTCAGCGTCAGAAAACAGACGAAATACTGCTTGAAAAAGTAGGGCTTCCGGTAGGTCC
>DOZP01000171.1 GCA_003517945.1 Porphyromonadaceae bacterium | reverse complement strand
CAAACCGTCAAAGTCAGGAAAAGAACCTGTTCATTTTTATTACCGAAACGCTGCCTGTCTTTCATATCGGTTAGCGAGAATGCGTTATTGCTTATTTGGAAGCGATGGATTGCAAATAGTTCAGCAATTGTTCGAATAGATATTGCAGATCGTTATTTTTTTCAGGAGGTATAATGGAGAAGTCATATACCGGTTTTTCGCTTCTTTTAATTCCGGTTTTGAATGTTGACGGATGTTGCAGAAACATGTAGAACATCGGAAGCGAAGTTTCACCGGAAAAATCAATGATAAGGTCGGCGGGCAGGCTGTAAAATTGTTTCTGAATACTTTTTTCCGGAAAGCCCCATATGTTGACATCTTTATCGGCGCGTAACAATAAATAATTGGAATACCAGGTCGGCACATCTTTTGCTGTCGGAGAAAAAATAGCCGTATTGACGGTTTTGTTCATTGATCTGAGCTTTTCAATACAGTTCCTTGTCGCATCCCAGTCTTTTGTGTCGCAGATAATCAGGATATTTTTAATCTCCTTTAAAGACCGGTACTGATGAGGCCGTTTGGATGCGTTGCCGGTTAATTTTCGTATTTCTTTTTTCAGAAAGTAGTTGGTCAGAATCATTCGCCGATTAAGTTTAAAAAGTCCGTTTCGTTTATTATTTTTATACCTGATTTTTTGGCTTTTTCCAGCTTGGATGGTCCCATATTTTCTCCTGCCAGTATATAATTTGTCTTACCGGAAATGGAGCTGCTGTTTTTTCCGCCGTGTTGTTCTATCATTGCTTTGTATTCATCACGCGAATGTTGTGAAAAAGTTCCGCTGATGACGATTATCAGGTCTTTGAGTTTATCTGTGCGTGATGTCTGTATATCTTCGCTTATCCGCATTTGCAACCCATATTCTTTCAGGCGGTTTATCAGTATGCGGTTTCGTTCGTCCGCAAAATAATCGACAACACTCTGCGCGATGCGTAATCCTATTTCATCAATGGATGTTAACTCTTCAAGCGAAGCATTTTCCAGATTCTCGATGGAGAGGAAGGAATAGGTTAAACGTTTGGCAACCGTTTCGCCGACAAATCGTATACCGAGTGCGAAGAGAACGCGTTCGAAAGGTACTTTTTTCGACTCTTCGAGGCTTTCTGAAAAATTACGCGCACTTTTCTCTGCCCATCGTTCCAGACGCATCAGGTCTGCAAATTTGATAGTATATAAATCGGCGGTATTACGGGCATACCCTGCATTGTAAAGGTCTTCCACCGTTTCAGGCCCAATATTTATGTTCATGGCACGCCGTGTGACAAAATGTTCTATTTTGCCTTTTATCTGCGGGGGACATCCCCATACATTCGGGCAATAATGTCCGGCTTCACTCCCTTCGCGGATGAGTTGTGTTCCGCATTCGGGACAATGCGTGATGAATGTTACTTTGTCGCCCATCAGCATGGAACGGGCTTCTTTGTTGATACCTACAATTTTGGGTATAATTTCTCCGCCTTTCTCCACATACACCTGATCGCCTATATGGAGATCCAGTTCGGCAATGATGTCTGCGTTGTGCAATGAAGCGCGTTTAACAACCGTACCGGCCAATTGTACCGGTTCCAGGTTGGCAACGGGAGTGATGATTCCGGTTCGTCCTACCTGGTAGGAAACGGAATTGAGCCTTGTTTCGGCTTTTTCCGCCTGAAATTTATAAGAGATCGCCCAACGGGGGCTTTTTGCGGTATAGCCGAGAAAACGTTGCTGACGCAGGGAATTTACTTTGAAAACGATGCCATCCGTAGCTACCGGCAGATTTTTCCGTTCCGTATCCCAATATGCGATATAGTCCAGTAAGTCCTGCAAGGTGTTGCATACGCGCATTACATCCGGAATTTTGAATCCCCATGACCGTGCCGCTTCCAGATTGCCGTAATGTGTGCCGGATGGTAACGATTCGCCCAAAAGGTAGTAGCAGTAAGTATCCAGACGGCGTTTGGCAACGATCGCCGGATTTTGTTGTTTAAGCGTGCCTGCCGCTGCATTGCGCGGATTGGCAAAAAGCGGCTCTTCTTGTTCTTCCCGTTCCTTATTGAGACGTTCAAATTCTGCCCAGGGAAGCATCACTTCGCCCCGTATTTCAAATTTTTCCGGATAATTTCCGCGTAATTTCAATGGAATGGAGCGTATCGTTTTTATATTGGCCGTTACGTCGTCTCCACGCGTCCCGTCTCCACGTGTGACGGCGCGCAACAGCTTTCCGTTTTCATAAATAAGCGAAATGGAGGAACCGTCGTATTTAAGTTCGGCGACAATTTCAAAAGGTTCATTTAATGTACGCGCCGTACGTTCGTAAAAATCACGTATTTCACCTTCAGAGTAAGTATTGCCGAGCGAGAGCATCGGATATTGATGTTCAATTTGTTCAAATTCTTTGGACAGGTCGCTTCCCACGCGTTGCGTAGGCGACAGGGGATCTGTGTATTCCGGATATTGTTCTTCGAGTTGTTGCAACTCTTTCATCTGATAGTCAAATTCCTTATCGGATATGACAGGCATGGACAACACGTAATAATTATAATTGTGTTTTTCCAATTCTTCGCGAAGTCGTTTGATTTTTGATCCAATCTCGTTCATAAGGTGCTTGTTTACGATAGGCAAAGATAATGCAAGCCGCGGGGAATACAAAGAAAGCTTGCTTTTTTTATTATTTGCATTTTATGAAACGAAATTACTCCCGGAGCTATGGTACATCTTCCGCTTTTGCGACATAATACAACCTGAATATGCCTGTAAAGCTGTTGGGAAATATATTAGGTTATGTTTTTTGTGT
>DOZP01000198.1 GCA_003517945.1 Porphyromonadaceae bacterium | reverse complement strand
AAATACCTGGCAGAATTCAGTTTTCGCTACGATGGTTCCTATAAATTCGCATCCGACAAACGCTGGGGATTTTTTCCCGCGGTTTCTTTGGGATGGAGAATTTCGGAAGAAGGTTTCTTCAAAGACAATCTCGGTTTCATTGAAAATCTAAAAATAAGAGGATCCTACGGTAAAGTAGGCGACGAAGGTGATTTTGCCGCTTTCCAACACATGAGCGGATATAAATATCCGGACGGTAAATATATATTAGGCTCGGGAGGCGTTTCCAACGGCGCTTCGGACAGAGGACTTCCGAATCTCAATTTAACATGGTACGAATCGACAACCGCCAATATCGGATTTGAATTAAATATGATGCGCGGCCTGTTCAATGCGGAATTTGATTATTTCGAAAGAAATCGTAACGGATTATTAGCCAATCGCTTATTAACAATACCCACTTCTTTCGGGTTAAATCTGCCACAGGAAAACCTGAATTCGGATAAAAACAGGGGCTTTGAAATCGTGTTAGGACATCGAAACAAAATCGGAGCTGTCAACTACGATGTAAAAGCGAACTTTACGACGGTACGGGTGCTAAACCGTTATGTAGAAAGAGCAGACCCGACAAATATGTATGATAACTGGCGAAACAATACCAACGACCGGTATAAAAGTATAGAATGGGGAAAACAGGCAATCGGCCAGTTCCGGTCATACGAAGAAATACTGAATTCTCCGATACAGGACGGGAACGGAAACAAATCCCTGATGCCCGGGGATATAAAATACCAGGACTGGAACAACGACGGCATCATCGACGGCAAAGACGATCAGCCTATCGGGCACAGCAAGACGCCAAGCATGTATTACGGTTTGAATTTGTATGCGGACTGGAAAGGTATAGACCTGAATGTGTTCTTTCAGGGAGCGGCCGGACATGAAGTTTTCATCGGAGGAGATATGATGGCTCCTTTCATACAGCAGGGGCTGGGCAATGGCGTCGATATATTTACAGACCGTTGGCACAGGGAAGACCCGACGGATCCGGGAAGTAAATGGATACCCGGCGAAATGCCGGCATTACGCCCGACCGGATATTCCGGAAATAATATGAAAAGCACATGGACGATAAATAAGGCCAATTACTTACGCCTGAAAACAATTGAACTGGGATATACGTTACCTGGTAATATACTGAGCAAAGTCGGAGTTGAAAACATCCGTATATATGCCAATGCTTTAAACCCGATAACGATGACAAGCCAAAAAAGATTTATGAAATTTATGGACCCGGAAAACGAACATGACTTGTTCCGTTATTATCCGCAGATGAAAACGTTTAATTTTGGTGTTAATATCTCATTTTAAAATAAATATTCTATGAATACACATATAAAGAAATTCAACCGATTTGCCTGTTGTGCATTATTATTGATACTCACGGCATGTAGCGATTACTTAGACAAAGAACCGTTTGATACGATAACGCCGGATAAAGTCTGGCAGGATCCTAAAGTAATAAATGCCGTGCTGGTAAATCTGTACGACAAAATGTACCTGGAACACTTTGATAACTGGTACAGAGAAGAGTGGAGATTAATGAATTCAGCCACCATGTCCGACGAAGCGCAGGCTTCTTTCCAGAAAGACCCGCTATTTGATAATCCCAATGCTACCTATACGTATGAGAACGGATTATTCGGTGAAAAATTTAAAAGCCGGTGGTATCCGGGTATCCGGAACTGCAACGACTTTCTGGCTCAACTGGAAGACGCTTCCTTGGATGAAGCGGAGAAAAAAGCGCTCAATGCGGAAGTCCGTTTCATCCGCGCATGGCATTATTTCTCGCTGGCAAAACGTTACGGAGGCATACCGCTTATCAGCGAATCACAGGAATATGACCCGAACAATCCGGAAAGCCTGCAAATTCCGCGTAATAAAGAAGTGGAAGTATATGACTTCATTGTGAACGAATGTTGGGAAATAGCCGGCGACCTGCCCTTAAACAGAGATGCGTCCGGTAAATACCGGGTAGACAGAAGCACGGCATTAGCCCTCTGTTCGCGTGCGGCATTATACGCAGGCACTATTGCCAGATACGGAACCGTACAGTTAGACGGTACAGTCGGTATTCCTTCGTCCGAAGCGCAGCGTTTTTTCCAGAAAGCATACGATGCATCCAAAGAAATCATAAGCTCCGGAAAATTTGCCTTATATAATAACAAACCGGACGATAAAGCACAGAATTACTGTGAGATTTTCACCAAAACAACGAATGGAGATAACGGAGAATATATTTTCCAGAAACAATTCAGCGTATCCGGCAGTATCGGTCATTCCTGGGATAAACGAAACGCTCCCTTTTCATTCCGTGCAGGCGGATGGGGTTGCGGGGTCGCTCCTACACTGGAAATGATCGAAACGTATGAATATACGGACGGAACATCCGGCAAGCTGGTCATTGAAAATCCGGACGGAACGCCCAAACGTTTTGAAAATCCGCTGGATCTGTTCGAAGGAAAAGATCCCCGTTTGTTTGGATCGGTATACCTGCCGGGTTCACCCTGTAAAGGATCATTTGTTGAAATAAGAAGAGGCCTAATCACCCCATCCGGAGAAAAGATCGAATCGACCCAACAACCGGATGCGGGAGAAACGTATGTATACAACGGAGTGATATACAACGTCTCGGGAAAAGACGCCGGTTCCGACACGGGAGACCAATCGAAAACCGGTTTTTACCAGAAAAAATTCTGGGACGAAACCCTTCAGGACGTAAATATGAGTAAATCGGAAACACCCTGGGTTGTTTTCCGTCTGGCGGAAATGTACCTGAACCTCGCGGAAGCGGCGATCGAACTGGGAGGAAAAGACGATGAAGCGCTGGAAACCGTTAATAAAATACGCGAAAGAGCCGGCATCAAATCATTGGAATCAATCGACATACAAAAGGTGCGCCAGGAACGCAAAATCGAATTGGCATTCGAAGGACATCGTTTCTGGGATATGAAACGGTGGCGTATAGCTCATCTGGACGTATCTCAGGGCGGACTGAATAATATCAGGGGTTCCGCTTTATATCCCTGGCTGAATCTGGAAGACGGCAAATATACATTTGAAACCAGTTCGCGTACACCCAAACAGGTCCGTATATTCTTAGAAAGGAATTACTACACGAAAATAGATGACGAAGATATGAAAGCAAACCCGAAACTGATCCAAAATCCGGGATATACGAATTAATAACGCTAAATAGATACACAGATGAAAAAAATAAATTTATTCATTACAATAGCCGCCGCAATCCTCGGCATAACAAGTTGTGTCAACGAATTAGACAACTACGACGCACCCAACGGAGGAATTAAAGGCCAGATTCTGGATGCGGAAACAAACGAACCGATCCCCCTACCCGTCCAGGGTTCTACCGGCGCCATTATCAACCTGTTCGAATTAAATACGGATGCCACCATGTCCGTCGA
>DOZP01000015.1:6372-6796 GCA_003517945.1 Porphyromonadaceae bacterium | reverse complement strand
GCCCCTGAAAAAACCCAGGGATGAAAACGCAGGAGCGATTCCTCCTTTTTCGGTTTGAGATAGATGTTGCCGGGACTCATTTTGAACATTCCAGAAATTGATAAATACGGAGACAAGCCCATGCATCAAGAGCAGCGTAACGTTGCTGTGATTCCGTAAGGACATCCGCCTCCCAGTTACTCAGGCGTTCACGCTTGGAAATTTTCTTGCCGAACAAGATCGCATAAATTTTCTGAAGACTCATATCTTCTATACCAAATTTAGTCACATACGTCTGTAAATCAATAAAATTACCCGGCAAAACAGTAGTCAGGTTATGCAAGCCGTGAAAATCATCACGTAATGATAGACCTATCTTCTTTACATCTTTGTTTTTAAGAAACGATTCCAATGAAGACGGCATTTTTTTAAAACGATTTAACCG
>DOZP01000015.1:535-6282 GCA_003517945.1 Porphyromonadaceae bacterium | reverse complement strand
TCCAACTCCACCTTATCCTCTATGACGACGATACGCCCCGGAAACATTTCCCGTGGCATCCGCGAAATTGCGTCTTTTGTAATGGCGTGTGTAAAATTCATCCGATATCCCCTCCGGTAAGAAAACCGTCTTCTCCGGAAGACAATTCTTCATTAAAATGTACTACATGAAGCGCTTTCAATGCATTTAGCAGTTTCTGCCCCCAATATACCCGGAAGCTCTCCCTGCAATTATACAATGCCTGCGCCATCACTTCTTCGTTTTCCTGACGAAACAATGCTGCGAAATCTCCCAAATCCTGATACACGTCAGCCAGGCTTTCCGATATGGTGGAAGCAATCGGCGTATCACTATACCGGATATCCGGATGAAACGTATCCAGGTACGAATCATGTTCGCCCAAAAGATTCGCGATGCGATAACGTATCGCCTCATACGTATGCTCAGTAATGAAATGTTCCGGCTCATTATCATCCTCCGGCTCTTCCATACCGGGCAATAAAGTAGCTTTCAGATAAAGCAGGGGGATAATTTTTACGGCTTTGTCTGTAAATGAGAATAATGTATGTTGGGAAGCTGTTTCCACCAAAGCGCAGAATTCAAGCGCAACAGTGACAAACTCCAACGTATTCTTATCGTATATTACAGGATCGGCAGACATACAGAATCAACTTGTGAATCATCCGTTCAATCTTTTGTCACCTTATCCTGATAACTTTCAGCCGTAACCGAATTATCAATTTTCAGGATCAGTCCCTGAAGCACTCTTCCCGGGCCCAATTCCACAAAATGATCGGCGCCGCCGGCAACCATATTTTTCACGGTCTGTGTCCATCTGACCGGAGCCGTCAACTGGGCAATCAGATTTTTCTTTATTTCTTCCGGATCGGTCGACGGCAGGGCGGTATAGTTTTGATATATCGGGCAAACCGGCTTGTTTACGATGGTCGATTCAATTGCTTCGGCCAATTCCGCACGTGCAGGTTCCATCAGCGGCGAATGGAATGCGCCTCCTACATTTAATACCAACGCACGCTTGGCGCCTGCTTCCGTTAACATTTCGCACGCTTTATCAATACCGGCCTTTGTTCCGGAAATGGCAATCTGCCCCGGGCAATTATAATTCGCACAAACAACAATTTCATCCGTTATCGCTTTACAGACGTTTTCTACCACTTCATCCGGCAAGCCGATAATAGCCGCCATGGTAGACGGTTGCATTTCGCATGCCTTCTGCATAGCATGGGCGCGCTTCGATACAAGCCTAAGCCCATCCTCAAACGAAAGGGCATCGGAAGCGGTCAGCGCCGAAAACTCACCCAACGAATGTCCGGCAACCATTCCGGGCGTAAACAATTTACCCCATATCTTAGAAAGAATAACGGAATGCAGAAATATAGCCGGTTGCGTTACTTTGGTCTGTTTCAGTTCATCATCAGAACCGGAAAACATGATATCCGTTATTCGGAAACCGAGAATTTCATTCGCCTTCTCAAACAACTCCTTTGCATGTGCATTTTGGTCATACATGGATTTTCCCATACCCGTAAACTGGGCGCCCTGACCCGGATAAACAAAAACTTTCATACGTATATTTTTAATATATAATTATCTTTTGTACGCTGTGAAACAGGCGTATTTCATCACTACATAATTCCAAATTGGATTTACAAAGATAGTGCAAATCAAATGTAATAACCAAAAGAAAGTGCATTTTCTTTTGATTATTACCGGGATGGCCTCCTGCAACCGAAACTCCTCATTCTATTTCCGAAAAAAAACCACACAACTAAAAAACAGGCATATATGCCGCAAAATAACAGCCATGAACTTTACGCCATAAAAACGCCAACATGCCAAAAACAATAAAATTACTAAAAAAGGCAGTTTTATCAATTTCTAATCGTATCTTTGCCAATTAATAAGACAACCAAAGAAAAAAATAAGGAGAATACAAAATGAACTATTTATTATTTTTACAGAATCTGGGCGCACCGGAAATCATTATCATTGCAATCATTATCCTGTTATTATTCGGAGGCAGAAAAATTCCGGAACTGATGAAAGGCTTGGGCAAAGGAATCAAGAACTTCAAAGAAGGAGTAAAAGGTATTGAAAACGATATCAACGCGGAAGATTCAACGACAACGAATAATTCGGAAAAATAAGGCATAGATATGTCACAACAACAGGAGGAGATGTCTTTCTGGGATCACCTGGAAGCATTACGCTGGACATTATTCAGGTGTGTGATCGTGCTTATAGTTTTTACTATAACGGGATTTGTTTTTACGCAGTATATATTTGATACCATCATTCTGGCGCCAACGCGTGCCGATTTTATTTTATATCGTGTACTATGCAAACTAACAACGACAATACCTCTTTTGCCTGATTTTTGCGATGACACCTATTGGGTAAAAATATTTAATGTAAAACTTATATCTCCGTTCTTCATCTCCATGTCAACCTCATTCTGGCTGGCACTATTAATAACATTTCCCTATCTTGTTTTTGAGATCTGGAAGTTTATAAGTCCGGCCTTGTATGATTATGAAAAGAAAAATGTACGATGGGCTTTTTTCTTTGGTACGATTATGTTTTTCACGGGATGTGCCGTAGGATATTTCTTTGTTTTTCCGATGACATTACGTTTTCTTGCAACTTACAACATAAGCGACGCCATAGAAAATCAGTCTTCATTGGAATCTTACGTTGATATGTTCATCATGCTCATATTTGCCATGGGAATCGTATTTGAGATGCCTTTGGTTTCATGGTTATTATCAAAACTGGGTCTTCTGACCCGTGCATTTTTCAACAAATACCGCCGTCATGCCGTTGCCGGCTTGTTGATCGTAGCCGCATTTATTACGCCAAGCAGTGATCCGTTCACACTCGGATGTGTATTTTTCCCGCTATACGGATTGTATGAATTAAGTGCGTTTTTTGTCAAAAAAGCGCCGGAAGAAGAAAACGATACTGGAACAGAAGTTGCTAAATTATGAAGAATGATAACGAAAAAAGCAGTTGGAAAAAATTTCAGAATAAAATAACACCCCAAGTCCGGAAACGGATAAACATCACCTTATGGAGTTGTTTCGGATTAGCCATCTTAAGCGCAACACTTATATTTACGGCGATTGCAAAAGGACGCATAGGATATATGCCTACCATAGAATCACTGGAAAACCCGATAGACCGCTATGCGTCGCAGGTAATTTCAGAGGACGGGGTTCTGCTCGGAGTTTACTCCTATAGCAAAGACAACCGGATACACGTGAAAT
Organism: Porphyromonadaceae bacterium; assembly: GCA_003517945.1. Taxonomy (GTDB): domain Bacteria; phylum Bacteroidota; class Bacteroidia; order Bacteroidales; family Tannerellaceae; genus Tannerella. The sequence continues at coordinate 2,995 of DOZP01000015.1, read as the reverse complement.
ACAGTGATTTATCTCCGGAGTTAGTACAGGCCCTTATCGCAACGGAAGACAACCGGTTCGTAAAACACAGCGGAATCGATATCAAAGGTTTGATCCGCGCCGTCGTAAAACGGGGCATCCTGATGCAGAAAAGCGGAGGAGGGGGCAGTACGATTACACAACAGTTGGCCAAACAATTGTTTTCCCCAAGCGTGGGCAGTGTAACCGAACGTGTGCTCCAAAAACCGATCGAATGGGTGATCGCCGTAAAACTTGAAAAATACTATACAAAAGAGGAAATCATTAATATGTACCTGAACAAATTCGATTTCCTCTATAATGCCGTAGGAATACAATCGGCCGCACGCACCTATTTCAATACAACCCCCAAGAATCTCAAGATTGAAGAAGCCGCCACGTTGGTCGGAATGTGTAAAAACCCTTCGTATTATAATCCGAGAAGATTCAGCGAACGTGCAATAGGACGACGCAATACGGTATTGGGGCAAATGGAAAAATACGGATATATTGACAAAGCGACTTGTGACTCTTTGTCTCAATTGCCGCTGGAATTGAATTTTGCGCGCATCGACCACAAAGAAGGGGCGGCACCCTATCTCTGGGAATACATGCGCCAGACTCTTTCCGCGCAAAAACCCGTACGCGGCAATTATCCGTCATGGTTGCAGCAAAAATTTGCAGAAGATTCCGTTTCCTGGGAAACAAACCCCCTATACGGATGGTGCAACAAAAACACAAAACCAAACGGCAAACCGTATAATATCTATTCCGACGGGCTGAAGATTTATACGACATTGAATTCGCGCATGCAACAATACGCGGAAGATGCTGTCAAAGAACACTTGAGCAAAACGTTACAACCCTCTTTTTTCAAAGAAAAAAAGGGAAAAAAATATGCGCCTTTCACTTTTCCTTATTCAGTCCCGGATACAGAAAAAGAAAAACAGATTAACGAAATACTGAATCGTGCCGTCAACCAGTCGCACCGCTACAAAACGATGAAGGAAGCCGGGGCGAGCGAGGAAGAAATAACACGTATATTCAAAACGAAAACGGAAATGTCCGTCTTCAGTTGGGAAGGCATGAAAGATACCATTATGACTCCGCTTGATTCCATCCGGTATTATAAAAGTTTTCTGCGTACCGCGTTTATGGCGATGGATCCGCGTACCGGACATGTAAAAGCCTATGTGGGGGGTATTGATTTTGCTAATTTCCAATACGATATGGTTACTATGGGACGCCGGCAGATAGGTTCTACCATGAAACCGTTCGTATATTCCTTAGCGATGAGCGAAGGATTTACACCTTGCGATAAAATGCTTAATGTGCAACAACAATTATTAGATGAAGCCGGTACAATATGGAAACCGGCAAACTCAACGAACAAAAGAATAGGCGAAGAGGTGACCCTCCAGTGGGGACTACAGAATTCATCCAACTGGGTAACGGCATACCTGATGAAACACCTTTCTCCCTATGCGCTGGAAAGATTACTGCGCTCTTTCGGCTTTAAGGGGCATATCGACCCCGTTGTTGCCATGTGTCTGGGAACGCCGGATATTTCCGTATCCGAGATGGTCAGCGCCTATACCGTATTTACGAATAAAGGGCTCCGGATCGAACCGATGTATATCACCCACATCGAAGATGCATACGGTAATACGGTTGCTACGTTTACGTCAGAGATGAATGAAGTCTTACCGGAAGATGCTACCTATAAACTGCTAAGTATGCTGCAAAGTGTGGTAGACGGCGGCACGGCAGGCCGTTTACGCTATAGTTACGGCATAAAAGCGCCTATGGGAGGAAAAACCGGCACCACTCAAAATCATTCGGATGGCTGGTATATGGGCTTTACTCCAAGTATCGTGGCCGGTTGCTGGGTAGGAGGAGAGGATCGCTCCATCCATTTCGACACAATGGAAGGACAAGGCGCAAATGTTGCCTTACCCATCTATGCCAATTTCATGAAAAAGGTGTTTGCAGACAGCGAACTGGAATATTCGGAAAAAGAAACGTTTGACATTCCGGACGAATTTAAGGACCCATGTGCTTCCGGTAATAAAAAAGAAGATGAGAAAAAATCACGGCCCAGCGGATTCGATGATTTTTTTAACTGATAACCAAAGCCCTTATAAAACAGAAAACAAACCATCCGCATACGGACAGTTTAAATACCGTCCCCAAAACAAAACCGATAAATGCCCCGAAGCCGGCTTTCAGCGCTTCGGGCGCTTTTTTTCCGGCAAACAACAATTCCCCAAGCACCGCACCCAGGAAAGGCCCCAATATAACGCCCCACGGCGGGAACAAAAACAGGCCGGCAACAGTACCTGTGATACATCCTATATTTCCCCATTTGCTGCCGTTCCATTTTTTTACGCCCAGAACCGGCAGCAGATAATCCGCCAACAGGGTCAGCAAAACCAACAATAACCACAGAACAAGTTGAGTAGT
>DOZP01000015.1:0-484 GCA_003517945.1 Porphyromonadaceae bacterium | reverse complement strand
CCGGCGAGCAGGCAAACAACTCCCGATACAATAAGTGCAATGTCTAAAATCATCTGTTTTCAATAAGCATACCGAAAGCATTTTGCCGGATCCTTCCGAAGAAACTTTCGGTTGTCACTATTTTAATTCATTAAAAAAACCGCCGGTTATCAATTGCATATTGACTTCCGTTCAGAAAATCTTTCGCCGGCATTCGTTTTTTTCCGGATAACTGAAGCGACAGTATCCGTATAAAACCATCCCTTGTCGCAACATCTATGTAACACTTACCGTCGGTGCGAATAGTTCCGGGAGGCAACGAATGAGTTTCGCAGCGTTTCTCCGACTGAAAAATCTTCACCTGTATGCGTTGCCCTTCCGGAAGGATACACTCCGTCCATGCAGCCGGGTAAGGAGACAGGCCGCGTATAAAATCGTAAACCTGCCCGGTAGTCTGCTCCCAGTTTATACGGCATGTATCCTTAAATATTTTAGGCGCAAGATG
>DOZP01000107.1:10495-10791 GCA_003517945.1 Porphyromonadaceae bacterium | reverse complement strand
TCGGATTGCCTGATGTCTTTCAATGCTGCTTCATTCACTTCCGTCAGATCGACCAGGTCCCACGATTCGTTTTTGTAGGCTGCTTTGGTTTTACTGACGATGCGTTCCGCTTTATTTGCAGAAGATATGGACTCGGCGTTTACATCCTGGGCAGCCTGGTTTTGTTTCTTTGATTCTCCGATGCGCCCGTAACTTACATAAGTAGCATTTAAGCGAATGTTGCATGCGTCAATCCGGTCGTCGTATGGCGTGGCGATGTAGCGTACGTATGCATTGTGATTGATATTGAAAAATTT
>DOZP01000107.1:526-10481 GCA_003517945.1 Porphyromonadaceae bacterium | reverse complement strand
CCGCAATGGATTGTATTTACGGTAATATTTTTCCTTAAAGCGTCGCCGATCGCTTCTTTGTAGGAGATATTTCCTTGTGTGAATGGTTCGTTTCCGGCAATGTAGACTAAGTGGATGTCTTTGTCATTTGTGCTCCACTTCAGTTCTTTCGTCGCTTTGTCGATAACGGTTCCGCAATATTCCAACCCACCGTTTGTTTTTAGGGCAAAAAGTTTTTCCGAAATCAGATCCAGGTCCGTTGTTAACGGTGCGACGAGGCGCACATAGCCGCCGGATGCGCTGAGTCCGTCATTCCCGTACTCGTATAATGCAATTTGTATTTCCGGTTCTTTACCGTTAAAGCGCAGGGTGGTCAGTGTATTTACAATATTCCACAAACGTGATTTTGCCTGATTGATCAGGCCGTCCATACTGCTGGACGTGTCTAATAGGATGGCAACCTGAATTTTATTGCCGGCATTGGACGTGGTTTTGACAACGGGCTCGTTCGAAAAATTAGTTGTTGCGTTTTCCGCATGTGCATTTTTACAATTGCTGAAGATGATACAAAGTAGCATCAATACTCCGGTTAATTTAAATTGTTTCATAGTTGTATGTTTTTAATTGTTTTCCATGGCAAATGTATAGTGTTAAAAACTGACTTTTCGGGCAAAATGGGTGACTTTCGGTTTTCACTTGATAAAAAGGTCTTTTAAATAAGTGAACAGTTTGGGAGATGCGATTAAAAGTATTTACTTTGTATTCAGATAAAAAAAAGTGATATGCAGATGCAACCGATACATACATATTCCTGTAAAAAGGGTCTTCTTCCCGTTTTCCGGCGGACGATACGCTATGTTGTATGGTTACTGTTATTGGTAACGGTTTCGTCCGTGTATGCGCAAACGGATAAGAAAGCGAAGAAGACATCATCCGGCAGTACAATTCATACGCAGGCCGTAAAACTTTCCGAATCCCTGGAGCAAAGCGCTTCGGATGAGACTGTTGCGGGTGACTATATTGAGTTGGCAAAGGAGCTTGCCGATAAGAAGGATTATGCCCGGGCGGAAGATTATTTGAAACGGGCGCTGACTCTTTCGCTGAAACGGAAGAAAAACGATCAGTCCTCTTGGGTGTACCGGGAGCTGGCAAAGGTTCAGGAAATGCAGGGCCGGATGGAGGATGCGATTGAGAATTACAGGAATGCGGCTCGTTTAGCGGCGGATGATACGCAGAAGTTATTGAATAAAAATGATGCGGCCCGTTTGGGAGAGCCTTTGAATTTGACGGCTCAGTCCGCCTATATTCAGCAAAATATTGACCTGGCCGCCAATTCGAATTTCGTTCCGGAACAAATATCCGCACGCAGACAGATGGCAGAGGTGAAATTAGCCCAAAATGATAATCAGGGAGCGTTGGAAGAATTGGAAAAAGCGCTTGAAGAGTCAGAGTCGTTCGAAGCAACCCAGGATGTTTCATTTCAGATAAAACAGGAAATAGCCAATACGCTTGTGACGGATAAAAAACACGAGGAGGCTATTGGTTTGAATAAAGAGTTGGTTGATGAAGCGCGCCGGACAAATAATCCGAAAACAGCCGTAAAGCAATTGCAAAACCTGGCGACTTCTTATTTCGAAGCAGGCGAAACCTCCGACGGAATCAGTTCGTTGCAGGATGCTTATAACACGGCAATTGAAAAAGGTTTGACGCTGGATGCGAAGAAAGTCCTGGAACAGATTGTGCACCGGTATGAAAAAGAACGCAAAACATCCCAGGCTTTGGCCGCCTATTCCGATTTTATCGGTAAATTAGATACGCTGGTGAAGAATGACAGTACGTTGGTGGACGAAAAATTTTTCCGGCTGCAGGAAGATAAAATTACGCAGTTGGAGAAGGAGCGTATGCTGAAAGATGAATTGATCACAAAGAAAAACCGTTATAACGATGTGTTGCTGGCTTCGATAGTCCTGGTTCTGATTTCTCTGGTGGTCATATTGAAAGTGTTGTACGACAATCTCAGGAAAAATAAAAAGATCGCATTGCAGTCATTGCGGCGTGAAATGAATCCTCATTTTATTTTCAACAGCCTGAACAGTGTGAATCAGTTTATATCCGAAAATAATGAACTGGAAGCCAATAAATACCTGTCATCCTATTCCAAACTGATGCGTACGATTATGGAAAATTCCAATAAAGACTTTATTCCGCTCAGTACGGAACTGGAACAACTACGCGAATATTTAGAGTTGGAACAATTACGTTTCAGCGATAAGTTTACCTATACGATTCATGTGGACGAGGCCTTGGATACGGATTCCGTGATGATTCCTAATATGTTGATCCAGCCTCAGTTGGAAAATGCCGTATGGCATGGGTTGCGGTATAAGGAAGAGGCCGGCATTTTATCCCTGTCCGTTTTCCGGAAGGAGAAAGATGTGTGTATCGTTGTGGAAGATAATGGCATCGGCATACAGAAGAGCCGGGAGTTGAAAACCGCACATCAGAAAGCCCGTCATTCGCGCGGGCAAAGCAATACGCAGGAGCGTATCGGTTTGTTGAATCATCTTTATCATACGAAGATAACGATGGAGATTGTAGATAAGAGCGGAGAGGATACCGGGGTGGTGGTGACGCTTTGTTTTCCACGGATTGACCGGAAAAAAGTGGAATAGGATGGAAAAAATAAAAACCGTTATAGTTGAGGATGAATTATCAGCCAGGGAAGTGCTGAAAAATTACATAGCGAAATATTGTCCGCAACTGGAGGTTGTGGGTGAAGCGCATAATTGCAAGGAGGCTATTCGTGTTTTGCATGACTTGCAGCCGCAACTTGTCTTTCTGGATGTGGAAATGCCGTTCGGAAATGCATTTGATGTACTGGAAGGATGTGAAGATCTTTACTTTGAAACTATTTTCGCCACGGCTTTTTCCGAATATTCCCTGCGTGCGCTGAACCGGAGCGCCGCTTACTATTTGCTGAAGCCAATCAGCATAGAAGAATTGATTCAGGCAGTCAACAAAGTGCAGCAACATATTATTAACAATGAAATTTTTAACCGGAACCGGATTTTGGTTGAAAATATCCGTGAACCGAAACCTGAACGGCAACGCGTTATTTTGCCGACGCTCGAAGGATTTGAAGTAGAACGTATGGACGATATTCTGCGTTTGCAAGGGAACGGCAATTTTACGGATGTTTATTTCCGGAACAGAATAAAAACAAAAAAAATGGTTTGCCGCCTGTTGAAGTATTTTGATGAGATATTGCCTTATCCTTTCCTGCGTGTCCATAAATCACATATGATTAACGTGAACGCCGTAAAATCATACCTGAAAAGCTCCGGTGGCATTATCGTTCTCGAAGATGAAACAGAGATCGAAATTTCACCGGCTTACAAAGAGGGATTTTTGAAGTTTTTTAAAAATTAGCAGGGGTTTCTACTCTTTCTTTTTGCCTTTGGAAAATCTTTTTTTCGCCGGTTTGTCGGCAGCCTCATCAATAATTTTCCGGCAGTCTTCAAGCGTCAGGGAAGCCGGTTCCGTACTTTTCGGAATCCGGTAATTATTGCCTTTATATGCGATATAAGGGCCGAATCTGCCGTTTAAAATCTCCAAATCCGGATCTTCTTCTTTAAATGTTTTGATATGGCGTTCCTGTTCTTTCTTACGTTTGCCTTCGATAAGTTCGATGGCTTCTTCCGGCGTGATACTCAACGGATTCAGTGTTTTCGGTATGGAGATGAATACGCCGTTGTGCCTGATAAAGGGGCCAAAGCGGCCTATACCGGCAACCATCTCTTCGCCTTCGTATTCGCCAACCGTACGTGGCAGGTCGAACAATTTTAAAACTTCCTCCAGGGTAATCGTTTCAATAGACTGTCCTTTCATCAGGGAGGCAAACTGCGGTTTGTCCTTTTTATTTTCCGGATTTGCCTGTCCTATTTGTGCTATCGGCCCGTATCGTCCTATTTTTACGAATACGGGTTTTCCGCTTTTCGGGTCAATACCTAATTCGCGTTCACCGACTTTATATTCGGTTTTTACGGCTGCCGCCGCTTCGACAATCGGATGAAAAGCCGTATAAAATTTGTTCATCGACTTTGTCCAGTCTAATTGCCCTTCAGCTATTGTATCGAATTCTTTTTCCACATTAGCCGTAAAATTATAATCCAGGATATTCGGGAAATATTCTATCAGGAAGTCATTCACAACCGTACCGATATCCGTCGGCATCAGTTTGTTGCGGTCGGCGCCGGTTACTTCGGTTTTATCCGTATCAGTGATTTTACTGTTTTTAAGTGTCAGAATGTTATAGCTGCGTTCCGTTCCGTCTTTATCTCCTCTGACTACGTATTCACGGTTTTGTATGGTTTGTATGGTCGGGGCGTATGTGGAAGGGCGTCCGATTCCTAACTCTTCCAGGCGGTGTACCAGACTGGCTTCCGTATATCTTGGAGGCCGTTGGGTGAAGCGCTCGGTGGCCACTATATCTCTCATCGAAAGCTCTTCGTCTTTCTTTACAGGCGGGAGAAGGCCGTTTTCCTGTTCGTTTTCACTGTCTTCGTCGAGACTTTCCATGTAAACGTGCAAGAAACCGTCGAACGTTATGATTTCGCCGGTCGCGACAAATTTTTCATCCTGTTTGTTGCTTATGTTAATGGTGATGGTGGTGCGTTCGAGCTCGGCATCAGCCATCTGACATGCAATCGTACGTTTGAATATCAGGTCGTACAGTTTCTTTTCCTGCGCATTGCCGCTTATTTCCGGCGCACTCATATAGGTCGGACGAATCGCTTCGTGAGCCTCCTGCGCACCTTTGCTTTTTGTGTGGTATTTGCGGAATTTGTAATAATTTTCTCCGTAAGAACTGACGATCGCCTCTTTACTTGTGTTGAGTGCCAGATCACTCAGGTTTACGGAGTCGGTACGCATATAGGTAATGTATCCCGATTCGTACAGGCGTTGTGCGACCATCATCGTTTGCGATACGTAGAATCCGAGTTTGCGGGCCGCTTCCTGTTGCAATGTGGAAGTTGTGAACGGGGGCGCCGGCGATTTTCTAACCGGCTTTTTGGTTATGTCTTCAATCACGAAGTCCGCATCTTTACACGACTCTAAAAATGCCAGCGCTTCCTGTTTATCTTTGAAGCGTTTGTTTAACTTTGCATTCAGTAAAGTAGTTCCGTCGGGCAGTATGAATGTCGCTACGACGCGATAAGATGCTTCGGATACGAAATGATTGATTTCACGTTCGCGCTCAACGATCAGGCGGACGGCAACCGATTGTACACGTCCTGCCGATAATGCGGGCTTTACCTTGCGCCAGAGTATCGGAGAGACTTCGAAGCCGACAATGCGATCCAGGACACGGCGTGCCTGCTGGGCGTTTACCAGATTGATATCTATGTCTCTCGGATTTTTCAACGCATTTAAAATTGCGTTTTTGGTGATTTCGTGAAATACGATGCGTTTGGTGTTCTCCGGTTTCAGGTCAAGCGTCTCGAAAAGATGCCATGCAATTGCTTCTCCTTCACGGTCCTCGTCGGAAGCGAGAAGTATCTCGTCGGCAGAGGCGGATTCCTTTTTCAGTTCGGAAACCAATTTTTTCTTATCGGCCGGTACAACATACTCGGGAGCGTAATTGTGCTCAATGTCGATACTGAATTCTTTTGGTTTCAGATCACGGATATGACCGTAACTTGACATCACTTTATAGTCCTTCCCCAGAAACTTTTCGATGGTTTTTGCCTTCGCGGGCGACTCAACGATAACGAGATTTTTTTGCATATTCACATGATTAAAAACGCCGCAAAGATAACGCAAGACGGGAGAAACACAAAAAAAACTTGTTTATTTTTGTTATCGTGCCGTCGCTTATCCCTAACAGAGCTATGGCTGTAAAAATCTTTATTTTCTCAACTTCAACCGAAAGACCTTTGCTTGTCGATTAAATTTATTATTTTTGCGCAATAAATTATTAAATTGCCTGTAAGACATATGGAATTAGCATCTAAATATGACCCCTCTGCGGTTGAAGGAAAGTGGTATCAGTATTGGTTGGAACATGGGCTGTTCAAATCTACGCCCGACGGCCGTGAGCCGTATACGATTGTAATACCTCCTCCTAATGTCACGGGCGTGTTGCACATGGGGCACATGTTAAATAATACCATTCAGGATATTCTGGTTCGCCGCGCCCGTATGCTGGGAAAAAATGCGTGCTGGGTGCCGGGTACGGATCATGCGTCTATTGCCACGGAAGCCAAAGTGGTGGCCAAACTGGCTTCGGAAGGTATACAAAAGACAGATCTTACGCGTGAAGAATTTCTGGAGCATGCATGGGACTGGACGCGGAAACACGGAGGGATTATACTTGAACAGTTGAAAAAACTGGGGGCTTCATGCGACTGGGACAGGACCTGTTTCACGATGGACGAACAACGTTCCGACAGTGTATTGAAAGTCTTTGTCGATTTATATAGAAAAGAGAAAATCTACCGTGGCGTTCGTATGGTCAATTGGGATCCGAAAGCGCTTACGGCGCTCTCGGACGAGGAAGTGATCTATAAAGAGCAGCAGGGTAAATTATATTATCTGAGATATAAGATTGAAGGAGAAGACGGATATGCCGTGGTGGCTACGACACGGCCGGAAACGATTATGGGGGATACGGCCATGTGTATCAATCCGAATGATCCTAAAAACCGGCATTTGCATGGAAAGAAAGTGATAGTCCCGCTTGTCAACCGTGTTATTCCGGTTATCGAAGATGAGTATGTGGATGTGGAATTTGGTACCGGTTGCCTGAAAGTGACGCCTGCACACGACGTAAATGACTATATGCTGGGAGAAAAATACAATCTTCCGGCTATTGATATTTTTAATGATGACGGAACGATCAGTGAGGCCGGGGAAATTTATATCGGTATGGATCGTTTTGATGTGCGCAAGCAAATCGTTACGGATCTGTCCGCCGCGGGTCTTCTTGAAAAAGAGGAGGATTATACGAATAAAGTTGGCTTTTCGGAGCGGACGGATGTACCGATCGAGCCCAAACTATCGATGCAGTGGTTTCTGAAAATGGAAGAGCTGGCTAAGCCGGCGCTGGAAGCGGTAATGGATGATACGATCAGATTTTACCCGGCTAAGTTCAGAAATACATACCGCCATTGGATGGAAAATATTAAAGACTGGTGTATTTCGCGTCAGCTATGGTGGGGACATCGCATCCCGGCTTATTATTTACCGGAAGGCGGTTATGTGGTTGCCGAAACAGCCGAAGAGGCATTGCAGCTTGCGCGTGAAAAATCGGGTAATCCGGAACTGACGGTTTCCGGTTTGCGGCAGGATGAAGATTGTCTGGATACATGGTTCTCTTCATGGTTATGGCCTATTTCCGTATTTGACGGAATCAATGAACCGGATAATGAAGATATAAAGTATTATTATCCGACAAATGATTTGGTTACAGCGCCGGAAATCATCTTTTTCTGGGTGGCGCGTATGATCATGTCGGGATTTGAATACCGGCATCAGCCTTGTTTCTATAATGTTTATTTTACCGGGATTGTTCGCGATAAGCTGGGGCGGAAAATGTCCAAATCGTTAGGGAATTCTCCCGATCCGATCGAATTGATGGATAAGTACGGTGCGGACGGAGTCCGGATGGGGATGCTCTTATCGTCTCCCGCCGGAAATGATTTGCCGTTCGACGAAGCGCTTTGTGAACAGGGCCGTAATTTTAATAACAAAATATGGAATGCGCTCCGGTTGGTGAAGGGCTGGGCGGTATCGGAAGATATTGCGCAACCCGGTTCGGCGAAAGTAGCTATTGACTGGTTTGGCGCGCGTTTAAGCGCCGCGATCAGGCAGATGAATGATGAACTGGATAAATATCGTATATCCGAAGCGCTGATGACGGTTTATAAATTGTTTTGGGATGAGTTTTCATCATGGTATCTGGAAATGGTGAAACCGGCTTATCAACAGCCGATGGATGCCGTAACGTATAAAGCAACGCTTGAGTTTTTTGACACATTGATGTTATTGCTTCATCCTTTTATGCCGTTTATTACGGAAGAAGTCTGGCAGTCTGTCACCCTACGTAAACCGGGCGAAAGTATTATGATTACCCGGATGCCGGATGCCGGAAATAAAAATGATGAATTAGTGGCGGATTTTGAAACCGTCAAGCAGATTGTGGCAGGCGTCCGTTCGGTTCGCCTGGAGCGCAATGTGCCGAATAAGGAAGCGCTTGTCTTGCATATTGTTTCGGGTAAACACCGGGAGGCGTACAACTCCGTTATTATGAAAATGTGTAACCTTGAACGTATTGAACCTGCGGAAAAAGATGTAACGGCCGCCACGTTTATGGTGGGTACGACGGAATATGCCATTCCGCTTGGAAGCACGGTCGATATTGAAGAAGAGATAAAAAAGATGGAGGAGGAGATCCGGTATCTCGAAGGATTCCTTCTTTCGGTGATGAAGAAATTGGGCAATGAAAAATTTGTTGCCAATGCGAAGCCTGAGGTAGTGGCTAATGAAAGAAAGAAACAGGCGGATGCTGAAAGTAAAATTGATACGTTGCGCGAAAGCGTTAATAAGTTGAAAGGGTAAACTTTCGGATACATCCGAACAGAGATCGCGTGTTATTGTTTTTTAGTATAAAGCCGCACGTAATTGGAATTTTTAACGTAAAAATGTAATAGTATGTCAGACAGAAGGAGTTTTTTGAAAAAAAGTATCGCAGGGGTGGCCATGCTGGGCGCAACTCCGTTGATTGCCGAACCGCTGATCGCAGGGACAAGTAGTGTAGCGGCAGGGAATGATGTAATTAAACCGAAAGCAACGAAGGCGAATAATCCGTTTCAGTTGGGGATGGCCGGTTATACGTTTGTGAATTTTGATCTGGAAACGACTTTGAAGACATTGAAGAGTCTGGATATTCATTATCTTTGTATAAAAGACTTTCATTTGCCGTTTAAATCGACCGATGAAGAGATCAAAGCGTTTCATGAAAAATGCGCTTCCTACGGAGTTACAGGTTATGCTGTTGGTCCGATTTATATGAAGACGGAAGAAGAAATAGACCGCGGTTTCGAATATGCCAAACGCGTGGGAGTGAAATTGATTGTCGGGGTTCCGAACTATGAGTTGTTGCCGTACGTTGATAAGAAAGTAAAAGAATATGATTTTCATTATGCGATTCATCTTCACGGGCCGGATATAGCATTGTATCCTGATGCCAAAGATGTGTGGGAACATACGAAAAATCTTGATCCGCGAATGGGGATGTGCCTTGATGTAGGCCATGACCTGCGCAACGGATGTGATCCGGTTGCCGATCTGGAAAAATATCATACGCGTGTTTTTGATATACATATCAAGGACGTTACGGAAGCCTCCAAAGCCGGACGTGGCATAGAGATCGGTCGTGGAAAAATTGATTTTCAGTCGCTTGTGAAGATGATGCGAAAGATAAATTATACAGGGAAATGCAGCCTTGAATATGAAAAAGATATGAAAGATCCGTTCCTCGGAATCGCAGAGTCCATCGGCTATTTCAAAGCGATCAGTGATTATACCTGAAATACCTGATTAATATACCGGGATTGGCGAAGCGTGAAAAAAATGAGCTTACGCCGGAGAGTGATGAATAGGCTGTGAGTTTCCTATATCCCTGATGTTAAAAATTAATAGATGTGCATATGAAACAACTGGTTCTTTGGGGCGTCCTGTTTTGGAGCGTGTTATTTTTCATCTCCTGTAGTTCTATTAAAAGTATAGAGGTAGAAATGTATAATCCGGCGTCGATAACGTTTCCTCCGGAAGTGAAGACGATTCTGATCGTTAATAACTCAGCGCAACAACCTGATGGTATAGGCCATTGGTATATACGTAGCAAAGGAGATGACTCCGTGATGTTTGTGTCGGCTGATAGTACGGCATATGATTTCTGTTTCTGGTTGGGCAA
>DOZP01000107.1:0-518 GCA_003517945.1 Porphyromonadaceae bacterium | reverse complement strand
TGCGGAGGGATTCTGTTTTTTATGATAAAAGGCCCTTTTCCAAGGCGGAGGTGGAGATCCTTTGCGATCGTTACGGTGTGGATGCCATTCTATCGTTGGATCATTTGGCTTTCTTAACAAAAGTCAGCGAAAACGAATTTGCCGGTTTGCCTCCCGGCAGGTCCGTTCGTGTAGACCTGTCCGGTGAGTTAAGAGCTTTATGGCCGGGACAGCAAGAGGTATATTCATTTCCATTCGCGGACTCGTTGAATTGGCATGGGTCTGAAAGTTTTTATTATGATTCATATATTGAGGTGTATGCGTTACCCGATGTAAAACATGCAATGCGTTATTTATCAGGTGTTATGGGCGAGAAGATGCATACGTATTTTGTCCCATACTGGTCGTTTACGAATCGCTGGTATTATACCAGTTTTTCTTCCGAATGGAAACGGGGGTCTGTTTATGCTGCGGCTAATAAATGGAAAGAAGCGGCTGCTTTTTGGGAACCATTGCTTGCCGGAACAAGTAAATGGAAA
>DOZP01000167.1:8917-10187 GCA_003517945.1 Porphyromonadaceae bacterium | reverse complement strand
CCGTCATTGCGCAACAAATTTTATGATGTGTATGAAGATTTTCTAACTTCAAATTGATTGTTTAATTTTGCGCAAATTTTAGAACTGTGAAACAGTACAATTATATTGCTCAATTTTTAAATTGGTGGGGAAAACAAAAGTTAGTCTATTTTGTTACAATAGGATTTGTGCTCTATCAAATCATAGCAAATATTGCTTATTCTTTACTTTCATTATTCATAGCAAGCATAGGTGCTGATTCACAGGCTTTGACCGGTAAAATTTTCGGAGGAGTATTCTCCTACATTATGAATTTCATCATGCTATGTATAGCAAGTCCATTCGTTGAAACATTATTTTTTCAAAATGTGTTGATTCGCCTGATCAGGCGTTATCTTAGCAAAAAGATAGTCTGGCAGGTATTATTGTCCGGATTGTGCTTTGGATTAGCACACTTCTTAAATCCTGCTTATATCCTCTTAGGATTTGTTGTAGGTAATTTTTTTTCATATTGTTTTATCTTATACGAGAAACATACGGATACGAATCGTGCAACTTTAGCAGTGGGGCTTCTCCATGCATTGATAAACTGTATTCCTTTTTTTAAAAAGTTATATATAGGTATTTTATCTTAAATTCAATACGATGCGAATTACGTCTTTATCAAGTCTCTTTTTTTAAGAGGCTAAAAATGACTACCTTTGTGGTGTTTTAAATGGAAGGATTGCATGAAGCATGATATACATGAGTTTGAGATAATGTCGCCGGTAGGTTCCTATGAGTCACTGACGGCTGCCGTACAGGGCGGAGCTGATTCCGTCTACTTTGGAATAGAAGGACTGAATATGCGTTCGCGTTCGGCGAATAATTTTACGACGGATGATTTGCGTACTATTGCGTCTATTTGTCATGAGCATGGGGTGAAAAGCTATCTGACGGTTAATACGGTCATTTATGATGAAGACCTGCCGCTTATGCGGGGTATTATTGATGCGGCAAAAACCGCCGGCGTTTCGGCTATTATTGCATCGGATGTAGCGGCGATGACGTATGCGAACCGTATCGGACAGGAAGTGCATCTATCCACACAACTTAATATTTCCAATGTGGAAGCCTTGAAATTTTATGCCGGGTTTGCCGACGTAGTGGTGCTTGCCCGCGAATTGAATCTCGGGCAGGTACGGATTCTCTACGACGAAATTGACAAACAGCGGATAAAAGGGTCGAACGGTGAACGGATACGTATTGAAATGTTTTGTCATGGGGCGCTCTGTATGGCGGTTTCCGGAAA
>DOZP01000167.1:4450-8840 GCA_003517945.1 Porphyromonadaceae bacterium | reverse complement strand
GTAGACAATCAGTATATCATGTCTCCGAAAGACCTGAAAACGATTCATTTCATGAATAAAATGATAGATGCCGGTGTTCGTGTGTTTAAAATTGAAGGGCGTGCCCGTGGACCGGAATATGTGCGGATTGTAACGGAATGTTACAAAGAAGCCGTCAAAGCCTGTTGCGAAGGCACTTTCTCGGAAGAAAGGATTGCGATGTGGGATAACCGGCTGAAATCAGTATTTAACCGTGGTTTCTGGAACGGTTATTACCTGGGGCAGCGATTGGGCGAGTGGAGTAGTCGTTACGGTTCAGATGCCACACTGCGTAAAGAGTATATCGCTAAAGGAATTAAATATTTCAATGACATACGGGTGGCTGAATTTGAAATGGAAAGCGGCTCGCTCGAAGTGGGCGATGAGGTGCTGATTACGGGGCCTACAACCGGCGCTTTGTTTCAGACGATTAAAGAGATACGTGTAGCATTGAAGTCTGTTCGGAAAACGGTTAAAGGTGAGCGTTTTTCCATAAAAACAGGAGACAAAATCCGTCCGTCCGACCGGATGTATAAGATGGTGCCGACAGGTGCCGGCAATTTATAGTTATGAAAAGATTATTTTTTGTCCGAATAATATTTCATGAACTGTGAGCGTTCATAAAGCGAAGGGGTTTCAACATTTGAAAAACTTAATTTTCCCCGGAATTCGGATATGGATTCATATTTTTGTTCGTTCATCCAGTTTTCGATTTCGTTCTGTATTTTAGAGATTATTGCCGGACCGTTTTTATAGACGGTACTGCACAATTGTACCGTATCAGCTCCTGCCAATAAGCATTTTATGACATCTTCCCCGTTGTGTATGCCGCACGATGAAGAGATGGATATGCCCGGTACGGAACCTGAAACAATAGCCGTCCAGCGTAGCGTGTCGCTTAGCTCTGATGAGGTGCTGAACACTTGTCCTAAAATGACTTGCATTTTCCGAATGTCAATATCAGGTTGGTAATACCTGTTGAACAGCACGACACCTTGCGCTTCATACAGTTTAAGCTGATCGACAAGTCGCGGAATATTACTGAATGATTTTCCTATTTTCAGGATGATGGGGATAGAAATATGTCTCCTTACTTTTTTTAGGATAGATACATATGATTCGTACATTTCATCGGCCGAAGCATTCAGGTCGGTACAAAGAAAAAAGACATTCAACTCAAGGGCGTCGGCTCCCGCTTCTTCTATCTGTTTGGCGAATTCTGTCCATGCATTGGCTTTGTAGCAGTTTATACTGGCGATAACAGGTATTGTACATAAAGATTTACTTTCTTTGATAAGCGACAGATATTCCTCTACCTGATTTACTCTTACATAATTTCTGATATAATCAGCAGCTTCGGGTGAGTCCGTAGTATGCATTAATACATCGCTCTGATTTTCAATCTGTTCTTCAAATAATGATTTCAGCACAACGGCGCCGGCGCCGGCGTCTTCAAGTTCTTTGTTTTTTTTTGCACTGTTTGTAAGGCCGGAGCTGCCTATAATTAAAGGATTTCTTAATGATAACCCGGCATACGTTGTTTCAAATTGTACCATAGCGTCCTCTTTTTACTGATTAATCATCATACAAATATAGCGTACTTTTGGAATAAAACAATTTTAGAGGCGGATTTTTATTTACAGGCGCGAAAATTTGCATTTGTAAAAACAAACGAGTTTGTTTTGAACTTCTCACGGCTTGCATTATCTTTGAAATCAGAAAGGAATAATATTAAAAATTTAGATAATGAAAGAATATGTTTTTGAACTGGAGATGAAGGTGCGTGATTACGAATGTGACTTGCAGGGAGTGGTGAATAATTCGAATTATCAGCGGTATATGGAGCATACACGTCACGAATATATGGAGTCTCTCGGTGAAAATTTCGGACAACTGCATGAAAAGGGTGTGGATGCTTTTGTTTCGAAAGTGGAAATAAAGTTTAAACACTCGCTTCGCAGCGGAGACCGGTTTTTATCTTGTCTGAACCTGAAGCGTGAGGGTATCAAACTTGTATTTGAACAGCATATTTACAGGCTGTCCGATATGATTATGGCGGCGAAGGGAAGGGTAGAAACTGTTGTTGTCGAGAATGGAAAACTTACCCGTGGTGAATATTTTGATAAAATAATAGCTGCTTTGGGAGATTAGCGGCACCATCGGCACATTGAAAATAACAGGCCCGGAAGCCTGAAGTTCATAATAAATGAAGTAGTTTATGGGGGCGAATGAATCGTTATATCTGATAGGACTTACATTCCTGAAAGGAGTAAGGGATGTGCTGGCCCGTCACCTTTTACAGTATTTTACTTCGGCGGAAGAAATTTTTAAAGCCAAACGTTCTGTTTTGGAAAGGGTACCGGGAATAGGCGCCTATACGGCGGAACAGATCGAAAATGGCAGGATCAACGCCTTAAAATGCGCAGAAAAAGAATTATCTTTCATTGATAAGCATAAAATCCGTCTTTATGTAATTACGGAGGACGATTATCCCCGGCGCCTGAAAGAGTGTCAGGATGCTCCGGTCGTTTTCTATTACAGGGGTAACGCCGATCTGGACGCAATAAAAATAATAAGCATTGTCGGCACACGCAGCATATCGGATTATGGGCGTAAACTGACGGAGTCGCTTGTCGGAGATTTATCGGTCATGTTTCCGGACTTACTGGTTATAAGCGGGCTTGCTTATGGAGTTGATATTTGTGCCCATCGCAGCGCATTGAAGAATCATTTACCTACCGTAGGAGTGCTTGCCCACGGTCTGGACCGTATATATCCCGCTGCTCATCGGAATATTGCAGCCGGAATGATTGAAACCGGTGGCTTACTTACTGATTTTGCAAGCGGTACAAATCCGGATCGGGAGAATTTCCTCAGGAGAAACCGTTTGGTGGCGGGCTTATCCGATGCAACGATCGTAGTCGAGTCGGCAGAAAAAGGAGGCTCGCTCGTCACGGCTGATATTGCGTTTTCTTACGGGCGTGATGTATATACCTTTCCCGGCCGTATCACGGACGAGCTTTCCGCAGGTTGTAACCGGTTGATACAAATGAATAAGGCCGGATTAATAAGTTCGGCAAAAGACCTTGTCATGTCACTTTGCTGGGATCCCGACATAAATGTGCAACCTGTACAGCAATCATTCCGTTTTCAGGAAAAAACCGATAATCAGATCATCCGTTTACTTACCGAAAAAGGGGAATTTCAGATTAACCAATTGGCTGCGGAGATGAATATCCCGGTTCATAAATTGTCTTCCATGTTGTTTGAGTTGGAGTTGGAAGGGTATATAAAAGTATTACCGGGAGGCGTTTATACACTAAGCTGAATTTCATAAATAATATAGAGCGTAATCAACCGGCTGGAGATAAGAAAAATCGGCTATATATAATAAAATGATTGATTGTGGTTTTGGTAGTAATCAAGTTACATACATATACAGTTTTTATATTCTCCTATAAATAATTAAAGGCTGTCTCACGACAACCCCTAATCAATTTTGTTAACCTTAAATCTAATACTATTATGAAAAAACCACGATGCAAAGATACTATTGTATGGATAACTATACAAATCTTTTACGAATAAATAATGTTAAATTAAAGGATCTGTATAGCAAAAAAAAGTTACTCTATTTCCAAAATAACGCTCATTGTGTGAAATTAGTGCAAAAAATACAATTTTGATGCGTTTTCTTTTTAACAATTGACGGAGATGCATATGGCGGGAATATATTCTCCCGCTTTCACCCGGATAGATGATTTGCCGTTATTGTGACTCTTTCCTTCGTTTCGATTTATCTTTGTGTTTTTGTTTATTCCGGCGTTTCGTTTCATAGCGTATTTTCACGCATTTCCTAAAATTTGTATACGTAAAGCAGTAAAAAAGGAGGTTTTTAACCTCTCTTTTTACTGCTTATTTTTACATTTGGTCAATCATTAAATTTTGCCGACAGGAATTCACGGTTCAAGCGGGCGATGTTTGTTATTGAGATTTCTTTCGGACATTCCGTTTCGCATGCCTGGGTGTTGGTACAGTTGCCGAAGCCGAGTTCGTCCATTTTGGCTACCATTGCTTTGGCGCGGCGCGCAGCTTCTATTTTCCCCTGGGGAAGCAGCGCCAACTGACTTACTTTGGCGGAAACAAATAACATGGCAGAACCGTTTTTACAGGCGGCCGCACATGCTCCGCAACCGATACATGCCGCCGCATCCATTGCCAGATCGGCCTCTTTTTTCGGAATAGGAATCGCGTTCGCATCAGGTATACCACCTGTATTTACGGAAACAAAACCTCCGGCTTGTATGATTTTGTCGTATGCCTGGCGGTCTACGGTAAGGTCCCGTATTACGGGAAAACCTGCCGAACGCCA
>DOZP01000167.1:3218-4378 GCA_003517945.1 Porphyromonadaceae bacterium | reverse complement strand
ATACCTTCGCGGCAATCGTGGTCGAAGAATACAGGCTCTTTGCCTTCATTGATCAATTGTTCGTTTAGTACATCCAGCATTTCAAGAAAAGAACTGCTCTGTGATATCCCTTTCAACTGATAGGTCTCGAATGCGCCCTTTTCTTTCCGTCCTTTTTGGCGCCAAACTTTAAGTGTTATATCTATATTTTTATCCATGGCTCTTATTAATTTTTATAGTTTCTCTGTTGACGTACAACGAATTCATAGTCAAGAGGCTCTTTAAGCATAACCGGGTCTTTATCTTCACCCTCGTATTTCCAGCATGACACATAAGAGAATTTTGCATCGTCACGCAGCGCTTCTCCATCTTCCGTCTGGTATTCCACACGGAAGTGGCCTCCGCAGGATTCCTGGCGATCCAGTGAGTCGTGCGCCATCAACATACCTATTTCGATGAAGTCGGCCAGGCGCAACGCTTTTTCGAGTTCAACATTCAGGTCTTCCGCCTTACCCGGGATCCGGACGTTGCTCCAGAATTCCTTTTTCAAGGCTTTCAACATTTCAATCGCCTCCTTAAGCCCTTGTGCATCGCGGGCCATGCCTACGTGATCCCACATGATGTGTCCGAGCTCTTTATGGATGCTGTCAACCGAACGGTTTCCTTTTATACCCATCAGCTTGCCGATACGTTCCTTGATATTTTTTTCCGCTTCTTCAAATTCAGGGCGGTCGGTACTGAAACGCGGCACCTGTATCTGGTCGGCCAGGTAGTTTTGTATCGTGTAGGGGAGTACAAAATATCCGTCAGCCAGACCCTGCATCAATGCGGATGCTCCGAGACGGTTAGCGCCGTGATCGGAAAAGTTGGCTTCGCCGATCGCAAACAAACCGTTAACAGAAGTCATCAGTTCGTAATCTACCCAGATACCGCCCATTGTATAGTGGAGGGCGGGAAATATCATCATCGGTGTTTCATACGGATTGTCGTCTACGATTTTTTCATACATCTGGAAAAGGTTTCCGTAGCGTTGTTCAACTACATTTTTCCCGAGACGATTAATGGCGTCAGAGAAATCAAGGTATACCGCTTGTCCCGTACCGACGCCGAATCCCGCATCACAACGTTCTTTCGCGGCACGCGAAGCTACGTCGCGCGGAACCAGGTTCCCGAATGCCGGA
>DOZP01000167.1:0-3174 GCA_003517945.1 Porphyromonadaceae bacterium | reverse complement strand
TTCGGCGTCTTCTTTTTTCTTCGGCACCCATATACGTCCGTCGTTACGAAGTGATTCGGACATCAGTGTAAGTTTTGACTGGAATTCTCCATGTACGGGAATACAAGTCGGATGAATCTGCGCCATACACGGATTTGCAAAATAGGCGCCTTTTTTATAACACTGCCATGCCGCAGAGCCGTTAGATGCCATTGCATTCGTCGAAAGGAAGAATGTATTGGCGTAACCGCCCGTTGCGATTACTACGGCATGAGCCGCAAACCGTTCGACCTTACCCGTAACCAGGTTACGCGCGATGATACCGCGCGCACGTCCTTCAACGATAACTACATCCAGCATTTCATGACGGGTATACATTTTTACTTTTCCCANNAGACCGATCTGACGGCTTAATGCGGAATAGGCGCCGAGCAACAATTGCTGTCCCGTCTGGCCGCGTGCATAAAATGTACGCGATACCTGCGCTCCGCCGAATGAACGGTTATCCAGTAAACCGCCGTATTCGCGGGCAAAAGGAACACCTTGTGCAACGCATTGGTCAATAATGGAGTTGGATACTTCCGCCAACCGGTATACATTTGCCTCGCGGGCGCGATAGTCGCCTCCCTTTATCGTGTCATAAAACAGACGGTAAACGGAGTCTCCGTCGTTCTGATAGTTTTTCGCTGCATTAATACCTCCCTGCGCCGCAATGGAATGCGCACGGCGAGGTGAATCCTGAATGCAGAAGTTCAGCACGTTAAATCCCATTTCGGCCATGGAAGCGGCAGCAGAGGCTCCTGCCAGTCCCGTCCCGACGATGATAACATCCAGGCGGCGTTTGTTTGCGGGATTAACTAATTTCTGATGGTCTTTATAATTGGTCCACTTTTCAGCCAAAGGGCCTTGTGGTGTTTTTGAATTTATTTCAGACATAACTTTAATGAATTAAAAGGTATAACCATGATTAACAGCTTCCGCCACAGAGGCTTTTTGCATAGAAGAAAAGTGTCACGAAAGCGAATCCGAGGAAAATAAGGGTAGCCACGATGTTACCGATTGTTTTCCAGCGTTTCAGCCAGACCCGGTTGCTCCAGCCAATCGTCTGAATAGCGCTCCAGATGCCATGTGTCAGGTGAAACCATAAAGCTACATACCATATCAGGTAAGCAATCACTACCCACAGGTGACTGAAATAATAGCGGATAAAAGCCGCGCCATCCTGAGGATTGACGGAGCCATTGCCAAGAGTCACTTCATGATGTCCCAATAATTCGGCAAACATCATTTTGTACCAGAACTGGCTTAGATGGAGAATCATGAAACCAATCACGATGATTCCGATCACAAACATGTTTTGTGATGCCCAGCTAACCCCTTTGGGACGGGTGTTAACAGCATAACGGTCGTTACCGCGCGCTTTACGGTTTTGTAACGTAATCATTGCGGCGTAAGCGAAATGGAGAGCGATAATACCCACCAGTGCCACTGTCGCAGCGACAGCATACCAGTTAGCGCCTAACAAGGCACAAATTGTGTTGTAGGCTTCAGCCGAAAAAACCGCCGCCACATTCATGGATAAGTGAAACAGTAAGAATACCAGCAACACGATGCCGGAGATACTCATTACCAGTTTCCTCCCGATAGAAGAATGAATCAACCACATAAGAATTAAATTTTAGTTATTTATTAATGAATTAATTGTCAACATTAGGCCGCAAAGATACTATAAATTAAAGATAAAAAGCAAGTTATTACGGAAAATTTTCCGTAATAACTTGCCTGGGGTTTATCGTGCAGAAAATAACAGTTAACCAAAATCAGGTTACTACACTGTTTGGCTATCTTTAGACCAAATTGCCGATTTGTTTCAACGGAATAAATCGACTATTTCAAGACATATCAAAAATATATTCGAAGAGGGAGAATTGCAGCACGAAGCAACTGTTGCAAAATTTGCAACAGTTCAAAAAGAAGGCGAACGGGAAATCGAGCAAAACATCGAGCATTATAATCTTGATATCATTATTTCATTGAATCGTTTGAACAAACGAATAAAAAATTAAAGTAATTACTTGCACCCGAACAACATTCGCAAAGAAATAATTGTTATATTTGTAAACATATCTGTTGACAATTTACTATCTTTGCGTCATGAATCGTGTCGGACAATATATTGATTCCCTTATCAAAGGGGGAGGGCATAAGCAATCAGATGTTGCGAGAGCAATTGGCGTGCAGCGTCAGTTACTCAGTTTTATCATTGCCGGACGGCGTGAGTTGTCCCTGCCGCTGGCGCTGAAGTTGGAATCGTTTTTCAACTTACCTGAAGGGAAACTCCTCAAAATGCAGGCAGAGAACAGTGTTCACGACTATAAACATCAACTCAAAAATGAATTGGCAGAGCAGTTGTTCAAAGCTAATGCCTTCTGGTCTTATGCGAATGTGTCAGCAGAAAAAATTCCGGCTGATGAGCTGATTGAAAAGGCTTTTATATATCTTGATTTAAAGGATATTGCTAAGTTGTTTGAACTTTACACAAGGGGTTATATCCGAAAAATCTGGCGGGAGAAGATGGCTATTCAGGGCGATTATCTGTTCAATCTTAATGTGATGATTGCCCTCTACTACTTCGACATCAGGCAACCTGAAAAATACCTTAAACGAGTTGAACGTGAACATCTAAAACATATATTGGACTATGCATAAAGGTTTGACGGAGAAAATAGACATCATCATCAAGAAGGTGGCAACCATGCAAAGTATCAAGCCTTATATATTGGGTGGCGGAACTGCGCTTGCCATGCAGATCGGACATCGTAAAAGCGAAGATCTGAATTTTATGATGTGGCGCAAGTCAAAAACAGAAAAGCCTGAGGTCGACTGGACTACTATCGAAAAAGAGCTTATAGCGAAAATCGGCGAGGTGGAGAGTTTTAATATGCTTGGTTTCGATCAGGTGGAGTTTATTGTAGCGGGTGTTAAATTCTCATTCTATGTAAGTAATAATTATTGCCCTGTTTCAGCGCCTGTTCCGTATCTTGGAAATATTTGTCTTGCGGATATTTACTCAATTATGGCAATGAAGATGGAAGTGATGCTTCGCAGAATGAAGATGAGGGACTATTATGATATTTATGCGATTCTGAAAGAGGGGTATGATATTTCGAAAGGGATTGATGCTGCATTGAAATA
>DOZP01000169.1 GCA_003517945.1 Porphyromonadaceae bacterium | reverse complement strand
ACAAGTTGGATAGATCGGATACAGCTAACTGTATGATGTTTGAAGAACCAGAAGACGAGCTGCGCGATGTTTACTGGGATGGCGCGGATTGTGAACACTACGAAAAGGCTGTATGAGCGATAAAGTCCAGACCAACTCAGAGAAAGCAATATCCTCCCTTCTTTTCGGTATTGCCGCAGGTGATGCCCTCGGCGTTCCGGTTGAATTTCGGCCTCGCGGCAGTTTCCGCGTTACCAATATGCAAGGTTACGGCACACACAACCAGCCGCCCGGTACTTGGTCGGACGATACTTCCCTCGCTCTCTGCCTCGCTGATTCACTCTCACGTGGTTTTGATACCGCCGATATTGCGCGGAACTTTATTCGATGGCGCGATGAAGCCGCATTCACCGCTTATGACGAAATTTTTGACATCGGCATAGCGACATCGAAAGCAATCAGCCGCCTCAAATCCGGTATCGCCCCGGAAAAAGCCGGATGCGCCGGGGTAAACGAAAATGGCAATGGCAGTCTTATGCGGATTGCGCCGCTCGTGTTTTATATTTCCGGAAAACCCCAAGCGGAACGTTTCAAAATTACGAAAGCCGTCTCTTCGATTACCCACGCCCACGCATGGTCAGTCGCGGCCTGTTTTATTTTCCTTGAATACCTGCTGAAACTGCTCGGTGGCGCGGACAAAAACACCGCTTATACGGAATTACAGGACGATTCCCACTCATGGGCTTCCTTTATCGACAGTGGAACACTGGCTAAGTTTGACCGGATTTTACGAACGGACATAAGCGCCCTGCCAGAAGCCGCTATCAAAAGCGGCGGCTTTGTTATTGATACCCTTGAAGCCGCGCTCTGGTGTTTCCTTATGACAGACACTTTCCGCGATGGAGCGCTTAAAGCCGTCAATCTCGGAGACGACACCGACACCACGGCGGCGGTTTACGGAGCTCTTGCCGGGCTTTTCTACGGACTTGAAGGTATTCCCGCAAAATGGCTTAAAGAATTGGCTGGCGTGGAGGATATTCGGCGTATAGCCGGACGCTTGACAGCTGCCTTTGCCGGATAACTCCCTCAAATCATTCCCCGCGCCGCTTCTTCGCCGATAGTGGTGACAGGGCCGTGTCCTGGATAAACTTTGATGTTGCCGTCTAGGGCAAAAAGGCGGCGCAGGCTTTCGATTAATTGGACTTCATTGCCGCCGGGAAGATCAGTACGTCCGTAACCGGCCTGAAAAAGAGTGTCACCCGAAAAAAGATTTTTCGCTTCCTTGTCCCACAGCGCAATACTCCCCGGCGTATGACCGGGCAGGCTTATAATCGTAAAGGGGCCGATGTTGTCGCCTTCCTTGAAAATAATATCTGGCGGCGGCATATCTTTCCACAGGGCATCTACATAAGCGGCGTTTCCAACAGCGGCGGCAAAACTCTCACAATGCACACGGTAAGAATCGCCGCCCAGATAACGCGCATCATCACCGTGAATAGCGACAAGCGGTTTGTTATATGCCGAAACAATTTCCGGCAGCGCGGCAATATGATCGAAATGCCCGTGGGTAAGGAAAATATACACAGGGATCATTTTGAGTTTTTCAAGATGAGCAATGATCCGCCGCGCTTCCGCTCCGGGATCAATCAACGCGCAGCCCCGAAAACCGGACGGCAACGGCCGGACAACGCCTGCGCCGCCACACTCAAAATCATCAAGGGGATAAACCCAGCAGTTAGCGGCTATATCCCCGACAACGATTCGACTGACAGATGTTTCCCTCATAGAGAAATAATATCATATTTCCCATAATTTTTCACAGCGCATATTGTTCTTCTTTGTCATTTATCTGTTTTCAAAATTGTGGTATATTTTGTAAAAGTTTGCATGAGAAAATTTGCGGATTTCAGTATTGACGGAAGGTGTTGTGTATGAACAATAAAGAAATAGCAAAATATTTTTATGAACATATAACTTCAAATAACCAACTTGATGAGTTGAGGAAGTACATTTCTGAAAATTGCGTTGTGAGAGTTGGCGATACCATTATCCCATCGGGTATTGACGGTATGAAAGAACACTTAGCAGCAGTACGAAAAACATATCCTGATTTAAACATGACAATCATTCGTCAATTCGTTGACGGTGATACCGTGATTTCCGAATTCATCATGGAAGGAACGCATTTAGGCGAATGGTTAGGCATGAAGCCTACTGGCAAAAGGCTGCGAATGTCGGGTGTTGATATTGACAAATTCGAAAATGGCAAAATTGTTGAACATGGCGGGGCTGTAAATACTTTTGAAGCCCTTTTTACAGAGGGAATAATTAAACCGGCTTAAAATTCTCATCAACTTTGTAATCTGAAAAAAGCCGCCCAGCTTTCCCCTCCGCCCACTCTTCCTCAATCAAAAACAAAATCCCCTTGACAACATCATAGGAGGAATAGAAGTGGAAATCCTAGACGGAAAACATTCGGCGGCAGTTGTACAAGAAAATATATTTCATTCCATTGAAGTATATTACAACCGGAAACGCCGTCATTCAGCTATTGACTACAAAAGACCCGTTGAGATACTTTGTGAAAAAGTGGCTTAGCTTACTGTCCGCAGGTCGGGGACAAGTCCAGTTAGCGGTATTTTACCAATATCCTCGTGTTCCTATGCTTATTGATAATCCTCCCATGAGTGTATTGTCTATATAATGTTGTACATAACCAAGCTCTGTATATATTGAACCTTTCTCGTGGAAAAATAAGTCTATCCCGCCGCCACCGCCAAAAAGTATATCCCTTGCCGATGT
The DNA here is from genome assembly GCA_003517945.1 of Porphyromonadaceae bacterium. Classification (GTDB taxonomy): domain Bacteria; phylum Bacteroidota; class Bacteroidia; order Bacteroidales; family Tannerellaceae; genus Tannerella. The sequence goes on along the minus strand of DOZP01000169.1, from coordinate 1,622 downwards.
TTCATTTCCTCCGCCAAAACCTATACCGCCTTCAACAAAAGCGTAGGTTCTTAAAAAGCCTGGAGATAAAAAACCTCCAAAACTTATTTTATCCATGATTGAACCGGTACCATAAGTAATTCCATCCTTTATGTTGATTGAACTGCCGGTGCCGAGAATATGATTACTTATTTGCAAACCTTTGTCATAGAAAAGAAATGCGAATTCACCGCTCCCGCCAAGTCCGTATCCGCTGTTAAAATCAAAAAGCGCTGTTACGCCGCCTCCGCCAAAAAAGGGCTTAAAAGTAAAACCTTTTTCATTTGCCGACACAGTCATACCTATAGCGCAGAAAACCGCCGTCATAACTAATTTCTTCCATAATTCCATATTATACCTCCGGGTATTAATCTATCCGTAAATATAATGAGAATTGTCAGAAAGACAAGTAAGAAAAAGTATACTTTTACAAAAACCAGCCAAATTCAGATGCTGCTATTGTTTTTGGTTTCCATAAATAGGTGAATTAATTCCCGATTGTTGTTTATACTGAGCTTTCTGTATATATTATACGAATGTTTTTTTACCGCTGATAATGAGATAAATAATTTTTGTGCTATCTCTTCATATTTATATCCTTCACAAATGGCCAAAGCTACTTCATTTTCTCTTTTGGTCAATACGGACATTCCTGATTTTTGAAATAAGGCGTCTTTTTGGAATAGACGTTTTTTGCAATATACTAATCCCGGTATTTGGTAAGTCAATGTGAAAACAGCCCAAAACAGGGATGATACATAGGGTATAGAAAACAGAAATATTCTGAAAAGAACAAGCATAATCATATATACAATAAATATGATAGCTGTTTTTAGCGTCATGCTTTGGATGTTCCATAGAAAAGAACCTTTTTCAGGTTTTATTTTTTTCTTACAAAATACAGGCAGTAACAACAAAAAGTAAAAGATGCTTCTGGATACATAAATAAGGCTGTAATGCTGAAATAGGATTAATAGATTGTCAATAAGCGCTTCCAATATTACCAAAATGGGTATGAGAATGTAATATGTTCTTTTTATATTGAATAAATTGTATATATATAAAGGAACGGTAACATATACTGATAATAATACATTGAGCAGCAAAGAGGAATTATCAGCATTACCGAACATATGTAATACCATAATTGTTCCGGTTAACAAAAACAGATTTGATAAAACAATCAGCCAGTACAAGTCAGTTTTAGTTTTATATTTCAAAAATACTATGGCAAACAAAGTGATATGAATGAGACAAAGACTATATGCCAAAATCCATAATAACAGATTGAACATATTCATAATTTGATAGTATCTCAATGACTTACTGATTTCTACGGGCGTATAGAGCCAGTACCGAAACAGGAACAATTCCATATCCGGCAGAAACCAGTTCGTCTACCAGAATGTCGAGAACTTCATAGGGGATTGGCAGTTCATATTCTCTGAAATCTAATGCTTGAAAGTNNTTATTCGGTTATAATCGAATAACAGAAAATCATTGTTGTAATCTGAAAAAAACCGCCCAGATTATACCGGATGAATCGGTCTTCTGTTGAATTGAACGAAAAGTGTGAAAAACCACGGAAAGCAATTTGCGGTTAG
>DOZP01000045.1:437-3092 GCA_003517945.1 Porphyromonadaceae bacterium | reverse complement strand
TGATTTTAATGTTAAACGTGTTAATATTTGATTCTAAATAGGGCAAGAAAAAACCGGATATAGCTTTTCATTCGCACAAACAGGTTTAAAAATAAATCATACAGGTTCAAAAAACAATCATCCCCATCCTAAAAACACAACGATATTGTGTAATTTCGGCAATTGACCTATTTTTGTATAAAAATTAAGGACGTGCCGGTAGCCATGAACATAAAAATCATACATATATTTTTGCTTTGGTTGGTTTTGAATCCCTCTGTTAAAGGAAACCGTATTTCTGTCGACCCGTTCCCTTTAATGGAACAACTTCCTTCCAATACGGTGACGCGTATCTTTCAGGACTATGAAGGCTTCTTATGGTTGGGCACTCCGGATGGCCTGTGCCGGTATGATGCATACCGGCTCCTTGTTTTCAGGTCCGACATAAATAATCCGGATCTGCTGACCAATAATGAAATCACGTGCCTGGCGGAAGATAAAAATAATCACCTGTTTATAGGCACGAAAAACGGCATAAATATATTAAACAAAAAGACGTATAACATAACCGCTTTCGGAGATTCCATCCTGCAGAATAAAGAAATAAAATCAATAAAAATAACGGAAGACGGTTATATATGGGTAGGAACTACCGGCACGGTATATTGTTTTAATGCCGATTTTTCTTTCAGAAAACAATACGACCACCAACTGCCGGTGACCAGTGTTAATTCTTTTTATGAAGACTCCGAAGGCGGCCTATGGGTCATGATGTGGAGAGAAGGATTATTCAAATACGACAGCGAAAACGACCGTTTTATCCGGATGCCCCGGATCGGTAACAAAAACAACCCGTTTCAGATACATAAGGATAGCCGTGGGCAATACTGGCTATGTACTTGGGATGATGGTGTTTTTCTCATTGATTCTGGTAACGGTTCCGAAATAACATACCGGCCGTTCCCTATCTTTAACAAGGAAAAAAAATCTTCGGAAAAGATCTTTTTCGGCATTGCCGAAGATCGTGCCGACGGATATATCTGGTTGATGTCCAACTCCGGCCTTTATGTCTTTGAATATGATGAAAACGACCGTTTATCGGAAGTTGACGTTTCCGGCGTTTTCGACAAATACAATAATATTTACAGCGAAATCATAACCGATAAAGATGGCAATTTATGGATCGCATCCTTTTATGAAGGAGCCCTTTATGTCAATTTCAATAAGCCCTGTATTAAGAACTACCGTATGTCTTCTATCCGGAGCCAGACCGGGTTTGCACCCAACGTAACTTCACTGTATAAAGACAAAGAGAATGAAATATGGTTCCATCAAAACCGGTGGGGACTGGCGTTTTACAATATGGAAAAAGACGAAGTCCGGTTTTATCAGGATATCCCTGTACTGAAAGGAGAAAACGGATTTGATGTCGTAAATTACATAAGTGGTTTTCACTCGATGCCGGATGTCGTATGGGTAGCCAGTGATATAAATGAATGTATTTATGAAATAAAAAAGAGTAACGGGAAAATCAGTTCCTACACCCCGATCGATTTATCCGAATATGCGCCGGAACCGGGTAAAGCTCTTTTTTTCTACGAAGACAGAAAAAACAATATATGGATAGCAACCGAAAGATATTTATTCATAAAACCCTGTCATGAAGAAGCGATAAAGGTGGTCAGGCAGATACCGGCCCTCATCACCGGCATAACCGAAGACACAAGGGGTAGTATATGGGTGAGTACAAAAAACGCGGGGATTTACGTATTTCCGCTTTTTTCCGTATATACTGCCGGTAACAATCCGCCCCTGCATCTGACAAAAGAAACCGGAGAACTCGTCAGCGACCATATCGAAACAATCTGTGCGGACATAAACGGCAAGGTCTGGATGGGTACGAAAGAGGGCCATATTATCGCGTACGATATCATCGAAAAAACGAGTAACGATATTACGAAGTCCCTGATTCTTTTTTCCGAAGGTATCATTTCACTGATTGCCGACTATCACGGACATATCTGGATATTGACGGATAAAAGAGTGATTGAATACAATCCGCATACGGGCGCTTCGCGTAACTACACGACCAAAGACGGGGTACAGGTATCTTCATTCAGTGCAAAATCCGTTTATAAAGATAACGGAACGGGTAATTTATACCTTGGAGGTAATCAGGGAATATCCGTATTTTCGCCCTCCGAGGCATTAACGGATAAGACAAAAGACATCAAAAGCATTATTACGGATATAAAAATCAATAATCAATCTGTTTTTCACCTGAACGATAAAAACAGATTCGATATAACCACCCAGATGCTAACGCTTGACTCCGGCGATAAAAACATAGAAATAGATTTTTCCTCGCTCAACTACAGCTCCCCGTCTACTATTTTTTATGCGTACAAAATGGAAGGAGTTGACGACGGTTGGATCTATTCTGGAAACCGGCAATATGCTTTTTACAATAAACTGAACAAAGGCAGCCGGAAGTTCCTGATAAAAGCTACGGATGAAAATAACCTGTGGAGTTCCGTTATTATGGCAATGAATGTATACAAACGTCCCGCAGTATATGAAACCTGGTGGGCATACGTTTTATACAGTGCTATGCTGATATTGATAATATGTATAGCCTATCTACGGATAAAAAACAGGATAAAACTCCGCAATGAA
>DOZP01000045.1:0-416 GCA_003517945.1 Porphyromonadaceae bacterium | reverse complement strand
TACGGTATTTTACCAATATCACTCACGATTTCCTGACTCCCCTGACCATCTTATCGTGCCTTGTGGATGATGCGGAGATTACCAACAAAACCGAAACGAACCTGTTTGGCTCCATGCGTTCAAACATTAACAAGCTGATTCGCCTGTTACAACAAATTCTTGATTTTCGTAAAATAGAAAACGGAAAAATGGAACTGAAACTTTTGCAGGGTGATATTGTAAAATTCATCAAAGATATCTGTTATACGGATTTCATTCCGCTGATCAAAAAAAAGAATATAAATTTCCGCTTTATATCCGCCTCAGAGCATATTTTGGCCTATTTTGATCCGGATAAGATAAACAAAATTATCTATAACTTACTGTCTAATGCCTTCAAATATACAAACGACGGCGGAACCATTGAAGTGGAGTTG
>DOZP01000235.1 GCA_003517945.1 Porphyromonadaceae bacterium | reverse complement strand
TGACGCAGGCTCGAATGGTGGAATCGGTAGACACGAGGGACTTAAAATCCCTTGGCCATTGCGGCTGTGGGGGTTCAAGTCCCCCTTCGAGTACCGCTACAAAATGACAATAACTGACAATCAATCAATTATTGTCATTTTTTTTGTATTAAATAACATTCACACAATAGCCACAAAGTGTTCATGGCGCCGAAGCCCACCCTTCCTGCAAAAAGATGGTTAAGAAATTTCCTTCCTAAATTTGCTCTATTATATATCTACAAATCAGCAAATTACACAATACTTCAGAAATACTTTACAGATATTATGAGGCGATTTCGCATTATTTTTTTTAAATTCGCCCTTATTTAAAATCCGAAAACAATGAAAAGAAGTATTTTAGTTATCTCATTCATCATCTGTTTTAACGCTATAATAAATGCGCAGAATAATAATTTATCCCCGGAGTCGCTGAAGGAGCAGGCATATAGAAGCCTCAGTAATGGAAAATACGCAGAAGCCCGTTCTTTATATAAGAAAGCCTATGAGGATTTTGCTGCTCAGGGAGATTATGTGAATGCGGTTGAATGTGGATTAAAAGCCGATTCGTTATATGTAAAAGAGTATTTTTTCAAGGAAGCGTTCGAACTTTGTCGTAATATGGATGCCATCATCCTGAAAGGAGAAGAAAAAGAGAATAAAAAACTCTTTGATTTACGCCTGCTTATCGTTAAAGAGCGTTTGAGAATGTATATGATTCTGAGAAACACAGAAAGGGCTAAAGAACAGTTAGCCATCATGGACGAGATCGGCCGGCAAGCTAATAATGAAGCCGTTCAGGAAATTATTTTAAACGCTAAAGCCAATTATTATTTAACTTTTGGCCCGGTAGCACAAGGCACACATTATTATGATCAACTCCTCCGTTTCTATAATCAGAAAGGCAATACGGAAAAGGTGACCGAGTGCCTTCGGAACATGATAACATTGGCAGAGAAAACCAATAATGCTTCGCTTGTTGTTAGTATTTACAAGCAATATACAACATGGACCGATTCTTTAAAAACAATAGCCGCAACAAAGAAATTAACTGAAATAGAACAAAAATACGATGATGCGCAAAATCTGTTGAAAGAAAAAGATAACAGCCTGTCTTCCAGACAGTACATCATTACAACGCTTTGCGTTTTGTTAGTCATCCTTATTGCCGCCCTGTCCATATCAATTATTATTTTGCTGCGTTTTGTTTCCATTACCAAAAAACAAAAGAACGACATCCGGATTGCCCGCGAATACAGTCAGTCAAAATCCCGCTTTCTTCAAAACATATCCACCCAAATGGCGCCCACACTGGATTTACTCACACATGCCGTCAAACAAATTTCAGGAGAAGCGAATCAGCCGGAAAAAATCCGGATACAAATAGATTCTTTAAAATCTTTTTACAATGACGTACAAGAACTTTCGCAACTTGAAAGTTCACTGGACGAACCTTATGAACTAAAGAATTATGAAGTAAAAACATTATGTGAAAACATCATGAACAAAGTGAAACCTCATATAAAACAGGGGATAGACTTTCAATTAAATGTTTTCAAAACAGAAATAAAAATGAATCCGGAACAATTAGACCGTATCTTGACACACTTGTTAAAAAATGCAGCCCTTCATACCGAAACCGGAAAAATCAGTTTGGAATTTAAGAAAAAAGGAGCTCGCATCCATGAATTTATTGTTATCGATACCGGTTCCGGCATTCCGGAGGAATTAAGAGAAAATCTTTTTAAACCGTTTACCGAAATAAAAGACCTGACAAAAGGAAATGGCCTCGGACTTCCGATCTGCTCCTTGATTGCAAAAAAAATGAACGGCGAGCTGATGCTGGATACGACATACAAAAAAGGAAGCCAATTCGTTCTTAAATTACATACATGAAACGGATATGAACCAAAGGCCGGCCTTTGTCAACTGAAAAAATATGTTTATAGTCATAGGAATCATGTTTTGCGGCATTGCTTTAGGGTATTTGTTCCGGGAAAAGGCAATGCTTCGGAAATTAGGAAAACCGATCAATTACACCATCTGCTTTTTATTGTTTCTGCTCGGTATTTCGGTGGGAGGAAACAGTGAAGTCATGAATCATCTGCCGTTATTGGGAGGGCAAGCGCTACTACTTGCTTTTGCCGGAACATTTGGGAGCATTATGGCCGCATGGATCATTTATCATTTTTTTTTCAGAAAGGAGAAGTAAATACATGAAGGGCAGTCTGATTGTCGTAGCTTTCTTTATTGCCGGATGCCTGCTCAGTTGGTATTTAAGCGCTCAAGATATTACTATCGGCGGAGATGCCGGCAGGTATGTACTCTACCTGCTGATGTTTCAGGTTGGCCTCAGTATAGGAAGTGATACAAACATGGTGCGGATACTGAAAAGTATACGTCCGAAATTATTACTTGTTCCGCTTGCTACAATTACCGGAACACTTCTGTTTTCGGCTTTAGCCGCTTTCTTTATCACGAAATGGAGCCTGTTTGATTGCCTGGCAATCGGAAGCGGATTTGCCTATTACTCACTATCCTCCATACTGATCACAGAATTAAAAACGGCCTCATTGGGCGTACAATTGGCTACGGAATTAGGAACGATTGCATTGATAACAAACATTATGCGCGAGATTATGACACTACTGGGCGCTCCCGTCTTTGTAAAATATTTCGGCCGGCTCGCGCCTATATGCGCCGGAGGAGCTACAACTATGGATACGACCCTTCCGATCATCACAAAATATTCCGGAAAAGAATTCGCCTTCATTGCAATTCTGCATGGAATATCAGTAGACCTAAGCGTCCCCTTTCTGGTATCTTTTTTCTGTTCATTGTAGATNNNNCTGTTCACAGAACAGAAAAATCCGGATTGACCCTGCATTTTTACAGATTGCCAACCCGGACATTCATGTTCATATTCCAAACCTTAATAAATCAAAAAGTCAATTCGCAGGTTCAAAATCATCTTTACCAACGCCGCATAAAGGACAGACCCAATCATCAGGAATATCTTCGAATGCTGTCCCTGGTGCTATACCTCCGTCCGAATCTCCTTCTGCCGGATCATAAACATATCCGCATACTGAACATTTGTACTTTTTCATATACTTCATTTATTAATAATTAGATGTCCAAAAATAATCATTTATCTTTATTCAGACAATTTATTTTCAATTTATTC
>DOZP01000242.1 GCA_003517945.1 Porphyromonadaceae bacterium | reverse complement strand
GAATTTATACGTCAGTTAGGTAAAATGCCGGATGTATATATGCAAGCCGTAGGCGGAGGAACAGGCCCTATCGCTTTAGACAAAGGATTTCGTGAGATGCAGGAGCATATGCAGGAAATAGGACTGTCGGCTTCCGAAATAAAATTACCGCGCCTGATACTTGCTCAACAGGATCTGTGCGACCCGATGGTTCAAGCATGGGAAAAAGCCAAAGCCAACGGATTTCCTTCAAATTTCGAAAACGACTACCCGGTCATACCCAACCCGCCGACATCCGTATTCATCCTGTCGGCCGGCAATCCGGGCATGTATCCTGTTGTGGCGCGGATTGTGAAGAAAAGCGACGGCGATTTTTTAAGGATAAAAGAAGCCGAACTGACCGACTTCGCACGTATCGTATATAAAGAGAAGAATATACGGATAGGACCTGCGGCAACCGTTTGTTTCGCCGGATTCTACCAGGCATTGAAAGAGAACAAGATAAGGGATGGAGAAACGGTAGTCATCAACATCGGAGAGAGCGGCAAACGTTATCCGGATTTTACCGGCAAATTATAATCTTATTTCATAACGGCGATGGGAAATCTTTGTAAATTATTAAAGGACGATATTCGCTTCCGGGAAGCAATAAAAACATGCATGAATTGCGGAACATGTACGGCGATATGTCCGGCAGCCGAATTTTACGACTACGACCCGCGAAAAATATGTGATATCGTGCAACGCGAAAACGAGGAAGAAATAGACAATCTGCTTCGTAACGACGGGATATGGTATTGCGGCCAGTGTATGTCGTGCAAAACACGTTGTCCGCGCGGCAACGTACCGGGATTACTTATTACCGTCCTCCGCAAAATATCGCAGGAGCTTGGCTACTTTACCGAAAGTACGAAGGGCATCCAGCAATTCGCCCTTGCAAAAGCAGTCGGCTCGAACATCAAAGAGATAGGCTACTGTGTCCATCCCGACAGGGTGGATCATGAACTGCATCCCGAACAGGGCCCTATCTGGAAGTGGTATAAGGAAAACATAGAAGACATAGCGCCAAAGCTCGGAGCGAACTATCACGGCGATGGCCCCGGCGCGTTGCGTACGATACGTAAGGAAACAATGGAAGAGGTAAATAAAATATTTGAAATCACCGGCGGGGACGAACTATTGAATAAAATCAAAACATATGCTAAGAATAAAACAGGTATAAAGGATGATGACGAACTATTCAGACGTGTGTACACCGGTCAGACAGAGTAATGATCGCTGAATTTTTACCGTATTCCCGAAAAGCATAAATTATACTTAAAAAAAACGTATGAAAGTCGCAGAAAATAAAATATACTGGAACGATTATCAGAAAGAGATAGCGGAAGATCATTTTTTCTACGAACGCAGTTGTATCCGTCAAACATTTTTTCCCGGCTCGGAGAATGCATTTTTACATATTATGAAGACTGTTCTCGGAAAAGATATGTATGATGAGCCTGACCTTCACACATGTACAGGCATCGGGTATCATACCGATATTGTTCCGTTTGAAACGACTATGACTGTTATCGGACGTATTTTTGCCATGATGACGGAAGCCGGATACGATCATTTTGTTCCTTCATGTGTTACATCATTCGGACTTTTCACCGAAATAACGGAAGAATGGAAAAATCATCCCGATTTGTTGGATAAAACACGTGAAATTCTTTACAAGGCGACAGGAAGAACATTCAATCCGCCTAAAAACATAGCTCATCCCTCCGACTTGGTCTATAAGTTCCGTTTTGAGTTAAAAGATAAAATGACGCATTCGCTCGTAAATCGCTATACCGGCAAACCGCTGCGGGTGGTAGATCATATCGGGTGTCATTACTCAAAAGTATTCCCGAAGAGTAGCGTCGGCGGCGCGGAATTTCCCCGCGTACTGAATGGTATGATTGAGGCTTGGGGAGGCGAACCCATTGATTATCCCGAACGTCGTCATTGTTGCGGTTTTGGTTTCCGGCAATACCTTGTGCAGGCCAACCGCGGTTATTCGATTGCCAATACAAAAAAGAAATTCGAATCGATGGAATCTTACGAACCGGATTTCATTGTCGCAAATTGTCCGGGATGCGCCATGTTCCTTGACAAATGGCAATACACCCTGGCGGAGATGGAAAATAAAACATACGATAAGAAAGGATACGGCATTCCGGTCCTTACATACGAAGAAATGACCGGCTTATTACTCGGATATGATCCGTGGAAACTCGGCTTGCAACTGCACCAGGTTCAGGTCGAACGGTTACTTGATAAAATAGGAATAGCTTATAATCCTGATGATAAATACAAAGGTATCTCCGGTAAAATTCTGCCGAAGCCCGAAAAACCGCAAAACCTGTTAGTATGAACAAAAAACAAACACATCCGATTGCCGTCGTAGGCGGAGGACCTGCCGGTATGGAAGCTGCAAGCATACTTGCAGGAGCAGGATATCCCGTTTCTTTATTTGAAGCGAAAGACGATTGGGCGGACAACCTGAACAACAAGTATAAAATATTTCCGGATTTTTCTTCGGCGGATGATCTATTCAAAACATTGAAAGTAAAAATAGAAAATGCTTCCGTTTCAAAATTCCTGCGTACGGAAATAACCGATATATCAAGAAATAGCGATAATACCTGGTGTTTAAAGGACAGTAACGGAAACGGACATACGGCTTCTGCAGTATTACTCTCTACAGGGTATGAAATTTTTGACGCCAGACGCAAAGAAGAATTGGGATTTGGAGTCTACAACGGCGTTATCACCTCTATGCAACTGGAACAAATGCTCAAGTCGCAACACATTGAGAATTTTCTGGAAGAAATGCCTCAACGCGTTGTCTTCCTGCAATGCGTAGGCTCAAGGGACGAAAAAACCGGAAATCAGTATTGTTCTAAAATCTGTTGTATAACAGCCGTTAAACAGGCTATCGAAGTTAAAAAACTGCTTCCGCAAACCGATGTCTTCGTATTTTACATGGATCTGCGTATGTGGGGGCAGCATTTTGAAGAA
>DOZP01000298.1:483-3039 GCA_003517945.1 Porphyromonadaceae bacterium | reverse complement strand
GGAGTGCTTACCGAAAATCTTATCATATGTCAGAAAGGTTTCTTCCTGCCAATACAGCCTACCGGAGGTGTTTGCACTAGCCGACCCTGTTGAAGACTGATTGATCATCGTGCGTGGGGTAAACGGCGTATAACCCGCATAGCGATAATGTTCATAATCAACGCCAATCTGTGTTTTCAAATCCAGACCCGGCAACAGGTGGAACGTTAATGCGGCATTACCAAAAATATTCGTCCGGTACGTCATAGCTTCTAACCGTTTCAATAATTCAACCGGATTACCTACTCCTTCGGGGCTGAATCCCTGATATCCGCTTGACGGGTTATCCTTGTCATTGAGGATCGCGGTGGTCTGAACAACATTTGTCTGCGTATACTCCCCATCCAATGTAAGCGGAAGGAATGGCAACTGCTCAACCATGGTACGCAAAGCGCCCAATCCGTATGGATTATCCGATGTTCGTTGCCCCCACGTATGATTCACCAATAAATTAATACCGGTCGACAACCAGTTAGTCGGTTTATCATCATACGATAATTTCACATTCAGGCGTTTTTGGTAAGAATTATGTAAAATACCTTGTTGATCGGTATAGTTCAGGAAAGCCCCTACGGATGAATCCTTGTCACCACGCTGGATACTAAGCTGATGATTATGCGAAAAAGCAGTACGGTCTGCTTCCTTTTGCCAATCGGTGTTATACTTAGGCGATCCGTCGGAATTGAACAACCGTTCATCGGTGAATATCTGTGATAAATCCGTTGTAAAGTTTTTGCCCTGCCAGGCATTGGCGTTTTCCAAACCCTGTTTGAAAGCAGCCATCCATTCATGCGAATCCATCACATCCATGTATCTTAACATCGTACCTACGGAAAACGAACCGTCATACGAAATATGTGAACGGCTTCCCGTATTCCCTCCCCGTTTGGTAGTCACCAAAACAACACCATTCGCACCGCGGGCTCCATAAATCGCAGCAGCAGAAGCGTCTTTCAATACTTCGATTGATTCGATATCATTCGGGTTCAGGAATCGAAAATTTTTCATAACCACCCCGTCAACTACATACAATGGATCGGCCGACGCATTGATGGTAGCAATCCCGCGAATGATCACACGCATTTCACCACCCGGCTGTCCCGTATTGGAGAAAATATTCACGCCGGCCGCTTTCCCTTTCAATCCTTCAAGCGCATTGAACGATTGCGATTTAATGATATCCGAACCTTTAGCCGTAGAAATAGCGCCTGTCACATCCGACTTGCGCATGGTACCGTAACCCACTACCACAACTTCATCCAAGAGCTGATTATCTTCTTCCAACACAACATCAATCACATTGTTGTTTGTAATAGCAATAACCTGTGTCTTAAAACCAACGTAGCTAAAACTTAGTTCCGATATATTCGACGGTTTCTGTATTTCATAACGTCCGTCAATATCTGTCGCAACGCCAACTGTCGTCCCTTCAAAATAAACCGAAACGCCGACAAGCGGATCACCCGATTGGTCCTTCACGATGCCCCTTATCACACGACTCTGATTAACTTCTTCAATTCCGTTCTGTTTATTCAGAGGGCCTGCCACTATTTCTTCATGGAAAGATTGCAAAAAGAAAAATGTCAGTGATAAAAAAAGCGCCTGCTTTCCATATCCTTTACAATAGCCTTTAAAAGTCTTTTTTACTTTTTCTTTCATAATAAAAATTATTAAGTTAATAAAAATAAATATTCTATTTATGTAAATATCCGAATTGTTTTTTTAATTTTATCAGATAAATTACAAACTTATTTAATAGGAAAACGCGAATCGCTATCCTGAAAGCCTCTAAAAGTATCTTAAATCCCTTATTGTATTTTAAGATACTTTTTTGAGCATTCGGAACACTATGGATAAAACCTCCTGTTCTGCTGTTCCGGAAATGTCACAGCCTGTTATTTATGAGACCGATATTCTTTAGGAGTCATGTTGTATTTCTTCAAAAACTCCCGGTAGAAATAAGATTTATTGGTAATTCCGACTTTATAGATAATCTCCTGAATTGTTAAATTTGTTGTAATTAACAATTTTGCGGCCGACATAAATCGGTAATCTTTTATAAAATCACTTGGGGATAAATTGGAATGTTTTTTGAACCTGCGATACAGACTTCGCGTATTCGTATTTAATTTGTCGGCGATAAACTCCGGCCGCAGGTTTTCACGCTCCAGATTTTCCGATATAATTGTTACGATTGAATCCATAAAAACTTTATCTTCCTGATGCATGGGATGCCCTTCGGTATATTGATAAGCGCTTTCGGGCGAATAATAATATTCTTTCAATTCATCTTTCACGGTCAGTAACCGGTTTATTACCGAACGAAGTACAGCCGGCGAAAACGGCTTCGTCAGATATGAGTCAGCCCCCATGTCCAGACCTTTGGCCTGATCTTTTTCGCTTATTTTGGCCGAAACGACAACAACCGGAATATGTTTCGTAAACTTATCGGCTTTCAGTCGTTTGATGAATTCCAATCCGTCAATATCCGGCATCATAACATCTGTAATAATCAGA
>DOZP01000298.1:0-287 GCA_003517945.1 Porphyromonadaceae bacterium | reverse complement strand
GTAAATTCAGTATACCGGTTCACCTCGCTTTTCACCGTGATACATCCTTTCAACAATCCTACAATTTCATGGCAAATAGACAACCCAATCCCGTTGCGCGAGGTCATTGACGAGTAGGCATTATTTACTTCCATATCTTCCAGCACCCGGTAACGGTCAAAAACAGATGCTATTTTTGATTCCTCGATACCCTGTCCGGTGTTATACACTTTCAAAACAAGCAATCCATCGTTTTCCGCAATCGAAACTTTCACTTCTCCTCCTTCCGTCGTATATTTAAATGCATT
>DOZP01000127.1 GCA_003517945.1 Porphyromonadaceae bacterium | reverse complement strand
TTGTCGAAATAAATGCCTGCGGCCATATACGTTTTGGTTACAATCGGGCCCCAATTGCCATTCGTATACGCCGGGCGACTGTAAAATTTTTCCAGTACGGGTATAAAGATCTTGCGGAACATCTGTTCTATTTTTTCCAGTTTATTTCCGGCATTATGCTGCTTGTATTTTTCATCGGAAAGGAATGTGTGTTTCAGGATTTCCATCGAATAGATGATTTTGAATCCTTCCAAACCGGCTAACAGCGGAGCATCGTTTGTGTCCGGTATACGTTCCAGCATACCGGCGTAGGCAGATAGTATATCGAGTGATTTCAGTGCATGCGCTTCGTTTTTGGTGATGGCCCACATCAATGCGTTTTGATAGGCCGCATGAAAATCATTTTCCATTTTACTCTTCGTGTGCCGGAATTCACCGTCTCGCGAAATGATGCGGAACGGGCCTTCCATCCGGTAGTCGGGTTGCGAAAATGTATGTTGCTTCAACAGTGCAAACGAGCCGTACGCATCCGATTTTTCATCCTGTATGAGCTTCCGCATCCGTTCGATATCTTTTTTGTTATGCAGAACGGAAGGGTGCGCAAATGCTTTGTGGCGTTTGGTTTCCGCGACAGGTTCTATCAGGATGGCTTGTCCTCCGGAAGGTAGCAAGTCGCAATTAATAACCGACTTGTTTGTAACCGGAATCGTTTTTATACCGACTTTTGTACGCGTGTTTTGAGTTCCGTTGTCAAAAAATATTTTTGCGATGTACTTGCGGTTTTCCGGCAAAAAATCGAGCGGTATGTTGAGTTTCCGCGCCTCGTTATTCGTCATTGTTCCTACGAACCATTCATTTCCGCTGTTTCGTGCGATTGTGATGTATTGTCCGACTTCGCCGTTTATCACTTTTGTGTTGTCCCATACAGTCGGCACGCGGTCGAAAAACTCCAGTTCGGGTTCGTCCTGACTTTCCGAAGGCTTGTCGTACCAGTAGAGATATTGTAGCGGACTATAATAGACCACTGCCATGGCAAGTTGGTGGGCGGGAGTCGTGCGCAAAAGACGCGCATTGACAAACCCGTGCGTCTTGTCCGGCTGTGTGTCTTCGTTCCACTTACGCCGGTAATAGCAGATCGTATAATCGGCAGCGCCCTGTGTGAAGCGCGTGAACGGCAATGTAACATTGGTGGCAGCATCCGGAAATTCTTCGTTGCCGTATATACCTTCCTGGGTCATTAAGTTCGGATAAGTTCGGCTGAAACCGGTCGGCCGGTATTCATCGTGAATATCCACCAGCAATCCGTTTGCGGCGCATTTCCGGATGGCTTCGTGAAGCCAGTTTGTCCAGAAATGCGAACCTACTTGCACAAATCCGAATTTTACTCCGCTTACGCCCCAACTTTTATACAGGGGCAGGATTGAATCCAACTGTTGATATAAGGCGCGTTGATTGACGTATAGAATCACGCCGATGTTGTGTGATTTTGCGTATCGTATGACTTCCTGTAAATCGAGCGCATCCGGATTTTTGTTTCTGGCCGGATCGAGGCTTACCTTTGTGGCATCAGATAGTTTACTGCCTTCCGGACCGTACCAGCCTGCATCGAAATGGATGTATTGCAGCTTGCGTTTCACGGCAAAATCAACCAGGTTCTTACCTCCTTCGGTCGAAAGGGTGACTTCACGCATCACTTTTCCGGGACGGATCCAGCTTGCCTCTTTTATTTCGCAAGGGTCATTCAGGTTTAAAAGTAAGAAATTATTTTCAATCAGATCTCCGGCTTTTTCCGCGGCCATGATGACACGCCACGGGGTGGAATAGGGGGCGATATCATCCACCGCGCCATACATCGAACCGGTAATCGTATTGGGTTTGCTGCTGTCAAGTACGAATTTTGTTCGCGCATAATTGATCATTCCTGCTTCCGTCAGAAGCGCATAAAGCGTTTCGGCGCCGGGAATCGTCAACAGAAGCGGCCGTTCCGATTCGCCGGGCCAGTTCTTTAACGGTAATAAATCGTATTTAGCCTGTGCGCGCGGCGTAAAATAGGCTTGCGTACCTTCGGGCATCGTATATTGCGTAAACTCATGTGCGATATGCAGGTATTCGTTTCCGGTAAACTTGTAATGGAATGCAATGCCTTCGTTATAGGCGCGAACAATAAGTTGAATGCGCTTGTTTGAGTTGTTTTTCCGTATGTCGATGGCATATTCTTTGTACATATCCACGTATAGATTTCGCTCGCCGTATACGGGAAACCAGGCGGCATCTACGGTTCGCTCCGTAACCGAGTCTATTTTCAGATTGTCGCCCCAATCGGCTATTGCCTTATTATCGGAAGCGGCGTCCGATTCAATTGCCTTACCGGACTGACTGCTGCTTATGCCGAGTAAAGATTCCAGAATAACCGGCTTATTTTTAAAATCTACCGTATAATACATCTTTCCGTCCCGGTCGTAGACGTGCATTTGATAATTGCCGTTAGGAGATGCGATATGTACATCTTTGGCAAATGCCGAAAAACCGAACAGAAGCGACAATAGGGGTATATATACGGCCCTGCATACGGTTTGCCTTTTGTTTTTCATGTTTTTTCTCATTTTTCTTTTTATTTTTCAAATGTTATATTTTCGATGTGTTCGCCTACAAAGATACGCGCCATGTCGGATGTTTTATACCA
>DOZP01000273.1:10706-18611 GCA_003517945.1 Porphyromonadaceae bacterium | reverse complement strand
CGCTACAGTCGGTACGATGAGCCAAGATTATTACAATGTTTTCCACCAATACTTTTATCCGGCCGGAAGCACGGCAAACGTATGCGATCGGGTATCAGCATATCGTACCTATCCGACATTAGGTACGGACCCGGACGGATATCACTATTTTTATTATAATTCCGGCGACTATTTTGAAGTCGCATTTGTGCTGAATGATACGGGTGCAAAGACCTGGCAGACACTATCCAGTCGTTCCAATATACCACTGACGCTACCGTCTCCTTACACTATGAAGTCAATGCGTGACACCGACTCCTATTTTGCCGTATATTTAAGGGTTAAGGGATGCACGACGGAACATAAAATCCGGAACATCTCACTTAAAAAGATAGTTGCACCATACGTAACTACTTCTACATCAGGATGTGACCAGGCAAACCTCAGTTTTTATATTTATTCGGATTATGACGGCACGATTTGTTTCCCGTACGAATGGAGAATTCTTAATAGCGACAGCTCCGTCTTTATGGATTGGCAGGGACCTTTTTTCAATAGACCGACGCATACTGCGGCCAATGTACCGACAGGTAGTCCGATAACAATAGAATTCAGGGATAGCGAAGGATATATCTGGACTCGTTCTATAACCCCGTCCGTACCTAAACCATCATTGCAAAGGTCAGCATCTACAAGTTATAGTTATAAGGAACCGGATGGGGTATACAGAAGCAATGTATACCTCTATTTGCCTACCTACAGCTACTTTCCTGTAGGTACAACGTTCAAGTATTTATCGGGGCCGACACCGCCAATAAACCTTACCGGAACAGTAAACTCCTCCACCTCCTCGTCTATTTACCCGTATTCACCCAGTATCACATCCGGTAGCTACCAAAGACTTGATCCCGGCGTTTATGCATTTGAAGTAACAAGACCCGGTTGTACTCCCGATACATTAACCGGCAATCATTCCGTTTATAAACTGGAATCTCCCCCTGTCTATACGCTGACGGAAGAATGTGACGGACTATCAGTCACATTCACCGGAGGCGGACGGATGCAAATGTTGAATTATAACGGTACTGTCAGCAACAGCGGAACGCCGTATATCCGGATCGGTTCCGCTATCCCATCCTCCACCCCTTTCGACAATACAAAAGTGGTAACGCATGGCGGATCATTAAAATTACCGATGGCGGGAACATACATTATCTACCTGGGAACTTCGAATAATCTTACTTTTACGGCTGTGCATCGTGATACGATTGTTTATTCCCCCACTCCTTTCACATTAGATCATACCGTTACATCGCATTATCTCTGCCAGGGAGAATCAATCGGCTTTATCCGCGTAAAAGGAACAGGCGGCTCCGGAGGGTATAAATATGAATTATACGATAAAGACGTCCTGAAATTTACAAATACAACAGGTGTATTCAATTACGGGATGGCCGACAGCACATATACGATAAGACTATATGATACGATATGCGGCACTTCTTATCCGCAGGATGTAAGGCTGATAGACCTGGGAATTGCGCAAATAGCCTATTCCAGCAGTCCGGATAATAAGTTTTGTCTGACCGACAGCATTTACCTGAAATGCCTCACTTTGGGAGAGACCACCTATACGTGGACAGGCCCGGGTATCACGGCAGCCAATCAGAATGAGCAAAATCCGGTTATTGCGGCAAGTGATATCGGTATGGGGACACATGTCTATACCATCACGGTAACGCCGGAAGCATGCGGTACGGTAATGCAACGGACGGTTTCGGTCATCGTTGAAGATTGTGAAGGCGCGCGGGATGATTATCATACGATGTTTGCGAATACGACCGATTCGGTAAACGTGCTTGCCAACGACGGATATCCGTCGGCTTGCGGCGCCTCGGTAACACCGGTAATAACGGTCAATCCTGCGATGGGCATAGCAAGCGTAGTAAATAATAAAGTGGTCTATACGCCCAATGCGGATTTTATCGGAAAAGACAGCCTTACCTACCGGACAACATGCGAAAGCAATATTACGTACGCGAAAGTTTACATCACCGTCATCAAAATACCGGATAATATTGTCGATCCCGATTGCTGGATCGAACCGGAGAAAAATGAATGGAAAATACAGTTGAACCAACAACTCGAAACGGTAGCCACTACAGCCCCGTTTGTTGTAGGAGATATGAACGACGACGGATATCCCGATATTGTAGCTTATGGAAATTCAGCCCGTTCAAGTATTAAAATATTCTGGGGCCCTGATTTTAATTCCGTAAAAGAAATTACAGGGGTAAGCGGAGACAGTTATACGCCCATAGCTATCGCCAAAGTAAAAATTAATGATACGCCGGCCGATCAGTACGAAGCATTCATATTCTATCGCTCAAACGCTACATCTACACTGCGGGCATATAGAACAGACGGAACATCTCCGTGGTTGTCCAATCCCGATTCGCGGTATCAGGGCATGATCGGAGTTGCCGATTTCAACGGAGACGGTTGGAGCGAAGTCTATTTAGGTAACCAGATCTATGATGCGGCAACCGGTAAATTAGTATGCGACGGAGGAACTGCGGAAAACAGCGGAACCACATTCACGGTATTGTATAATACAGCTCAACCCGTCGCCATAGACATCACAGGAGATTCGAACCTCGAACTCGTTGCAGGAAACAAGATCTATCAGGTTGATATCGACCGCAACACATCCGTTCCCAAAAGCCTGTCCCTCCTTTCCTCCGTGAATCCGCCAAGCGGATGCCTGAATGATGGCTTGACGGTAGTTGCAGACTTTGACAATGACGGAAAAACGGAAGTCCTTGTAAGACGCAGAGACAATAACGACAATGACACGAGACCCATACATTTATATATATGGTCACCTCATACAGGTACAAATACCGGAGAAATATTGGCAAATACAACCGGCACACACAGGTTCTTCGGAGTTCCTTTCGTCGGAGACATTGACGGGGATAAAAGACCCGAGATTGTAACACTTGGCTCCAATGGTATGACAAATGTAACCCAATCAGGATTTACCGCATACCGGTATAATGAAAATACAAATGCCCTCGACGTTCTTTGGGACATGAATCATACGGATCAATCCGGAGCTACGGGAATGACCCTGTTTGACTTCAACAATGACAGTATCTCCGAAATCGTATACAGAGACGAAAATAATCTTCGTATCATCAATGCCAGCGGCAAAAGCCACGTGACGGGAAATGATACGATACAACCCTATGCGATTGAGTCATTCGTTTCTTACAGTGAAACTTCCTTTGAATACCCGGTTGTCGCAGATATATACGGCAACCGGTCGTCCGCCATACTGGTCACGTCCGACCTCAGAGGCCCCCGTCCCAACGGATTCGACGGAAATGCTAAAATAGATATCTATACAAGTGACCCGTCCGTACCGTGGGCGCCGGCCCGTAAGGTCTGGAATCAATATGCGTATAACGCGGTAAACATAAACGAAGACCTGACGATCCCCCGATACCCGCTAAACATAGCAACCGTTTTCGCGGGAAAAGACGGTATGATGGGAACGACGGATGACGTACGCCCCTATAATAACTTTCTGCAACAGCAAACCTTAATAAACCAAAATGGAGTTCCCATCTTCCCGGCTCCCGACGCTATACCGGATCAATCCATAAGCAGCGGCTCCCTCTCCGGTAATTCCATCAGTATAACGGTCGGAATAACAAATGCGGGTGACGCGGCTATCGGCGCTCCGGTCTACGTAACGATTTATAAAGAGTCGGTTTCCGATGCGAACAAATTGGCGACAGGAAGTTTTAACGGATTTATAAACCCGGGAGAAACCGGATATGTAACGATTCAGGTTCCCGACATTACGCCACATTTGCCATTCATAAAAGTAATTGCCAGGATCAACGATGACGGCGCCGATTTCCCGTATCAGCCGGAATGTGATACGTATGAGAGCGTGCTCGAATTTATCAATCCCGCCCTCTCGCTTTTAATGAAGAAAGATGCGACGCTTGAAGGCGTTCCGGGTAACGGCGCTTATCCAAACCCGGTTTCCGTACTTTACGGGGAAAAGATAAAATATGAAATAACGGCCGTAAACGCCAATTATCTATCCGGGAACGTGATTGTCAGGGATACGCTGCCCGCTTACCTGAACTATGTGGAAAATTCGGCTACTCCCTCCGTAACACTGGATCAGACATCCAACCCCGAACAGGATATTCTTATCTGGACTTTGTCCGGCCTGTCATCAATGGCTTCGCAAACCGTAAGTTTTGAAGCCTCTCCTCAGGAAGGGGCTAGCGCTTCCCAACCCATGTTTATCAACCGCGCATGGATAACAGCCAGCGATTCCCTCCATATCGTTACGGGTAACAGTACGTTCCATCAGGGAGCCGGAGTCGGCGTAGTTACTTTCTCCGCCGGATCGGGAGGCTATATTTACAACGCCGACCCTCAGGCTGTAGATTTCAGAACGACGGCTCAAAAAGGCGTCATCGTAGTTCCCGAAGAAGGCTATGCATTTACCGGATGGAGCCACAACGATTATACGTCACTCCGCGGAGAAACCGTTCACGCGGAAGAAGGAATTATGTATTACGATACGCTTACGATCTATGGAAATGTGGAACTGACGGCAAATTTTGAAACAGAGAAGTATCCCGTCCGCTATAGGATGAACGGAAGTATAAACCATGCCGGCAATCCGCCGGAATACACCATAGAATCCGGTACGATCACACTTGAAACGCCGGAAAAAGCGGATGATGTATTTACCGGATGGACCGGTTCGAACGGAAACGAGCCTCAGATGGTCGTAAATATACCCAAAGGCTCTACCGGCGAACGCGTCTTCTTTGCAAACTTTCTGCATAGCGGACGGGAAGATAATCTTCCGGAAAAGGAGTCGGCTAAGGATCAAATCTGGGCGGCTAAGGATATGTTATATATCCGTACATCCACAACCGGCAGCATTGTCCGGATTTATACTACGGAAGGCGTATTGCAGGAACAGCGCATCCTCATCTCCGATGGTATCACCGGTATCAAACTCCTTCAGGGGATCTATATTGTAACGCTGAACAACGGAACGGGTCATAAAGTAATTATCCGGTAAGCACAACATGCAAATCAGGGATGTATGGAAATATGCATCCCTGATTTGATAAAGATTGAATTGCCCGGAATAAATATCAGATCTGACGTAATAAAGTGCTTAACCGGAAGCCACTTGTTTTACCGGGATATTCAATAAAAAGCCCAACTTTTTGATCTTCCCGGCAAGATGTCCCGTACCGATCGCACAATGATGGGAAGGGCCGGCTTTTGACCACTGTTCAATAAAATCCCGGGCCGAAACCGTAAATTTATACCGGCTGTTGGCATTCCCGATTGGCAAAGTCGGGCCGGCAACCGATTCGCCTTCCGCCACCAACAAAGAAAAACCGTCTTTTCCTTCCACTACCGAAAGTATGGTAACAGGGCCTTGCTTAACCGACATCTGTATGGACAATCCCTTTCCGGGTTTTCCATGATAGACCGGAAGAGGAACCAGTTTTACGCGTTCTTCCGCCATATTGAAGTGTGCCGGCCCGTCATGTCCCAGAAGTACGACATCATCCGTAAAATCCATCGCATAAAATTCGGCAAAAGAACCTCCGGCGCCAAATGCCGCCAGCATCTTCATGGCCTGTACATTCTTCACTTCACATTCTCCCGCCACCGGTATCCCCTTCCCCGTCAACAATGTATTACCTGCAATAACGGAGGTAACAATGTTTTCATAGTCATTGCCGTTATATCCTTCATAATAATAAGCCAGCGCATCTATGCTGTGGGCGGCGACTAATCGATCCAAAGCGACGGATGTACGGGCGGCGCGTTCTATTTCTTCATTTTTACATTCCGGAACTACGTCAAACGCCGTTCCAAACTCATTTATTTTCAGGTCGACCTCATCAATTGAAACAGCGTCCCGTATCGCCTTCAGTTCACACATTTCAATCATCTCAATATGCGTTCCGAACGTAGCGGCAAGTTCCGTTAAATCAGTATAAACATCCAACATGCCACCATAATAATGACCCATGATCCCCATTCTGCCGTGATTCAATGAATGAAAAACGCCTGCCGCTTCAATCCATTCTCTTATTTCACGCCAGGTTCTATCTTCCGTAAGATATCCGGATATGATATCATACCGGATACCGGAACGGTTAAAGACACAAGCGATTTCAGGAACCGAACAAGCCTGGCAATGCGCCAGCCACTCTCCGGTCATATCCCCCCGGTCGCCCATCCGGTTCAGTTTTTCATAATCTATGGCAGCAACAGGCTGTATATTCAACAGAATGACCGGCACTTTTAATTGTTGTGCAATCGGTAAAACGGTCGAAGAAAGCGCATACGTTGAAATATAAAGAAATGCGATATTTATATTTTCTTCTTTCAGATAATCGGCGGCTTTTCGCGCCTTATCCGGATTATCAACCATGCCCGCATCAACCACCGCAACCCCCATCTCTTCCATCCGCCTCCTGATCTGTTGCCGGTATGCTTCCAGACGTGGCAGCAATCCCTTAAATTGCGGCCAGTACGTATCCAACCCTACTCCAAATATACCTACCCTCATACAATAATTAATTATCTATTTAATTATCAATAATTTAACACACACTCATCATTCATTCAATACTATTATTTTTTCTTTGCTACGTGAAAATTATATGTTCCCGAACCGATATTCACAAAGATACGGTTCTTTTCGGAAGACAGATCTCTTACTCCGTTGGCTTCCGCTAAAGAAGTCCCGCTTTCCGTTATTTGTGAAAGTTCCGAAGCGGGCAGATAAACAGAGGCGGAACTGTTTGCCGGCACTTCCACACGCAGGGTAAACGACTGCTCATTATCTTTCCAATCCGATTTAATAAGACCATAAGGAGAGTCGTATGACACACTCGCTTCCCTGATATCTCCCACGACTTCCGGCCTGAATATAATTTCTTTGAAAGCAATCGAATGATCTGCCTGACGAACGCCTCCCAAACCACTGAACAACCATTCCATGAGATGCCCAAGCATGCAATGATTATTTGAGATAAAGCCGTAGGCCTGCCATGACTCCGTCAGCGACGTCGCCCCGTGCGCCAACTGCCAGCCGTAACCCGGTACATCATATTTACAATTCATATCATAAATAACATCGGAAGCATTATGATCTTCCAACGCACGAAGCACATACCGGTACCCTACATCACCGGCTGTCAGCGCATTATCACGCCCTCTTATATCCGCCACCAGATTCCCGAACGCCTGTTCCCTGTTCTCTCCTTCGGCCAAACCCATATAGATTGCCATCGCATTGGCCGCCTGACTGTCCCGGTCATATTTCCGGGTCGCCTCATTCCAAAAGGTCTCATTAAAAGATCTCTTGATGTCCGCCGCCAGTTTTTCATACCTGCCGGCATCATCGGGCTTGCCCAATAACAGCGCAATTTTCCGCATAATCGTCGCATTATAATAATAAATAGCGGTAGCCGTAACACCATTCGATGTAAGTTGAGATACCCCCGGGTTTTCGGGTCCAATATCAAACCAATCGCCTAACCCGTACGCGATGATATGATTATCCGACTTTGACGTCAGGTAATCAAGATACCGTTGCATATCCGGATAATACTCTTCAACCAGACTTTTATCACCATACCACAGGTAGACATACCACGGGCAGATGATAAACGCACTGCCCCATTCCGGCGTATCCTTAAACCCGCCTTCAAACTCAACCAATTCCGGAGCTATCGTCGGGATTTGTCCGTTCACGGCCTGTGTCGAACGCATATCCATCATTTTCTTTCCATACAAACGGGCCATGTCATACCTGTACTGGAACGAGTACTGCATCAAATGCGCTACTTC
>DOZP01000273.1:8783-10694 GCA_003517945.1 Porphyromonadaceae bacterium | reverse complement strand
CGCATCGACCAGTCTATCAGACTGTATATCCGGTTAAACATGTCATTGGAACACGTAAAAGTCCCCGCCTCAGTCGCCGCATTACAGGTATGAAGTCCTGTTATACCGACCACTTCCGGCAGATTATCCGGATTCGGCTTTCCTGCCGGAACAGCGCCTTCGATCTGTACATAACGAAACCCGTAGTAGGTAAACTGAGGTTGCCACACTTCAACACCATCTCCTCCGGATGTATACGTAAAATAAAAAGGATATCCGGACGCACTCTGATTCACGCTATGATCCGGATTTAACAGTTCGGCCGGATGAAGCCTTACAGACTGCTTACGACCTCCCTGTATTTTCAGCTCAAGAATCCCTGAAAAATTTTGCCCCAGATCATATACCCAGTCCCCTTTTTCCGTTTCCAGAATCCGTACGGCAGGAAGGCGATCCCTTATCTTCAACGGTGTCGCCCGCTGTGAAACAAGTGTTGTTTTATAATCGGAACTAACCGGCTTACTCCACGACTGATCGTTGAAACCGGGCGACATCCAGCCGGCCTGCTCCTTATTTGCGTCATAATCCTCACCCCCGTATATACTGCTGTATGTAACAGGGCTATCCGTTACTTTCCAGTTTGAATCGCTGACAATATGCCGCACACTGCCGTCCGCATATTGTATCCGGATATTCATGATCATTTTGGGAGCTCCGTAAGAAGTTATCATTTTCAGGTAACGCTCGCGGGGAATATTATAAAAACCGTTTCCCAACATCACTCCGACTACATTCTCACCTTGTTGCAACTGATGTGTAATATCAAAGGAGACATATAAGGCGCATCGATCATATTTTGTCCAACCGGGATCCAGAAAATGATCACCGACCTTACTTCCGTTCAGATACATATCAAAATGTCCCAATCCCGAAACAGATACGGTGGCATGACTGATCTTTTTCCCGATCTCGAACGCCCTTCGAAACTGCGGCAAACGATACATTCCGATTTTCTTATCTCCTATTTGTTTCCGAATAGCAGGAAAATGGATCCCCGTTGTCACAATATCTTCTTTAATGTCTTTTTCCAAAGCGATCCATCGCGCTCCGTACCAATCTTTTTCAGTCAGCAATCCCATCTGAAAACGGTTTACCGGACTCCAGGAAGAAGCGTTTCCTCCTTTATCCCAGATTCTGACTTTCCAGAAATAAATTTTCCCCGATTCAAGGTTTTCGCCTTCAAAAGGAATTTGTATGGAAGACGAGGCATTCCTTTTCCCGCTATCCCAGACAGTACCCCGGTCGGACGCTAACGCCTCTTCCGAATCCGCAACCAGCAAATGCCAGGCCGATTGTTCAAAGCCCCTGTTCTGCGCATTGATCTGCCAACTGAAACGAGGCCGGGCCGTTTCTATCCCGACGGGATTTTCTTCGTGTTCGCAGGTAAGATTGAAAACTGTAAATGAGTTCTGAGCCATTGAAGCAACAACCGAAAAAAATAACAAAAAAAAAATATACATTGATTTCATAGGGGTATTATTTTAGGAGAAACAGATACGTACGATTCCTCTATTTCGCTCTGCATAATGTAAAATCTTCCATTAAACCATAATCCTTCATTTGATATTTGGAGCCCGCGATAGGCTCTTTTATATGCTTCCAGTGCCACGGAGACGCCAATCCAGGCGCCGGATTTTTATAATGAGGGCCTAACAGGTTTTTCAGACTACCGATCACCCGAACATCAATCCGGTTTACTCCTTCTTTCAGGAAAGGAGTCACATGCAACTGATAGGGATCGTAGCCGATCATACCGGCTTTCGCGCCGTTCACATACACTTCGGCTACCGTACCGGCCCATTTACCTAATTTAACGAGGTACATACCCGACAGATCCGTAATGTTATACGATTTACTGTATTTAAAATCCCA
>DOZP01000273.1:6750-8751 GCA_003517945.1 Porphyromonadaceae bacterium | reverse complement strand
CTCCATCCTTTTTGTTCCGGAACAACGGAAAAATCACCCACTATATATACAGGCTCTATCTCTGCAAAAATGCGCATGGGACTAATACTCAATTCGACCGTATTACTTCCTTTTCTCACGTGATTACCAATTGAATAAACGCCAAAAGACTTATCAAGCCACCATTTTCCGGGAACAGGCTTCACTATTTCACCGTTTATTTTTACGGTAAACATTCCGGGACGTTCGGCAACCAATTGCATACCCGAGTAATCGAAATCGTCATTCACGCCGAAACGGTATACAGCGGTAAAACCTCCATCCGTAAAATTATCCCTGTCAAGTATACTGCGTTTATATTGAACGGATGTATTCCAGGGATTTCCGTTTGCAAAACCATACGCCTTGTAAACGATATCCGCCGCCTCCGCAAAATAAATCCCGCGATAGGTCTGTCCCTTTACCGTCACGTCACAGAAATCAATCGTCATGGCATTATCCTGCACGCGTGCGACCTGCACATCTCCGGAAGCAGGTACCACCACCTGTTCCGTTTTCACCTCCGGCCTAAGGGCATATGTATGCTTCGTTTTGTACAAACTGTATAAAAGGAGGCTTCCTGCCGGTTCTATCCTGAAAGCCGCTTTCAGTTTCCCGTTTTCCTTTCCGGCGGCGTATGCATAGATATTCCCTTCGGAAGCATCCATCTCCAACAAAGTCTTACCCTTCACCGAAAGGGTTCCGGTTGAAGCCTCATCCATCGACGAATTAACTATAAAAATAAGCTCTCCGTCCGCAAATTTACGCCGGTGATGATACAGGTTTCCGTTATCGAAATGAATCTCAAAATCCCCGGATGAAAAATGCTTCATTATAATTTCTTTATTTACCTGCGACTCCCGGATCACCGGTTCACCGGCAATAAACGAAATAAGATCCTGACTGACGGCGCCGTCGATCAGGTTGGGCGCTGAAAATGTAACCAGCCGGCCGCCCTGCGCTACAAATTGACGAAGCAAGGCGAAAGTAGGTTTGTTCAACGTCTCATTCATCGGCGGAATAACGACTGTCGAATAAGCGGCTTTCCCCACTATAAATTTTCCGTTTTCCACCCGGCCGTTCTCTTTTATTATATGTTCCGATCCCAGGTCATATTCAATCTGACTTTTCTCCAGTAAAGTAACAAACGCCTGAAAGTTTTTACCGATTTCCATCAAAGCCGGGTTACTTCCCGTATGCGAATAGTAACTCCACAGCGTAGAGTTAGGCTCCAGTACCAGCATATCATTCTGCTGTAATCCTTTACTCATTACCAGAGATAATCGTCCGAAATAATCATTCAGCGCTTTGTAATTACCAAACCAGGGCGAATGATAGGTAAACACCGGCGGATAATCGTACTTACGCGCTCCCGTCAATGTCATGTGAGCAAGATGCTGGTTCATAAAATTTACTCCCAGCACATACTCCCAGTCACCCAACCGTTTGAAATCCTTGAATGTCTCATCCCATCCGCCTCCGCCATACGTTTCACTCAGCGTGCGGACAGCGCCAGTCTGATTCGCCGCGCTGCGAAGCTCCTTTACCGCCCGGATGTTACCGAACTGAGCCTGCGGAGACTCTTCGTTGAACTGGTTAAACAACATATCAATAGCAGGCACCTGATGNNGCCATGTTATCCGGCCCGTCGTTCATTTGCGGCCATCCGTGTTCCCAGTAATGTCCGGTCCACTTCAGGTGATGCGCTTCCGTATACGCATACCAGGGTTTTGACCAGCGATCCACAAACATCTGCAGCAAAGTCTCCATATAATTATGCCGCACCTTTTTCCAGTCTCCCGTTTCTTCACTCAATAAAGGCAATAAAGGTTTCAGGTCATACCCCCATTGTTCTTGAAAAACAGCAAACAAATCGGGCGTCCAGCGAAGGCCGCCTGACGTTACGATATTGGGCTCGTCCGTAAATATACCCGGCACGGCCTTCCCGAACTCATTTCCCAGGGATTTTTCATACCCTTTCAT
>DOZP01000273.1:5439-6710 GCA_003517945.1 Porphyromonadaceae bacterium | reverse complement strand
GTACCGTAAAATGTTTTTTTATACAGGTAATATTCGCCTTTTATCCCTTTAAAATCCTGCCAAGAGGCGGTGATATCTTTCCAATTCTCCCCTTCTTTCTTCAGACATAAATAATAAGCATCCGGCACAGCGGGGAGTATTTCCGCCTTTTCCAACCGAAGTCCCTGACCCTGGTTATATGATTCGGGCATCTCCTGCGGAACATGTCCGCCCGCGAAACCGCTGGGATACGAATTTTCATCATAGATCCACACCTCCAGCCCCAGCTCTTTTCCACGTCGAACCGTATATTCATACATTTTGAACCAATCGTCGGAAAGATACTCCGTAATCATCCCCGGCCGGGGATGCACGAACAATCCTCCGAAACCCGTATCTTTCAGTTCGGTAAGCATCCGGTCCAATTCGGCTTCCGTCACCTTTCCGTTCCAGACCCAAAGCGGCATACTCCGGTATGCGGAAGGGGGATCTTTGAATAAAGCCTCTATAGAAGCAAAATGATCTTCAACCGCGTTACCTTCGTGCTGTTGCCCGCATCCTGCCAACCCCGACAGAAGCGCAAATAAAAGAATGATGTAATAATTTCTCTGTTGTTTCATGTGTATCTAATTTTTTACGGCCGCACATTTATCAATTATACATCAAAGATCACATTTATACTCTTTTCAAACATTCCGAATATGATATAGATATTACAGAATATGACATTTCGATGCAAATATAAAATAGAAAAGAGGGTGCGTCACTGTGTGATTTCACCCTCTTTTTGTTCGCGTTTAAACTTAGTAACCCGGATTCTGCTCCAACAGATCGTTTATCTGAAGCTCCCGGTACGGAATCGGATAAAGAAGGTATTCCGGCTTAATCTGATAAGTACGTTCCGGTAATTCCGGATCGATTGTCTTGATATACTGACCATAAGCCGTCATGACCTCTATCGCTTTACCTGTACGTATTAAATCATACCAACGGTGATTTTCAAAAGCCAATTCATGTCTGCGCTCATTGGCGACTACATCAGCGGTTACGCCGGTGACATCGGGCAATCCGGCGCGGCTTCGCACCTGATTAACGTAAGGAACGGCTTCTGCCGCACGTCCCTGTTCCACCAGACATTCCGCCAGTAAAAGAAGAGCGTCCGCATAGCGGTAAACCGGCCAGTTATCATCTGTATTTTCCTGTTTCGAATGTGCATGACGGTATTTATTTATAAACGGAAAAGAGGCGTCATAATCCGCGATTTTAGGATCTCCGACCGGAAGCACCTCCGC
>DOZP01000273.1:3222-5336 GCA_003517945.1 Porphyromonadaceae bacterium | reverse complement strand
CCGGTAATGATTTCCGCATTCGTCGTTTTCGGTATAAAGTAATAAAGCCAGTTACTCTGCTGTCCCTGATCTCCCATCTGATACTGTATTTCAAAAATCGACTCTCTTCCGTTTTTCTTTGAAGTATCAAACACGTCCGCATAATTATCCTGCAATGCATAGCCCATTCCCAGCACATCCTTTAACTGAGCTTCCGCTCCGGAATAATCACGATCCGGTTTCGTCATCAACACATAAGCATACAACATTTTAGCAGCGCCTTTTGTGGCCGAACCGTTCTGAGGAAACGTGACAGCCGGCAATATATCAATCGCATCCGTAACATCAGCAATAATCCGGTTATAGACCTCCGCAACCGGAGAACGGGGCAGGAACGCATTGTCGAATCCCGTTACCTCATCCAAATACAAACAAACATCACCAAAGCACTGCACCAACTGAAAATAGAAAAAAGCGCGGAGGAATTTGGCCTGACCGATAATCTGATGCTGAAATTCCGCATCAAAATCCGATTGGGCAATATAAGCCAATATTTTATTCGTCCTTGAAATCCCATAATAGCAGGAATAATACATTTCATTCGTCCACTGATTCTGGTCATCCACAACAAAGTCCGCAATATTTTCACGATACTGGATATGGAGACCACGGTCCGCCTTATAGAGCGTATAATGCGTATTATCCGAACGCATTTCTCCCATCAGATATCCCTGACGGGCGGAAATTCCCCGTAACGAAGAATAGGCCCCGTTGATCGCTTGTTCAAACTGATCTTTTGTTTTGAAAAAGGTTGCTTCACTCGGATAATGCTGAGGCGCGATATTCAGAAAGTCATCCGAACAAGAGGCAAATATCACCACAAGTAACAGTAAGCTAACTATTTTTTTTATCATGATAATTTTCTTTTAAATTTTAAACATACTTTCATATCAAAAGGTAATATTACAGCCGATGCTGAACGTACGGGGCACGGGATAAGTCGTCCGGTCCACACCAAGACCTCTCCATCCCATCACTTCGTTTTGCGCGACTTCCGGATTCATACCCGGATACTTCGTAAATACAGCTAATTGCTGCGCCGTCAGATAGATTCTCAATTTGGAAAGATACTGGTTGGCTTTGATCGGCAACGTATATCCTAAAGTGATATTTTTGACAGCCAGGTAAGTAGCGTCGTATACCCAACTGCTATTATTAAAACGGAACAGATCGGTCGTACCGTTTTTCGTCCGGGGCACTTCCCCATTTCCGGGATTTTCCGGCGAACGCCACCGGTCGGCCACTGTTCTTAACACATTGAAACAACCGTCAATGTTCAGCGTATGCTCATAATTGGAGTTAATTATATCACCACCGATCTGCCCCTGCAATAAAATGCTCAGATCGAAATCCTTCCACGCAAACTCATTCGTCAAACCATACAATACATCCGGATTGGGATCACCGATTTTAACACGGTCGTTCGCATCAATCACCTTGTTTCCATCCATATCTTTCATACGTGCCGTACCGATTTCAGACGAAGCGTATTTCGGCTGCGAATTAATTTCTTCCTCGGTCATATACACGCCGTCAAAAACATAACCCATAAAAATACCGATCGGTTCTCCTACCTGCAACCGGTTAAAATCTTCCTGATTACTATAACCGCCATTAGGAGTGTCATTTGTCCCTAACTTCGTGACCTTATTACGGTTAAATGTAAAATTCAGATTCGTAGTCCATCTAAAATCGCCTGTCAGGTTACGGGATTGAACCGTTATTTCATGGCCCCAGCTCTTATAATTACCCATGTTAGCCGTATAATTCCAGAATCCGGACGCAACGGGTACATCAATCTGGTAAAGCATTCCGTCGGTCTTTTTCTGATAATAGTCATACATCAGATAGATACGGTCATTAAAAAATCCGAGATCAATACCTAAATCCAATTGTTTATTTTCTTCCCAGGTCAGTAAATTATTCCCAAGACTGCTCACGTATTTTCCCGGAACCAGGGAGCCGCCGAACACATAATTACTGGTTCCGATTCCTGCTATATATCCATAATTACCATTCAATTCGTTACTTCCGGTAAGACCATAGCTCGCACGTACTTTCAGATAATTCATTGT
>DOZP01000273.1:0-3208 GCA_003517945.1 Porphyromonadaceae bacterium | reverse complement strand
GAAGGAAAGTTCGCATATTTATTTCCCGGTCCGAAACGGGAACATCCGTCGCGCCGGAAAGTAGCCTGTAACAAATACCGGTTTTTGAAACTATAATTCAGACGGGCGATTACAGAGGCTATAGACCATTCATTTACATAGTTATCGCCGTTCTTTGTAGCTCCGGCCGTCATCCACCGGATATCATCATCCGGAAAATCGGTCGCGTTCAACCGGTTATATTCCTCTGTGAATTTTTGAGCCGTATAACCGACCAGCGCTCCGACCGTATGATCTTCCCCAAACGTTTTATCATAAGAGAGCGTATTCTCAACTGTCCAGTTATACTTGAAAATCGTACTATATTCGCCTACCGCTTTCTGCGGAGGGGCTGTAAACATAGCTCCCCCGATCGTAGACGGAGAAAACCCCCTGAAATTACTGGAAGTAAGATCCAATCCCGCCTGAAACTTATATGTAAGGCCATCCCAGATATTCAACTCGGCAAAAGCCGTACCTAACAACGCAACTTCTTGCGTCTTGCTCGTTTTTTCCTTCAATACCCGAACCCAGTTCGGCTGCGGAAACATACCGGGAGAGTTCAGCGATAAAATAAGATCCCCGTTTTCATCATACGGGCTCACCGTCGGGTCTGCCAGAAACGAAGCGCTGATGATCTGCCAGCCTCCGTCCGAATTCTGGTTATTCCGGATCTGGATAGAAGGAGCGATATTCAATCCCAATTTCAGACGATCGTTCACCTGATAATCGTTATTGGCGCGAAAAGAATAACGCTCAAAATTTGAATTATAAATAACTCCGTCCTGACGATGGTATCCCATCACCATCGATGTATTGAACTTATCCTTATTGGCCGTCACACTAATGCTGTAAGTCTGTATAGGAGCGCTGTGTGTCAGTTCATCATACCAGTTCGTTCCTTCCCCGTATTGTTCCGGGTTTTGGTATTGTTCCGGCACGCCGCCCGTATAATTTTCGTATCTGGCGGCATCTTCATAATACTCCTTTTTATACTGCGCAAACTCCCTTGCATTCATAACATCAGGCGTTTTCAGCCCATTAAGCGACTGGATACCATAACTGGCGTTAGCGCTTACAACCGTCTGCCCGTTCTTCCCTCTCTTGGTCGTAATCAGGATAACCCCGTTGGAGGCGCGCGAACCGTACAGAGAAGTAGCGGCAGCATCCTTCAGTACGGAAAACGATTCGATTTCATCCGGATTGATCGTACTGAGATCTACCGTAACAGGCATTCCGTCTACGACAAACAACGGCGTACTGCTTCCATTAAACGAAGCCGCTCCGCGAATACGGAAGCCCATCCCCTTACCGGGCTGTCCGGTAGACTGGTTGATCTGTAAACCGGCGACTTGCCCCTGTAATTTCTGAGCGAACTGACCGACCGGAATATTTTCCAGCTTATCCGAACTGATCTGTGAGACAGATCCGGTTAAATCTCTTTTTTTCTGAGTACCATAACTCACTATCACCAATTCATCCAGCGCATTAACCATTTCTTCCAAAACAATCGTGACGGTTGACTGGTTGATAATCAAAACTTCTTTAGGTTCATACCCTACATAACTTACCACTAAAGTTTGATTGGCCGACACAGACAAAGAAAAGTTTCCGTTCATATCCGTAATCGTACCGTTAGTAGTTCCTTTGACAACCACATTTGCACCCGCAACAGGCTCGTTCATCTCATCAAGAACTTTCCCCGAAATATCAAATTCGGACTGACCGGGTTCAGGCGCTTCGTTTGCATACAATGAATTTATTCCCAATCCCGACATACAAAAAACAGCTATAAGCAATGCACTTTTTATAAAATCACAAAATGATTTATCCATAGTATTAAAATTAATAAAAAAACATCTGTTATTTCACTCAAAAAAAAATAGATTTTCTACAATACAATGACATCTTTCCATAGGCATTTCGTTTAAGTTAGGTTAATAAAAAAATCTCGCATAAATACTCACAATAAACGAGGAGCACGATCCTCCCTTACTGACGGCAAAGATCTTACTCGCAGTATACATATACATTCCCAATGTGATACATTTATTATAAAAAATGATATTTAAAAAAAATAAAAATATCCGGCTATGGCTACACAATAACTATCGCAATAATATAAACTAAATTTATTAAAAAATCAGCAAATAATAACAACGGATTTTTTCAAGGGCCTTTTCGGATATTTCGCGCTTCTTTCCGGTATTGTAAAGGCGATAACCCTTCTTTTTTATTAAAAAACGTCGAAAACTTCCCGACACTCTCAAAATTAAGTTTGTAAGCTATTTCGGTGATACTTAAATCCGTCGTATCCAACAATTCCCTGGAACGTAAAAATTTAAGATTAGCCTGATATTGCGCGGGAGATACATCCACGTATTTTTTGAACATTTTCCGGAACCAGGAATAACCGACACCGATCTGATCCGCAATACTTTTGGGAGAGATCGCTTCGTCGATCGACCGTTTCATAATCGCACGTGCCTCATTAATTTTGATGACGGCAAACGAGTCGTTAAACGCTTCGTTCCGGTACATAAATTGCACCAAACCCAGAATATAAAGTACGATACTTGAGATCAACTGTTGATATCCCGCTTTTTCTTCCGACGCATGATTCAGAATATCTTCATACAATCCTATAATAGCAGCGCTGAAACCCAAATGAAAAACCGGATTAACGGGCGAGAAAAAGCCGTTCTTCACCCGGTTATCAATATGCAAACCACGAAATCCCACCCAATATTCAACCCATCCGCTTTCTTTATCCGGCTCATACGTATGCCATTCATTCGGAAATAAAAGAATCATCGTTCCAGCCGTAATTTTCAGCCTTTTACACGATTCCGACTCAAAATAACCGCTTCCTTCGGGAATATATACCAACTGATACTCTTTCAGTACCCGGCCGTTATCCGGATTAAAAATATAGGATGACGGATGCCGGGATAACGGATACGAACTATGAGGCGGTATCAACTGCCTCCCGACAGTCGTAACCACAATACCCCACGCTTCGTCAAGTGCGCTGATATTGAAATATTTGATATTCTTACTATGCAGAAACTCCATCCGGCTCATCATTTTTACATCTACTCAAATAAGTACGAATGTATACTAAAAGCAACTCCATACGACATACAAATGTACAAATTTCCCTCCGAAATAGCATTCCGGGGGAATTTTT
>DOZP01000189.1:15897-24407 GCA_003517945.1 Porphyromonadaceae bacterium | reverse complement strand
GTTCAGGTCGATCCGGAAAAAAATACGCCTGGGGAATGTACGCTTAGCCACTTTGTCGAATCAATAGAATATGTTCCGTTAGAAACAAATGATAAGTGTCTTATAAGTAACATAAAGGATTTTGATATCTCTGATAATTATATCATAGTTACATGTGTTAAAACACGTGTGGCCTATTTGTTTCACAGAGACGGACGTTTCATCAGCCAAGTAGGCGATGTCGGAGGAGGACCCGGAGAGTACCTGGGTGGCGCATCATCCGTATTTATTGATGAGAAAAGAGAACAGGTCTTGATTGTTGCACAATATCAGAAAAAACTGTTGGTCTATAATCTGAAGGGTAAGTTTTTAAGAGCGGAAGATATGGGGCAAAATAATTCTGTCGGTTCTTACAGGTTGTTTTACAATGATTTATTTTATATAGATACAAGAAATTATAATGGTAATTTCCCTTTTGTATACGAAATCCGAAGCCGTGACTTCAATTTAATTACGGAGGATATTCCATCCGTTCCTTTCGAAAAAAGGGGTAATATATGGACAGGAGTAGGAGCTCACGGTAAATACATCTATGACGGAAAAGTGCATACGAAAGAGTTATCTCTTAATGATACGATTTATATTATCGGGAATGATTTTTCCTATAAGCCTAAGTATGTTGTTAATGCCGGAAAATATGAAGTTACGCCTGAACTGAGAGGAGAATCCGACGGATATGAATATTTAAAAAAGATGGAAAGTTGTGTGAGTTTTAAAAGTTTTTTTGAAACGGACAATTGCCTTTTGTTTTCTTATTTATACGGAAAAGAAAAGTTTTATTATTGTTATTATGAAAAAAATAAACAAAAGTTATTCCATTTCCCGTCAAATACAGGTATACCCAATGATTACGACGGAGGTCTTGACTTCTGGCCGCAGAAGCAGAACGGGCGTATGTGGTATGCATTTTATAATGCTTATCTTTTTGAGGAAGCCATGTCATCTGAAAAGAAAATACCTTTGAAAGGCCCGGTAAAAGATATACGTGCCTATGATAATCTCATGAAAAAATTGGATGTTGACGACAACCCAATACTTGTAATCGTAAAATTAAAAAACGTTACTCAATGATCAGCCGGACATGCCACCACTTTTTGATTGAGGGGACTTGGAATCAGTATAATGAATATCGACTGCTTAAAATCAGCGCTCGAACAGTCTTGTTGGGGATAAAACGTTTTTTTTCGTCGTTTTCCAGACGGCATGTCCGGTACTGAAAGAGATTGAAAAAAAAGTAGGAAGAAAACTATTCTTGTTTTCTTCCTACTTGATTTTTAGTCAAATTTTAAGATTAATCAACGTTAAGAGTTACACGTTTGAACGATGTAACCGTTAATTCTTTATCTTGTTGTTTCAGATATTGATCAATCGTTAATTTTGAGTCTTTTACAAATTCCTGTTGTAACAGCGTATTTTCTTTATAGAATTTCTGAAGAGCGCCTTCTGCTATCTTGTCTAACAGATTTTCCGGTTTTCCCGCCTGACGCGCTTTATCACGGGCTATTTCCATTTCCGAGTCAACCACGTGTTGAGGAACATCTGCCGGCGTGATGGAAACCGGATTCATTGCTGCCACCTGCATGGCTACATCACGTGCTACCTGGCGATCAACTTCTTGATTGAAAGCAACGATAGTAGCCAGTTTATTTCCCGGATGTATATATGAAATCGTAGCGACGTCTTTTACGAATTCGTAAAAACCAAGTTCCATTTTTTCGCCTGTTACACCTACGCGATCGGTAATGTGATTTTCTACCGTACGGCCATCGCTCAAT
This sequence comes from Porphyromonadaceae bacterium, assembly GCA_003517945.1. Classification (GTDB taxonomy): domain Bacteria; phylum Bacteroidota; class Bacteroidia; order Bacteroidales; family Tannerellaceae; genus Tannerella. Next base: position 22,593 of record DOZP01000189.1, on the reverse strand, counting down.
GACATTGCAAGTAATTCGTCTTTTGATGCGGGTTTGTTTGCCACAGCAAGGTCAAGGAAACTCTTGGTCATTGCAATGAAATCTGCATTTTTTGCAACGAAATCGGTTTCGCATTTCACTGCTACGATTGCTGCAAAGTCATCCTTTTCTACTGCCAAAACACAACCTTCTGCCGCTTCACGGTCTGAACGTTTTGCCGCAACAGCCTGTCCTTTTTTGCGAATTATTTCCATGGCTTTGTCAAAATCGCTTCCGGCTTCTTCCAATGCATTTTTGCAATCCATCATTCCGGCTCCGCTCATTTTGCGCAATTTTGTTATATCTGCTAATGTTACTGCCATAATATTTTCTTTATTGTTGGTATTAACTGCTATGATTGAACATAACAGTTTGATTGTTATTATTTTTTATTATTCTTCTTCAGAAGTTTCTGTCACTTGTACTTCTTCTTCCGTTACTTCTTCGGCAGGACCGGCTTCTTCTGATTTTTTCGCACGTGTTTTGCGTTCACGTTTAGGAGCGGTTTCTGCTCCATCTTCGCTATCATCCTTGTTGGCGCGTTCGGCTTTTCCTTCCTGAATACCTTCTTGAACAGCTTTGCAAAGTGCGCCTAAAATCAATTCAACGGATTTTGTTGCGTCATCATTTGCCGGAATTACAAAATCAATATTTGAAGGATCCGAATTCGTATCAACCATACCGAAAACCGGGATACCCAGACGGTTAGCTTCGCGGACAGCAATATGTTCTTTCATTACGTCGACAACAAACAATGCTGCAGGCAGACGGTTTAGGTCTGCAATCGAACCGAGGTTTTTTTCAAGTTTGGCGCGTTGACGTGTGATTTGCAATTTTTCTCTTTTTGAAAGGTTGTCAAACGTACCGTCTGTAGCCATTCTATCAATAGTCGACATCTTTTTTACCGCCTTACGGATGGTCGGGAAATTGGTTAGCATACCACCCGGCCAACGTTCGATCACATAAGGCATATTCACAGAAGCGGCTATGTCGGCAACAATCTGTTTCGCTTGTTTTTTGGTCGCGACGAAAAGGATTTTACGTCCGGACTTGGCAAGATTTTTCATTGCTTCCGCCGCTTCATCTATTTTAGCAACTGTTTTATATAAATCAATGATATGAATACCATTACGCTCCATGAAAATATAAGGAGCCATTGCAGGGTTCCATTTACTTTTTAAGTGCCCGAAATGAACACCTGCTTCCAATAATTGTTCAAAATTTACTCTTGACATTTTTTTGTTATTTAATCGTTTACATTCTTTTTTGTTAAACACCAACCATCCGGTAGTTTACCGACATTCAGACATGCAGAAAAAATCCGGATAATTTAGATACTAAACGTATGTTACCTGTAAGAAACTCACAAATATTAACGTTTGCTGAACTGGAATCTCTTGCGGGCTTTCGGTCTTCCCGGCTTTTTACGTTCTACCGCACGGGGATCACGCGTAGTGAAACCTTCTGCTTTCAGCGCCGGTTTAGACTCCGGATTGATTTTTATCAATGCACGTGTAATCGCCAGGCGGGCCGCTTCGGACTGACCTTTGAAACCGCCACCGAACAGATTTACTTTGATATCATACTGTTCAGTCACATTCAGCGTATTCAACGGTTGCTTTACAACATACTGAAGGATTGATGAAGGGAAATAATTTTCTAATTCACGTTTGTTGATTGTGATCTTGCCACTGCCTTCTGTTACATAAACGCGGGCAACAGCCGCTTTACGTCGTCCTATTGCATTTACAACTTCCATAATGATTATTTAAGTGAATTTATATCTATTGATTTAGGTTGCTGCGCCTCGTGTTTATGCTCGTTTCCGCCATATACATAGAGGTTTTTGAGTAATTTGGCTCCTAATTTGTTTTTAGGTAGCATACCTTTTACAACTTTGCGAAACAGACGGTCCTCACCTTTTTCTTTTAATTTAGCCGGCGTTGTTTCCTTTTGTCCTCCCGGATAACCTGAATATGAATAATAAACACGGTCGTTCCATTTTTTTCCTGTTAAAACGGCTTTGTCTGCATTGATAATAATTACATTATCACCACAATCAACGTGTGGAGTGAAACTGGGTTTGTATTTTCCGCGCAAAAGTTTCGCTACTTTTGAGCCCATACGTCCAACATGTTGGTCTGTAGCATCCACTACTACCCACTCTTTGTTTACAGTTGCTTTGTTTGCAGAAATGGTCTTATAACTTAAAGTATCCACTGCTTAAAATTTTTAATTTGTTAATTAATAAATTGTTATGTCGTCTCCAAAGCGTTTTGCACTACGGGCATGTTGATGTAAAACATGGAAAACGGCTCGCAAAGGTACTGTTTTTGTCAGTAAAAACAAAAATATTTTGTCTTTTTATTGAAAAAATGATTTTCAGGCGTGATTTTTACGGTTCAAAAATTTTTATATTACCTTTGCCCCGAAATAAAAAATATATACCTAATTTAAATTACATTGATCATGAGAGGCTCTAAATTTATGGTTTTACAATCCGTTTTTCAAGCGTGCAGGAATTATTTTTTAACACGAAAGTCATGTGGAACTCGCTTTTTTGCACATCGTCTTTGGCAATACATTATTATATTAGGCTCGTTTCATATTTTATTTACAATGTCGGTTTACGCTCAGAAAAAACCGCGTATCGCCATTGCCGGGATCGCCATTGAGTCGAGTACTTTTTCTCCTGCAAGGAGCGAAGAAAGTGCGTTTCGTAAAAGTTCCGGCGACGAGATATTCAAATTATATCCGTTTCTGAAAGAGGGGATGTCTTTGCGTGAAAAAGCGGAATGGTTTCCGGCTTTTATAGCCCGGGCGACTCCCGGAGGCGCTGTTCCGCGTGAGACTTATGAATTTCTGGTCAATCAGATTCTGGAGGGTTTGAAAGCAAATGCGCCGTACGATGCTTTGTTTTTTGATATACACGGAGCTATGAGCGTAGTCGGACTGGATGATCCGGAAGGCGATCTGATCGTGCGCATACGTGAAGTAATCGGAAATGACGCTTTGATTTCTACTTGTATGGATTTGCATGGAAATGTAACCTGGAGGCTGGCGGAAAATACGGATCTGATTACTTGTTATCGCATGGCACCTCATGAGGATTCAATGGAATCACGGGAAAGAACAGTCGTTAACCTGCTTGAACGAATTGAAACGGGCAAAGGACGTCCCAAATATAAAGCATGGATCCCGGTACCCATATTATTGCCCGGTGAACAAACCAGTACGCGTGTGGAGCCTGCAAAATCATTATATGCTGCCATCGAACCGGCAACGGCTCCGGACGGAGTTATAGATGCCGGTATCTGGATCGGATATGCCTGGGCGGATGAGCCGAGAAACCGTGCTACGGTGATGGTGGTCGGCGATGAAAAAGAATTGGTTACAAGTACGGCGGAATATCTTGCACATCACTTCTGGAGTATAAGAGACAAGTTTGAATTTGTCGCGCCGACGGCCACATTGGATGTGTGTCTGGAAAAAGCGATTGCCAGTCATAAAAAGCCTTATTTCATCAGTGATATGGGAGACAATCCGACGGCCGGCGGAGCGGGAGACGTAACCTGGACAATTACGGAATTGCTGAAACGTGATGAGTTTAAGACGGATCAGGGGAAAAGCCTTATCTATGCTTCTATACCCGGTCCCGAATTTGTTGCAAAAGCAATTAAGGCCGGAGTGGGAAATAAAGTGGAAGGAACGGCCGGAGCGAAAGTTGATCACCGTTATGCCCCGCCTGTAAAATTATCGGGAACGGTCACTTCCGTATATACGGATCGTCCGGATAACCGGGAGGTGGTTGTTAAAATCGGCAGCATCTATGTAATTGTTACGGAAAAACGGAAAGGTTTCCATTATGTGAGTGAATTTGAAAAACATGGATTAGATCCGAAACAGGCGGATATTGTGGTGGTAAAATTAGGTTACCTTGTTCCGGAATTATATGATATACAGGCTGATTGGATGATGGCGCTTACATTAGGCGGAGTTAATCAGGATTTGCCGGGTTTGCCTTATAAAAGAATCGTCCGTCCGATGTTCCCGCTTGATAAGGATATGCCGCTGCCGGATCTGTCGGCTAAACTGGTGCCTTTTGTCGGCAATTAAAGGGGGAGCGTAAAGATATTGTAGCATTTATCAGGGGTTTCATTCGTTGTTGAAAACTTTATTATGATGACATGTATTTTATCACTAATTTTGCAACGTTATGGAACCATTTATACATTTACACGTACATACGCAATTTTCTTTGCTTGACGGTCAGGCGCCTATTGACGCCCTGATAGAAAAAGCGCAAAAAGACGGGATGAAAGCGCTTGCAATGACCGATCATGGGAATATGTTCGGAGTGAAGGAATTTTATAATAAGATAAAGAAAAGGAACAGTAAATATCTCGGGACCATAAAAGACTGTGAAAAGGAATTACAGCAATTGCTCGGTAAGACGAATCCTACCGAAGAAGATGATGAACGGATAAAAAAACTTTCCCATAAAATATACGAAGAAAAAGAGCAGCTTTTCAAACCGATTATCGGGTGTGAATGTTACTGTGCCCGTAACGGGCGGCACAGTAAGTCCGGGCGGGAAGATCTCAGCGGATGGCATCTGGTGATTCTGGCAAAAACACGGAAAGGGTATAAGAACCTGATCAAAATGCTTTCTTATGCATGGACGGAAGGTTTCTACGGCCGTCCGCGTATTGATAAGGAGCTTCTGGAAAAATATCATGAAGATCTGATCGTATCCTCCGCATGTCTTGCCGGAGAGGTTTCGCGCTATATTCAAAACGGGGATATGGAAAAAGCGGAGGAATCCGTTTTGTGGTTCAAAAATCTGTTTGGCGACGATTATTACCTGGAATTACAGCGTCATGAAACACATGATCCGGATGCGGCACAGGATGTCTATCCCCGCCAGGTGGAAGTGAATAAAGCGCTTGTTGAAATTGCCCGCAAACATACTATCAAGTTGATAGCTACCAATGATGTTCATTTTGTGGACGAAAGAGATGCGGCTGCACATGAGATACTTCTTTGCCTCAGTACGAACAAAACCATCAATGATCCGGGCCGTATGCGTTACAGCCGTCAGGAGTGGCTGAAGACAACAGCGGAGATGAATGCTATTTTTTCCGATATACCGGAGGCGTTGAGTAATACGCTTGAAATAGCGGATAAAGTGGAGTTCTATGATATTGACTCGCCGGCGTTGATGCCGTTCTTTGAAATTGATTCTTCTTTCGGGACTGAAGATGAATACAGGGAAAAGTATGAGGCGAAAGACCTGATGAAAGAGTTTGGTGATGAGAATTATCTCCGGTTGGGCGGATATGAAAAGGTACTACGGATCAAATTCGAAGCGGATTATCTGGCGTATCTTACACATGAGAAGGCGCAAGAGCGTTATCATGAAGATTTGTCTGATGAGGTGAAGGAGCGTATTGAATTCGAATTGAATACAATGAAGACGATGGGTTTTCCGGGCTATTTTCTGATCGTGCAGGATTTTATATCGGCTGCGCGGGAGATGGGGGTAGCCGTTGGGCCGGGGCGTGGCTCTGCGGCCGGATCAGTCGTTGCTTATTGTCTTGGGATAACGGATATTGACCCGATAAAATATGATTTGCTGTTCGAACGTTTCCTGAATCCCGACCGTATCTCTATGCCGGATATTGATATAGACTTCGATGACGACGGGCGCGGGGATGTCTTAAAGTGGGTAACGGATAAGTATGGATATGACCGTGTGGCGCATATTATCACGTATGGTACGATGGCTTCCAAAATGGCCATAAAAGATGTGGCCCGCGTACTGGATCTTCCCTTGTCGGAGTCCAATCGTTTGGCGAAACTGGTTCCTGACCGTATGCCGGAAATAGATGGTCAGTCCGTGAAACTGAATCTTGCCAATTGCCTGAAATACCTGCCGGATTTCAAGGCGGAAATGGCAGGGCCTAATCCTTTGATAAGGAAAACACTGGAGTTTGCTTGTCAGTTGGAAGGCACTGTCCGCAATACGGGGGTTCATGCCTGCGGTATCATTATCGGCCGTCAGGATATTTCGGATATTGTACCCGTATCAACGGCTGATGATAAGGAGAGCGGTGAAACGCTGCTGGTAACGCAGTACGAAGGTTCCGTTATAGAAGATACGGGACTGATAAAAATGGACTTCCTTGGACTTAAGACGTTGTCAATTATAAAGGAAGCTGTCGAAAATGTAAGTCAAACGACCGGTGAGAGAATAGACATAGACCATATTGATATAGAAGACGAGTTGACATACCAGTTGTATTGTCAGGGGAAAACAACGGCGACATTCCAGTTTGAATCCGCCGGTATGCAGAAATACCTGAAGGAACTTCAGCCGTCGAAATTTGAAGATCTGATAGCGATGAACGCATTGTATCGTCCGGGGCCGATGGATTATATACCTTCTTTTATTGCCCGTAAGCACGGCCGTCAGGAGATCGTTTATGATATCCCTATCATGGAACGGTATCTGGAAGATACGTATGGTATTACGGTTTATCAGGAACAGGTCATGCTTCTGTCCCGTTTGCTTGCCAATTTTACACGTGGCGAGAGTGATACCCTGCGTAAGGCAATGGGTAAAAAACAGATTGACAAGATGATGGAGCTGAAGGAAAAGTTCCTGACAGGAGGCGA
>DOZP01000189.1:12977-15865 GCA_003517945.1 Porphyromonadaceae bacterium | reverse complement strand
TTCAATAAAAGTCATGCAACCTGCTATTCGTGGGTGGCGTATCAGACGGCTTACCTGAAAGCGCACTATCCGTCGGAATATATGGCGGCGGTATTGAGCCGTAACCTGTCCAATATCAAGGAAATCACCAAGTCGATGGATGAATGTAAAGCGATGGGATTACAGGTGCTCGGGCCTGATGTGAATGAGTCGCACCGGAAGTTTGGGGTTAATAAAAAGGGAGACATTCGTTTCGGGCTCGTCGCTGTGAAGGGGGTAGGCGAGGGGGCTGTCCAGAATATTATCGACGAACGCGCACAGAACGGTCCTTATAAGGATATTTATGATTTTATAGAGCGGGTAAACCTGACGGCGTGTAATAAGAAAGTGCTTGAAAGTCTTGCTCTGTCAGGGGCTTTTGATAATCTTGGCGTGCGTAGGGAGCCGTTTGTCACGGTTAATGAGAAAGGGGAGACTTTTACGGAAATTATTTCCCGGTATGGGATAAAATACCAGATGGACAAGCAAATGGCTACCAATTCCCTTTTTGGCGCAGATGCCGCTATTGAAATTGCGAAACCGGAAATTCCGAAATGTGAGGAGTGGAGCGACCTGGAGCGTTTGAACAAAGAAAAAGAGTTGATCGGTATTTATCTTTCGGCTCATCCCCTGGATGCTTATCGTGTGATACTTACGTATGTTTGCAATACGGGGATGTCTGATGTTAATAACCGCGAAGAACTGAAAAACAAAGAATTACTGCTGGGCGGTATTGTTACGGGTTTTCGTGAAGGAATGACGAAACGCGGAAGTCCTTATGGTATTCTTACTGTCGAAGATTTTACGGGAAACGGTGAAATTGCTTTGTTTGGGAATGATTATATCAATTATAGCAAATATGGAAAACCCGGTATGTACCTGTTTATCCGTGCGGCGGTAGAGCCTCGTAGTATGCATATCGATACGCTTGATTTTAAGATAAAAATGATTACCCTTTTGCAGGATGAAAAGGATAAGCTGATACAGAAGCTGAGTGTTTCGATGTCTATTGATGAATTGGATGATGCAATGGTTGAAGAACTGGTATTCCTTTTTCAGCAAAATAAAGGCAAGGCTACGTTGCTTTTCAATGTGACGGACGAAAGTCGTCATGTTTCGCTGAATCTCTTATCCAGGAATAAAGGAGTGGAAGTAACCCAGAAATTGGTGGATGCTCTGAATGATATGGAACATATACATTTTGCGATAAATTAAATAATACATTAGTAATTAGTAAATTAAGGATTATGGCATTAAAAGTAACAGATGAAAATTACAAAGAAGTATTGAGCGGGGGTAAACCCGTTGTATTGGATTTTTGGGCTGAGTGGTGTGGCCCTTGCCGTATGGTTGGTCCGATCGTCGATGAATTGGCCGCGGAATATGAAGGTCGTGTAGAGATTGGAAAAGTGGATGTTGACGATAATGATGATATTGTTTCCGAATACGGTATACGTAATATACCAACCGTGTTATTTTTTAAAGATGGAGAATTGGTTGATAAACAGGTTGGTGCTGCAGGAAAAGAAATTTTTATTGAAAAAATAAACAAATTACTTTAAGAATCAAATTGCTTTAGTTTTGGTTGGCAGAGGGATTTCTTCTTCGTGAAGAGGTTCCTCTGTTGTTTTTCTACTGTTTTTCAGTCAGATGCTGCCAGAATCTGACGGGCATATTTTTCTTGTGCAGGCGGGGATTGATACGTTCTTTAATAGTCATAGCCTTGAAATAACCTTTCCATAAATCCTGAAACAGTTTTTCGTCTTCGGCCATGAGTGATTCGTCTAATTTGCCGCTTAGTAAATGGTCATCGTCAGCGAATGTGATTTCCCTGGTGGTATGCAGGTCATAGAAATAGCCGTATTTGCGGCGCAGGTCGTAGATGACCCATTGCTGATCGGCAAAACGGTCTGTGAAGTGATCTATTGCTAATGGTAATGCGTTGTATATCGGTTTGATAGGGGCAAAAAAGATGTTGTCGGCCGCCTTTTGAAATCGTATGAATTGACGGATGTATTGCGCTTCATGGCCTACTTTGCGGGCAATCTTTTCAACTTCGAGTATATCGGCGTCGCCGAAGTTGAATTCAATTTTCCGCGATGTAGCGAATGTTTTGCACAGGTAGCGGAACAACAAGTCGTCACTGCCTTCCAGTTCTGATAGCCAAACGTGTATCAGCATGTTACGGACTTGTTTCTGAACTTTCTTCTCCAATGCCCGCCAAACGCGTCCGGCATGTTCTTCTTCCGTAATGACGGTATGTGTTATATCCGTAAACAGGGGAGGTATATCACCTGTCTGAAGGAGCTTTTCGGGAACAAGTTTAAGACTGTATGCGTCAAAAACAGCATTCAGTAATCCTTCAAATGTTTTATCATAAAAGAAGATTGTCATTCCGGAAAAACAATTGATAATTGCCGTTCATCGTAGATCATTTTTTTCTTTTTCGGTTCGGTCAATACTTTTCGTACATATTCCGGTGTGACTTCGTTGACCGTATTTACCGGTAATTCACGGCAGGTGATGAAATACTGTGCTTTCTTCATCACAATGCCTATTTTTTTTAGCTGTTCCGAGGTTAACCGTCCGAATTTCCTGGCGGACAGAATCAGTTTTGCCGACTTTACGCCAATACCCGGTACGCGTAAAATCATCTGATAATCGGCCGTATTGACATCGACCGGAAAATGTTCGGGATGTCGTAACGCCCAAGCTAATTTAGGGTCAATCTCCAGATCAAGATTCGGAAAGCGGTCGTCAACGATTTCATCTGCGCGGAACTGGTAAAAACGCATCAGCCAATCCGCCTGATAAAGGCGGTTTTCACGAACGAGCGGAGCCTGTCTTATCGCAGGCAGGCGTTTGTCGTA
>DOZP01000189.1:12204-12954 GCA_003517945.1 Porphyromonadaceae bacterium | reverse complement strand
GAGGATATATATAGTATATCCTTATCGGATTCCGGTGTCGCTCCTACAATCACCTGCGTGCTTTGTCCGGCAGGAACGAACCGTGGGGCATGACGGAATTTACGGCGGTCTTCCAAACTTTGCAACATTCCCTGCTGAATATACCGCATCGGGGTGAAAACGCTCTGGAAATCTTTTTCCGGCGCCAGCAATTTCAGATTTTGCTCAGTTGGTATTTCAAGGTTTACGCTCATACGGTCGGCATAGAGCCCTCCTTCGGCGACTAATTCCTGGCTGCATCCCGGAATACTTTTCAGATGTATGTATCCGTTGAAACGGTGTATGGTACGCAGGTCTTTGACCACGCGAACCATTCGTTCCATGGTATAATCCGGATTACGTATCACGCCTGAACTCAGAAACAGTCCTTCAATGTAATTACGGCGATAAAATTCAATGGTCAATGACACGAGCTCACTAACACTGAACGTCGCTCGTTTCAGATCATTGCTTTTCCGGTTGATACAATAGGCACAGTCATAGATACAGTTATTGGTAAGCATGATTTTCAGCAAAGAGACACACCGGCCGTCTTCGGTGAAACTATGGCAAATCCCCATGCCGCCGACGGTATTTCCGATCCCGCCGGATTTGTTGTTACGTACCGTTCCGCTCGAAGCGCACGAAACATCGTACTTTGCCGATTCAGCCAATACTTTCAGTTTATTTAACACCGTTTCGTTCATAGCATGACAAATATAGCGAAAGTAA
>DOZP01000189.1:11785-11994 GCA_003517945.1 Porphyromonadaceae bacterium | reverse complement strand
TCTTTTTTATGGTTCAGGGCGAAAGAGAAGAGGATGGAAAACACGTTGGCGCACATCAGTCCGGTAACGGTAATCAGGGCATAGATCAACCAGGTGTTTTCAACCCGGAGCAGTACGGCGAAAGCAACTGTTGCAATGATGATGGTGTACCGGAAAAAATGTGATACGGAATAGCGCGTAAGCAGGATGGCTCCGATAAATGAACCGAG
>DOZP01000189.1:8124-11614 GCA_003517945.1 Porphyromonadaceae bacterium | reverse complement strand
TTGTTTCCGACGGTCAACAGTAGCCACGCGGCAGCCAACAGCGATGTCAGTGCGTAAACGGGAAATATCCATTTCCAGTGGCCCAGGAACGATGCGGCGGTTCCGGCAATGAGGGGCCCTGAAAAAGACGATATGGCTTTAATGAATTGCCCGAGCGTAAGGATGCCGGCTCTTTTTTCCGGGTTGACAACGTAAGCAACCATTGGGTTCAGGGAGACTTGCAGTATCGTATTCCCGATGCCTAACAAAGCGAATGAAAACAATATTGAGGTGAAATTGTAAACAAAAAACGGTATCAGCATAGCTACGGATGTTATGACCAATGATAAGACCACCGTATTGCGCCGTCCGGTTTTTCCCATGAAAATCCCGGATGGAATGGAGAAAACGGCGAACCAAAGGAATACCATCATCGGTAGCAGGTTGGCCAATGTATCCGACAGGGCAAAATCCGCTTTTACATAATTGGTTGCTATGCCTACTACGTCTGCAAATCCCATTACGAAGAAGCCGAACAGGATCGGGAGCATTATTTTTTTATTTTTGCCTGAATGCGAATGTTGTTTCATAAAGGTTCCGGGTTTGTGTTTTTAATCGGTATCTGCCGTTTGATTACTCATTTCTATTTCCAGTTTTCCGCCGGATACGACCGATTGAAAAGGTATGCGCGTATCATTCCATTTGTTTCCGTTCAGGCGGTATTGTTTTGCATAGGGGTTTTCGTTGCTGCTGCCAGGCGCTTCGATAACAAATGTCTCTCCCGGATAATAGTCGTTGTTCAGGCGGATGGTCACTTTTTCAAAAAGCGGGCTTCCCAAAGCAAAAGACGGGTTGATGTCGCATAATCCTTTTACATCGAACAGGCCGATGGACGAAATCACATACCAGGCGCCTAATTGTCCCTGGTCTTCGTCCTGTCCGTAGCCATAGCCGTGAATACCGTCCGTTCCGTAAAACTCGTTCAGGATGGCGCGTACCCATTTTTGTGTAAGCCGGGGGCGTCCGGCTTCGTTAAACAGCCAGGAAATATGGAGGCAAGGCTGGTTGCCGTGGTTATACAAAGTCCTCAGGCCGGAAAAGGCGTCAATTTCGGTTCCTCCGCTGAATATTTTAGCTTGTGAGACGATAAAGATACTGTCCAAACGCTGTGTGAATTCATCGGCGCCCATTTTTGCGATGAGCGATCGGGCATCGTGCGGCACGTAGAATGTATATTGATAGGCATTTCCCTCCTGGAATCCTCGCCACGCCTGCATCGGGTCAAAACGGTCGATAAACGTGCCGTTCTGCATTTTCGGTTGTATCAGGTTCAGCTCGTCATTGTAAATCCGTTCCCATCCTTCGGATAAGTGCGTCAGGATGTTGTAATCGTCTTCCTGTCCCAATGCTTTGGCCATTTGGGCGACGGCGTATGCACCGAACGAATATTCGAGCGTATGCGATGCGGAGAACATCCAGGTTTCGCCGGGCCTGTCTCCATCATCCTGATGTGGTACGTATCCGTACTTTACAAATTGGTCGGTGTCGGTTTTTCCGGCGCCCATCGGACGGTTTTCTCCGTCCAGTTCGTTTTTCCGTGCGGCGGCATACGCTGTTTCGACATCGAAGTCGCGTATACCGCATTGGTATGCGGCCGCTATCACATTCCCCAATTGGTTGGTGCCGACTCCCGATACATAACGGCTACAGGCAACACCATCGGCAAGCCAACCGGCATCTTTGTATATCTGCAGGTGCGTACTGATAAGATCGGATAGGTATTCGGGATAGGCCAACGCCCAAAGTTGTACCAGGTCCCACTGTCCGCCCCAGAGGGCGTCTGTATTGTAAAAATGAAATGCCGGTTTGCCGTTTTTCATGGGTATTTGTCCGACTGTTCCGTCATTACGCGGATATGCGCCGTTGATATCACTGGCAAGGCCGCGGCCGAGGACGGCATGGTATAGCCCGGTATAAAATTTAACTTTATCTTCTTTGACAGGCGTTTCCACACGGATGCGTCCTAAATAGGCCTCCCAGGTGTCGCGGGATGCTTCGCGGGCTTTGTCAAACGTAAGACGGTCGTTTTCCGTTTCCGTTTCGCGGTTCAGCCGGGCATTGGCGACGGAAGTATAAGACAGTCCTACTTTGGCGGTGACGGCGTCGCCGGCTTTTGTCCGGTAACTCAGGTATGCGCCGGCTCCCGCACCTCTGGCCGAACGGGCGTTTGCTGTCTTTTTGTCTTGAATAAATGTACCGGACGAATCGGATTTCCTGTCTAACCGGGCCGAAAAATACATCGTGATTGTGGCTCCGTCCTGGTATTTTTTGCTGTATTCGGGCAGGGTCGTCACCCAACCTTCCACCAGGCCGTCGTCGGTAATGATTGCTTCCGCGTCCTGTACGGGGCCGCTTTCTCCCTGCCGGTTACCGATATCAAACAAAATATGACTTTCGTCGCTTTCCGGAAAAGTGAAACGCAGGAAGGCGACTCTGTCGGTTGCCGTTACTTCCGCTTTTATGTGATAATCTTTCAGCATGACGGAATAATATCCGGCAGTTGCGATTTCGTCGTTGCGATCGAATGAGGAGCGGTATCCCTGTCCGGTCGAGTTGATTTCTCCGGGAACGGTTTTCAATTCGCCGGTAGTCGGCATCAAGACGATTCCTCCGATCTGAAATTCGTGGAAGCAGGGAAAGCCTTCGATCGACGTATCCCGGTAGTCATATCCGGTTGCTTCCCAGCCCTGTTTATTTCCGGCGCTGGCGTTTGTTGCGGGGCCCGGTTTGGCCAGACCAAAAGGCCTTGCGCCGGGTGCAAAATGGAACCAACGGCAATGAGCCGTTCCGATGCGGGGCTCTACATATTGTATGAGCGATTCCGCTTCCCGAACAGCGTCTTTCTCTGTCCGGTTACAGCCTGCAAATAGCAGCGTTCCTCCGCATACCAGGAGGCATAATGTGATTGTTTTTATCCGTTTCATATATATCTGTCAATTGTTATGGTTTATACTAATCGGTTGAGGGCATACCGGTATGCACCCATGGCAATAGCTTGGTTTGTACCCAACCTGCTTGTCATGATACCGATACGCTTCAGCGGGTCGTAGCTGAGTGTCCGGTTTGTTCCGGGAACCGTGATTCGGGATACCCGGCTTTGGGCGAATTGTTCAAACGCAGAGTCATCGTCGAGGTTAAATACTTTCATTTGCAACCGGTTGAAGTGTTCGCCGGTCATCATGCCCAGGGTATTGTTCAGTTCTTTGACCAGCGCCGGTATGATGTATTTTGACGCGCCGGATAGTCCGCCTCCGACAGCGATGATTCCGTCTACGATCGTGATGGCGGAGGCTATCGCATCGCCTGCCGCTTCTCCTAATTCTTCGAATGATTTGATGGCGGCGTTCCGGTCTCCGGGCAATTTTCCTTCGGCGATTTCAAATATCGTCCGGGGCGACAGGTCGGTTTTATCGCCGGTATATTCTTTGTAGACACGTTTGACGGCGCGTAT
>DOZP01000189.1:0-8104 GCA_003517945.1 Porphyromonadaceae bacterium | reverse complement strand
CCTCCGGCGGCATTATCGCCCAGTAACAGCCGGCCTTCGGAAACGACTCCGCATCCGAAGCCGGTACCTAAGGTGATGCCTAACAGGTTATGGTAGCGCTTGATACTTCCGGCGGATTCGAGCCGCCTGTTTACTTCCGGCAGCACGCCTGCCAACGCTTCGCCGTATGCAAACAGGTTGCCGTCGTTATTGATAAACACCGGTATTTTGAAAAGCTCTTCCAGGTAAGGCCCCAGCGCGACACCTCCGCGAAACGCCGGAAAATTCGGCAGGTCGCCGATGATGCCTGCCGGATAATCCGCCGGCCCCGGAAAAGCAAAACTGATGGCAACGGGTTTATCCGGTAATTTTTCTTTTATGTGGATGAATCCCTGTTTCAATGTTTCGAGGCTGGATGTTAAGTTACCGGGGTCTGCCGGCAGGGAGTGCGGGGATACGATTTCCCGTCCTTCCCGTATGGCTGAAAAAACAAAGTTTGTTCCGCCTGCGTCCAGTGTCATTACAATGCGTTTATCCATGGTGGTCGATTTTAACTATTCATGGGTTAGTATCTTACATAGGCCTTGATTGTTCCGCATTTTTTACCTTCGGATATTCCGTGAGGGCGGATGGTATAGTTGCCGATGCAGGCCGGAATGATGAATGTTTCGGCGTAATGTACGACAAACGGTTCGAACGTACCTTCCGGACTTTCAACAATGAGTTCGTCTCCTTCGATCACATTCAGCACGTTCACGCTGTCGCCGGTGTTGTGAACGACTTTTTGTGTAAACCAATGGCGACGCGTTTCGATAAATTCGTTTTCGTGCAATCCGGTACGTTCCTCTGTCCAACCGTCTCCCTGCGCAACTTGCGTCACTTTATTGATCAGATTTTCCCGTACGTAATCTGTTTGCCGTTCCCAGTCAATCACGGAGGCGCCATGCTTGATATTGACCGGTCTTGGTAGCCCGTCTAATCCGGGCCTTCCCCAATCCCATAGTTTAAAGGTAAAAAGACTGGGGGTTGCGCTTATTTCGAGTACCATGGCTTCCGAACCGGAACAGTGGATTGTTCCTGCCGGAATCAGATAGTGGTCGTGTTTTTGCGCCGCCCATTTGTTTACATATTTTTCTACGTCAAAGGGTTTTCCGGTAGACTGGGATTCATTCAGCGCAGCAATCATTTCGTCCGGATCCGGGCTGTTCTTCAATCCCAGGTAGACCGTCGCGTCTTTGCCGGTATCCAACAGATAGTAGCTTTCATCCTGTGTATAGTAGATGCCGAATTTCTCCCGGATGTATTGCGTCGTAGGGTGCACCTGCAAGCTCAGGTTGCCGCCGCCCATTGTGTCCAGAAAATCAAACCGGATCGGAAAGTCCTGCCCGAAGCGCGCTTCGACCGGTCCGCCCAATAATTTTTTCGTTTGGTAAAAGACAAGATTGTTGGCCGGCATTTCAAATAAATGGCCGGAAACATTCAGATAAAGACTGTTTTCTTCCGGTACGCAGTCAAAACACCAACCGTAATTAGGCGTTTCGTTGTCGAGGTCACAGATCTTTTTCATCCATTGTCCTCCCCACGGAGCCGGGTCAAAGAAAGGCACTACCCGGAACGGCCGGCGGACCGTCCGGCGAAGACCGGTCAGAAATGTGTCCCGCGTAATCAGGGCCGGCTGTTCGGCCTGATGCGTATCCAACCAGTAATCCACTTTTGTCAATGTTTCTTTTTTGAGGGTATCGCATACGATCCAGTCTACAAAATATCCTCTTTTGTAATGCGCAGACGGAGCGTCTTCTTTGTTTTCGACGCCCAGGCCATTGATTTCTTTCCTGCGGAAACGCTGTTGTATTTCCCAACGCGCCATATCGGCATAGACCAGGAGGTCGCAGGAAGGGCAGACAGCCGCCGCCCCGTGGCCGTATACAATTGTCAGACCGGGGTTATCATTCAGTTTTTTTCTGAAATCGTCCGTTTTTTCTTTGTCGAAAAAATCCTGGTAGGTAAGAGGCGCTCTGTATCCGAACAACGGATCGTCCGTTACGAAAGGGGCGGTCATTGTCGCGATTTCCGCCGGCGTTTTAAACAGCGTCCGGGTATCCGTAAAAACATCCGGGCGAAGCGTTTGCAATTGTTGTATTATTTCCGCGTGATGCACGCCGTGATAACATTCCACCACAAGGATATAGCTGCGCTTGCTTCCCCGTTCCTTTTTTAGTTGTTCCAATACGGCAGGCCAGCCTATCAGGCATTCTCCTTCGATCACCGTCGCCGGTTTTTTATCGTAATTACTTTTTCTCATCGTGTCGGTAAGAATAATTTTGAATTTCAGGCAAAGATACTTGCTTATTTTTAGGATAATAGATACTTTTGTTCTTATTTGCTTATACAATCTTACGATTTTTTATGATTAAAATCAAAGACGGATTTAAAGGCGAGCGCTTCATTTCTTTACCGGAAAAACTTTTGGACGAGTATGGCGATGATCCGCTTACCGGTAATTTATATGTACGCAAGATCGGCTATTTTCCCAGGGTGAAATACCATTATGTGCAAAAGGATAAGGGATGTGATTATGCCATGCTCATTTATTGTACGGGTGGAAAAGGGTGGTTTTGCATGCATGGAAAACGGTATGTTGTCGGGGAGAATCAGTTTGTCATTCTGCCGCATGGAAAGCCGTATTCGTTCGGCGCCGACGAAAAGGATCCCTGGACTATTTACTGGATACATTTCAAGGGGAGATCCGCTTCTTTGTTCGTTCCTTCTTCTCCGGCGCCTTGTTCGATTGTGCCGGGTGATAATTCGCGCATGCAGGATCGGATTTCACTGTTCGAGGAGATATACGGATGTTTTTCCATGGGATATATAAAGGAATATATGACTTATTCGTCGATGTGCCTGTATTTGTTTTTATCATCGTTTGTTTACCTGGAACAGTTTCGTTTCCGGCGTAATATTGAGCATAAAAAGTTGTCGTTTTCTTCCAAAGTAATCCGTTACATGCAGGAAAATATAGAAGTAAACCTGACTCTCCGTCAACTTGCCGGCTATTTCAGGTATTCGCCTTCTCACTTCTCTATGCTGTTTCAGAAAGAAACGGGCGTTTCTCCGATCAATTATTTCATTCGCCTGAAAATACAAAAAGCTTGTCAGCATATAGAACTGACAGATATGAAGATCAGTGAGATTTCCGTCAAGATGGGGTTTGAGGAACCGGCCTATTTCTCCCGTATATTTTCAAAAGTCATGGGGATGTCTCCTTCCGTATACCGTGCAAAGGAATCGGAACATAGTCCAAATCAATCGTAAGGATGGGTATGAGAGGAACGAAAAAGGTTATTTCATCAAAAATGCTTTGAACCCTTCGAAATCTTTGCCAAGCGCGATACTCTTTTTTTCTCCTTTCATAAATTCCTGTAGTTTGGCGGGAATTGCGGTATCCGTATTTAAAATCATATCGACTGTTTCCTTGAATTTTGCCGGATGAGCCGTTTCGAGGAATACGCCTGTTTCTTCCGGCTTCAGCCGGAAATCTGTTAAGGCCTGATATCCGCAGGCTCCATGTGGGTCTAACAGGTATTTGTGAGCATTGAAAACGTCGCGCATCGTGTCGGCAATCTGCTCGTTTGTGTATCTGTAACCGGATATAAGTGCGGCGATTTGTTCGTGGCTGTTGCCAAACAGGTCAAGGATACGGGCAAAGTTACTCGGATTGCCTACGTCCATGGCATTGGCGTATGTTTCTACCGAAGGACGCGGATTGTATTTGCCGGTTTTGAGGTATTCGAAAAATACATCGTTGCGGTTGTTGGCCGCAATGAAGTGTTTGATGGGAAGTCCCATTTTATATGCAAAAAGTCCGGCTGTTATATTACCGAAATTACCGCTTGGTACGCAAACGATCAGTTTATCGGCTTTTCCGGCTTTGTCCAGTTGCGCGTAAGCGTTGAAATAGTAGAAGGATTGCGGCAGAAACCGGGCTACGTTGATGGAATTGGCTGAAGTAAGTTGCATCTGACGGTTAAGGTCGTCATCGACAAAAGCAGCTTTTACCAGCGCCTGACAATCGTCAAAAGTTCCGTCTATTTCAAGCGCGGTGATATTTTTACCGAGCGTAGTGAACTGGCACTCCTGTATCGCGCTTACTTTTCCTTTCGGATACAGCACAAATACGTTTATACCCGGAACGCCGAGAAAACCGTTTGCTACGGCTCCTCCCGTATCGCCGGAAGTAGCAACAAGCACATTCACTTCGCGGTCTAATCCTTTGCGCAGGATGAAATAACTGGACAAACGGGCCATGAAACGCGCTCCGACATCTTTGAATGCAAGGGTAGGGCCGTGATACAATTCGAGGCTGTATATATTATCATTTACGTGTACTACAGGCGTTTCGAATGAAAGCGTATCATTTACAATATCGCTGAGCGCTTGCGGATCCATATCCTTGCCAAAAAACGCATGCGCCACGATATCCGCAATTTCACGGAAAGATTTGTCTTTCATTGCGGCAATCACATTTTTATCAACAGACGGAATATATTCCGGCATATAAAGTCCTTTATCACCCGCAAGACTTTTGATTACCACTTCTTCCAAATCAGCCGGAGGCGATTGTCTATTTGTACTGTAGTACTTCATTATCGTTGAATTATTTGATTATTATATTTTTGCATAACAGGTAAACGTTTTACCTGTTATCAATTGACGGCCGTTTCCTGTTTGTTTTGCCGGTCATCGTATATTGGCAATAGATATGATATCGGCAAAAACGCCTGCCGCCGTTACATCAGCCCCGGCGCCATATCCTTTGATGATCATCGGATAGTCGTGATAGCGTTCCGTTGAAATCATGATGATGTTGTTGCTGCCTTCCAGTTCGTAAAACGGGTGATGATTCCCGACTTCCATGAGTCCGACTTCGCATACTCCATTGTTCATACTTGCTACGAAACGCAGGCGTTTATCTTTAGCTGCCAGTTTTTTACGTTTTTCTTCGAACTGGTTGTCAAGTTCGGAAATGCATGTCCAAAAATCTTCGATGGAGCCTTTAAAATATTTTTGCGGAATGAAAAGGTTGGTTTTGACATCTTTTTGTTCTACCAGGTAACCGGCTTCGCGTGCCAGGATAACAAGTTTGCGGATGACATCCTTTCCGCTCAGGTCGATACGCGGATCAGGTTCGGCATATTTGGCGTCAACAGCCATTTTTATAGCTTTACTCAACGGGATATCTTCGCTGATGGTGTTGAATATATAGTTAAGCGTTCCCGACAAAACGGCTTCAAGCTTCAATATATGGTCGCCGCTGTTGATCAGGTCATTCATTGTATTTATGATCGGTAGTCCGGCGCCCACGTTTGTTTCAAACAGGAATTTAATACCTCTTTTCCGGGCTGTTTCTTTCAGCAGGGTATAATTTTTATAGGAAGAAGAGGCCGCTATTTTGTTGGCCGCTACAATGGATATATTTTTATTCAGAAGCGTTTCGTATAATCCCGCTATTTTATCACTCGATGTACAATCGATAAAAACGGAATTGAAGATGTTCATTTTTATAATCTCGTCCCTGAGCAGGGTCGGCGATGATTCCAATCCTTTTTCTTTCAGTTCTTTGATACATGTCTTAAGATCCAGTCCCTCGCGGCGCATCAACATCTTTCTGGAATTTGCTATTCCGACGACATTTAACTTTACGCCGTTCTGTTTCATCAGTTTTTTCTGTTGGAGTTTGATTTGTTCCAGCAGGTGCCCGCCGACGGTCCCGATACCTACGATGAATAAATTCAGCATTTTATATTCCGACAGAAAAAACGAATCATGTATGGAGTTCAATGCTTTACGAAGGTATTCGAGTTTGATAACAAATGATATGTTTGTTTCGGAAGCTCCCTGGGCACACGCAATCACACTTATACCGGCGCGTCCGAGCGTACCGAAAAGTCTTCCGGCGATACCGGGCGTCCGTTTCATGTTCTCGCCAACGATGGCCACCGTAGCAAGATCTTTTTCGGCCATAATATCTTCAATTTCCCCTCTCGAACGTTCGGGAGCAAATTCTTCGTTCAGTACTTCCACCGCCAGGAGAGCATCGTTATTTTTTACGGCAAATGTCGTGTTGTTCTCCGAGCTTGCCTGCGATACCATGAATACGCTGATACCGTTTTTCGCCAGCGTGCGGAATATCCGGTAGTTAACTCCGATAACGCCTACCATACCCAACCCCTGTACCGTGACAAGACAGGTATCATTGATAGAGGATATTCCTTTTATGATCGCTTTTTTTTCGTCTTTGGTTTCTTTCTTCTCGGATTCTTTGGATATATAGGTTCCCGGGGCTTTCGGATTGAACGTATTACATACTTTGATCGGTATGTTCTTATGGAAAACCGGGTATATAGTCGGGGGATAAATCACTTTCGCACCGAAGTTGCAAAGCTCCATCGCTTCTGTAAAAGATAATTGTTCGATCACGTATGCGGAGTTTATCACACGCGGGTCTGCCGTCATGAATCCGTCTACATCCGTCCAGATTTCGAGTATGGAAGCATCCAGTGCGGCGGCAAGGATAGATGCCGTATAATCGGAACCGCCACGCCCCAGATTGGTGACTTCGCCGTCGTCCATGCTTGAGGATATAAAACCCGGGACCAGCACCACTTTGGACATGGATTTAAACGTTTTCTGTATCAGCTTGTTGGTCTGGTCAAAATCAACAACATGCTTGTTGAATTGCCGGTGTGTTTTTATGAATTCACGCGAATCATATAATGTTGCATTTTTGATTACATTAGACACAATGAAAGAGGAAAGCCTCTCGCCATAGCTGACAATGGCGTCGGATGTTTTTTCCGAAAGGTCTTTTATCAGGAATACGCCGCGGTAAATATTTTCAAGTTCGTTAAGCGTTTCCAGTACTCTTTTCATCATCGGCGCTTGTTTGGATTTCGGAAAAACTCCCTCTACGACAGATTTATGGCGCGTGACAATCTCGGAAAATTCTTTTTTATAAGATTTATCGCCATTCGAAGCTAACTTTGATGTGTTCAAGAGTTTGTCTGTTATGCCTCCGAGAGCGGATACGACAACGATTACCGGCTCATCAACAGCCTCTACTATTTTCTTAACGCTTAAGATACTATTCACGGAACCTACGGATGTTCCGCCGAATTTCAATACTTTCATTCTTTACACTTGTATTATAATAAATACTAAAAACGCTTATTTCAAGGGGCAAAGATAAGTATTTTTGACAAATAACAGGAGGTCTGTCCGATTATAATTTTTCAAAATACAAAAGCAACTATTTCTCCTGTATCCCTGTGATGAATTCACTACCTTGATAAGACAATCCACCCCTCAATCCGGCCGGTTCGCACACTTCATAGTCCGGCGATACCCGGCAACTGACAAACGGATTGTCAAACGTGTCATCGCGACAGCGCAGATAACCGCAAAGTTCGTCATCTTCAAACAGAAGATAAACAATGGAACTTTTCAGTGCCTTTACGTACTTCTCCCATCCGGCGCTTGTATGCTTTACGTTGTTGAGAAAACCGTGCTTGCCCAGAAAGACCGAAGCGTTGCATATCCCGGCAACTAACTTATTTTCCTTGATTGCTTTCTCAACCAAAGGAACAAGCTGTTCTGCTTCGGGTGTAAAACAACTCATTCCGCCAATCAGCACTAATCCGGCATGGTTGTCGGGCAGCGTGTTTACATCATAGTCGGGCAGCACCTTAAATCCGCCGATGGACATCAGCCTCATCGAATATCAACACATATCTTAATTAACTTAATATAAAGTAATTATGAAATACAATACACAAAGCAAAGTCTATATATTTCCGTATATTAGCGAGTTATACATACAAATGCATCGACTTCCCGCATCAATACAATAGTTAACCTTATTTAACCTATTAAATTTTATTTAATTAACATTAGAAAGAATGCTTTTTATTTTAATAATTTTCATATTTGCAAAAAAGTTAAAACAGTATAGATGGTTATATGTATAAATAAAATGTGTATTTAACATCAGTATTGTATTAATATTCGGCATAAATCATCAAAAGGACAGCATTAAGCTATATATTATAATGAACTATATATCATGAGT
>DOZP01000330.1 GCA_003517945.1 Porphyromonadaceae bacterium | reverse complement strand
AGCCGGATCAGCCTGATGAAGTCGATCGAGGTCAGTTCCGTCAATGCTTTGATCTTGCGGTGCAGGTTGGAGCGGCTCATGAATACGCTTTCCGCAAGTCTTTCCACACTAAACCCCGAATCCGTGATGTTTTCTTCGATGATGTCAATGATTTTTTGTATAAATTCTTCGTCCGCTTTGTTCATTCCTATGTTTTGAATAGGTAAAAACGGTTTTCGCATAAAGGCTTCTTTTTCCCGTCTTCTGTTGCTTAATATCGTGGTTAGTTGTGTTATTAAATGATTCATGGAAAAGGGTTTTTCGACGTATGCGTCGGCGCCCATTTCCAGTCCGTGAATTTTGCTTTGCAGATCATTCTTTGCCGTTACCAATACCACCGGTATGTGGCTGTAATCCAGATTTTCCTTGATGCTTTTACATAACTCGAATCCGTCCATTTCGGGCATCATAATATCAGTCAGCACAATATCTATATTTTTTTCCTTTAACAGATGCATCGCTTCTATTCCGTTGGCGGCTTTTTCCACACCGAATTGTTTTTTTAACCGGCCTGCAATGAAATCCAGCATTTCAACATGGTCTTCAACCAGCAGGACTACTTCCGCATTTTGTTTTTCATTGTTGACGGCAATTTCTTCCAGGATATAATTTTCTTCCGGTATTTCTTCTGCAATCAGTATTTGATTGTTGTTCAGCGGAAGTTGTACGACAAACTCGTTCAATGATTGGTATTGGTGGTAGTAAAGTTTGCCTTCATGCAGTTCGGTGAGTGAACGGGCTAATGATAGTCCGATCCCTGAGCTGGACGGAGTGTTGCTGTGCTTATTGATCTGGTAGAAAGGATCAAATATTTTTTCTCTCAGTTCC
Source organism: Porphyromonadaceae bacterium (assembly GCA_003517945.1). GTDB lineage: Bacteria > Bacteroidota > Bacteroidia > Bacteroidales > Tannerellaceae > Tannerella. The sequence continues at coordinate 3,735 of DOZP01000330.1, read as the reverse complement.
GGAGCGATCGGGTCTCCGTCATTGCGAACCTTGATATAAACAGCGTGATGATCCGATGTAAGTTCGGTTTCGATACGGATATCCGAGTAACGTAGTGCGTTCGACAGCAGGTTATTTATGATCCTGGTAAACGCTCCTTTGTCAAAGGGAAACAGAATGTCTGCCGGTGGAAGTAGCAGCGTCATTGATTTATTCTGTTGACTTGCAATTGGTTTAAAACGGGAATGCATTTCTTCCAGGAAGCCGGACAGGTTATAATTTGACCGGTTTAAGAGGAACTTATTATTGTCTACCTTCCGGAAATCAAGCAGTTGATTTACCAATCCTAATAAATCATTTGTGTTTTTACTCATTATTCTGAGGCTTTTCAGCAGCTCGGTATCCTTGATATCCATTTCGAGAATGGATTCCAGCGGTCCGTTGATCAGAGTGACGGGCGTTTTTATTTCGTGTGCAATGTTGGTAAAAAATTCGACTTTGGAACTGTATAATTCTTTTTCTTTTTCAGACTCAAACAAACGTTGTTTTTCGGCATGTTTCCGTTCGGTTTGTTTCTTGTAGCGATTGAAAAGATAGTAAACGAATAGTAAGACAAGTAGGGTATACAGGGTTTTAGCCGGGGTTGATTTCCACCAGGGCGGCATGACTTCAATCTCGACGGAAATGCCCTCTTCGTTCCATAATTCATCGTTATTGCTTCCTCTCGCCCTGAATGTGTAGTTGCCGGGAGGCAGTTTGGCGTATGAAACGGTTTTATTCGTATGGATATAATTCCAATCCTTGTCAATACCTTCCATCCTATAGGCATACTTATTCGCTTCGGGCGCGGTGAAACTTAATGCAACAAAATCAAAACCGATATGGGATTGATTATAATTCAGCCTGATTTTTTTTGTATGGCTGATGGATTCCTTCAGCGGACTGTTTTTTGTATTCAGGTTGACTACATTATTATTGATTGTCATCTGTGTAATATATACGGGAGGAATGAATTTATTTTCTTTGAACGAATAAGGATTGAAGGACAGTAATCCGTTTAATCCTCCGAAGTATAATTTTCCGGTAGAACTGGCCAGCGCTGATTTATAGTTGAACTGATGGATAGGAAGGCCGTCTTTGTCCGAAAATGATTTGATTTTATTGTTGACGGGATTAAATTTGACAAGCCCGTTATTGGTTCCGAACCACAGGTTGTGGTCTTTATCTTCTATTATTTTGTAGGCGACATTGTCCGGCAGACCATCCTTGAGTGAAATGGTGGTAAAATTGTTCGTTTCGCGGTTGTACCGGCATATTCCTCCCCGGTCTGTTGCAAACCATATATCTCCCAGTGCGGTTTCGGTGATGTCGCTGACGGAATTGGAACTGAGCGACAGGCTGTCTTTATTATCGTTCGTATAATGTATAATCTCTTTGGTCGGGGGGTTATACCTGAATACTCCGTTACCCAGTGTCGCCACCCATAGATATCCTTTTGAATCTTCCATTATATCATATACGTAGCTTAGCCCGAATTCATCCATCCGTTTGAAATCCTTTTTATCCTTGCTTCCGGTAAAAACGCCCCATCCGTTGCCAATCCACAATTTGCCGTGTTTATCTTCGCAGATAGCGTAAATACTGGCTTCGTCCAGGTTCAGGTCTTCACCCGATAAGCGTTCGATTTTGAGATCGGGGAGTTGTATGATGTCTATTCCGTTTTTAAAGAAGCCCAGCCATGCCTGATTGTCATCCAGGTATAATCCCAGGACTTTGCTGTTCTGGTAACGATCCGTACCGTCTTCTTCTATTCTGCTGAAGGTTTGTTCTTTTGGATTGAAAATGTCCAGTCCCTTATCTTCCGAAGCAATCCAGATATGGCCTTTGCTGTCTTCTTTCATTTCACGCAAACGCCGGCTGCTGATTGATTTATCCGAATTGCTCAGGGGCACATAGCATTCGAAATTGAAACCTGTATTCGCCAAGTAATTAGCTCCCCCAAAACGCGTTCCGACCCAGATCCCGTATTCTTTGTCCTGATAAAGGCTTTCAACCACATTGTCCGACAATGAACAGGCGTACATGGGATCTTCCTGAAGCCGTATAACTTTATTTTCAAGTTCATTGATAATGAAGAGGCCTGCTTCTGTGCCTACCCATAATTGATCATTAAAGTGGGAAACACTCCGGATTATTTTGTAGTGTACATCCGGCGCATCCACATCCGATAGCGTATTCCTTCTTTTATTTAGTTTCCTGAGTTTTCCTTCATGGATGCCAAGCGCCAGTTCTTCGCCGTAATCGCACATCGTATAAATATGTTCGCCTTTTAAAGAACTGCCGTTTTTATCACCCAGGTATTGTGTGAAAGTATCTTCGGTTTTATTGTATAAATAGACCCCGTTTCCGTTGGTGCCTATCCAGATGTTGCCGTTTTTTTCCGTGCACATACATTGCGGATTGTCTCCGTAGTTCGGCATATTAATATTGCCTATGGGATAGTAATGCAGTGTTTGGGTCGGTTCGTGGTAACGGAACAATCCTTCGTTCGGAATAACGATCCATACGTTATTATCCGAATCTCCCTGAATGGCCGAAACCCAGTCCGTCATTCTTATGTTGCCGGAAGCGCTTTTATTGAAAAAGGTAAATGTTTCGTCGATCGGGTTGAAGATGTATATACCTTTGTCGGTACCGATCCATAACTGTTTGTTTTTATCTTCATACAAAGCGGAAATATTATTATTACCTTGCCCAAGTTCCGTGTCAAAACAGTTAAAAATCCTCATCCGGGTTCCGTCATAACGATTCAATTGGTTTCTGGTTCCGAACCACATGAATCCGTAACTATCCTGTATAATTGATTTTACATTGACCTGCGACAGGCCCGACTCGCTGCTGATACGCGAAAAGAAATAGTTCGCTTCAACAATGGTCTGTGATTTGGAAGGAAAACAGATGGACGTAAAGGTGATAATGGTTAAGATAAGTGATTTCATCCTGCGTTGTTTCAAGGTGGTTTTTTTATCGGTGCAAATATATACATATGGAAATAAACGAATGTCGCAAAGAATAGCATGGATGTTGCAAAACAGATCGGTTTGGGGTATTTTTGTCCGGAATACGGATTTTCGGTTTATATTTGTATGAGGGAATTAGTTGTCATGAATCTGTGATGCACCTTGTTTTCTCAATGTTAAACAATTAAATAAAATACACATGAAAGTTTTGAAATCGATTGTTTTGCCGGTTTTGTTTTTTGTCTTGTTTTCTTGTAATAAGACGGATATGGTGTTTGATAAATGGAGCCTTGCGTATGATTCCGGCAGCCGGGGCCTGACGTTGAAAAAAAATTCAGCCGTAGTATGTGATGGTTTATATACATCCTATATGCTGAATGAGAAAAAAATAACGACTAAAAGTTATTCGAAAGTCCGGTTTGAGGAAGAAGATGCCCATGACAAATTCGGGAAAGGGAAAACGTTCCGTCTTATTTATGAGGAAACCGGTTTGCCGGTGCTGACCCAGTCTTTTTATTTTTATGAGGGAAAAGATTATGTGCTGACCGAGTTTTCCATTGAAGGCGATGATGCGGAAGTTTCTTCAAACTATATGGCTCCGGTGAATATAGACGATTTTACCTTTTTGCCGGAATCTGCGGAAAACCGGGCGTTGTTTGTCCCGTTTGATAATGATTGCTGGATACGCTACCGGTCGCATGAACTGACTTTTGACGAACTGACAAGTTATGAGGTA
>DOZP01000181.1:6579-10269 GCA_003517945.1 Porphyromonadaceae bacterium | reverse complement strand
AGGACACTTTTTTCATTGTATTATAGATTAAATAGTTTATAAATGCTGACTTAACTGTTGTTTACGGCATATGGTAACGCTATAAAGGGCGATAAACCCAAATGCGACGGCAGGAACCCAATAGGCCAATGTAATGCTGGACGAATCGGACAGAATACCCTGAATCTGTGTTAATACGGCTGCTCCCGCAATCGCCATGACCATACCGGCTCCTCCTATTTTCGTATCATCTCCCAGTCCTTTGATCCCGGTACCGTAGATAGTAGGAAACATCAATGACATACAACCTGATACACACATCAACGCGTATACACTGGCGACACCTTTCCCGTAAATCGTAAGCAGGCAACAAAGCACAGCCGCAACGGATAGCGCCGTCAGTATTTTATCTATACGGACATATTTCATGAGCCATGTACACACAAACCGCATCAATACAAATAATATCAGAGACATAATATAATAGGTGGCTCCGGCCTGTTCGGCCGTCCGGGGCAATAAGTCGTCCAACCCGATAAATTCACAGAAAGCATAAAAACCTCCGGCAACAGGCTCAACCGAACGAAGCGCCGTAACAATTTCGGCCGGAGACGCACTACTTCCCAGAGAAGCTATAACCGCATCAAAATCCAATTGCTGCATGACATAACGGATGATAAACGACCAGACCGCAATCTGCGCCCCGACATAAAAAAACTGTGCGACAACCCCCCATACATAATTTTTATTTTTCCCCAACCGTTTAAACGTGCCGGCAAAATCCGGTTTTTGCCCGCCTTCCTTCAGGTTAGGCATACGGGTCAATAAAATGGCGAATAGCAAAATCGCCATAAAAATACCCAGCCAGACATAGGTCATGGTAACGGCGTTCAATTCCGCGCCCTGTATCACCGCAAGTTCTTCCGGAGAAATAACCTCCCTTTCGGAAGCCGTCAGTATATTCAATTGCGACAGGATAAAAACCTGACTGATAACGACCCCGCTTATTGCGCCAAACGGATTGAATGATTGAGAGAAATTTAATCTGCGTGTCGCCGTTTCTTCGGGGCCAATTTCGTATACATACGAATTGGCGGATGTTTCCAGGACGGAAAGACCTGCAAATAAAATAAAAATAGCCAGCAAATACATGACAAAACTGATATCCGCATTTACTTTCAGGCAAAGCATTGCCGGATAAAACATGAGACAACCCAGAATATACAACCCGAGCCCTCCCATTACACCGGCTTTATAAGTATACTTTTTGATAAACAGAGCGCCCGGGATCGCACAAAAGCCATAACCCAGCAAATAACAAACTACTTGTATCCACGCTGTTTTGGAATCGGATAAACTCATAATCCGCTTGAATGCGGCAAGCATTGTATCCGTAAGGTTATTAGGAACCGCCCATGCAAAAAACAACATGGTCAAAAGAACAAACGGCCACAATAGATTGTTAGGTATAATTTTTTGTTTCATGATATAATAGATTGATTATAAATTTATCAACAATGCTTAATCGTTTAACCTAAAAGGCAAAAAGTTAACTGAAAGGACTATTTACAAGAGACGCCTGCAATTCTACATATCTCTTGTCTCCGGCATTCTCCTTTATTTGCTCAAATAGCAGTTCCACAGCCTTCTTCCCCATTTCCGGTATCGGTTGCCGTATATACGGAATCGGAATATTCGTAAAATCAAAAGCGTCGCTTTTATCAAAACATACCACCTTAAGGTCTTCCGGAATCTGCAGATTCATTGCCATCAACTGTTTAATACCCAACATAGACAAGGTATTTGTTGCAAAAAAGATACCGTCCACCTTATTTTCTTTCAGCAGTAAACTTTCGATTGCAATCGGAACATCATTTGAAATAAGCGAATAGTTAATTTCTTTAATTAAATCGGAATTATAAAATCCACAGTCCGCAACCGCATCAATATATCCTCTCTTACGTTCCTGCATGTGCAGCAACTGACTTTTATAAATAACCAGTCCGATATTTTTACATCCTTGTTCTATAAGGCTCTTTACCGCCTTTACGGAAGCATGATAATTATCGACAACAACGGTTCCGGCATTTATTTCGGGAAAATAACGGTCGACAAGCACCGTCGGGATATTACGTTTCACCAGATCTTCCACATACGGCTTTCCGTGTTCCGTAGGCACGATGATAAAACCGTCCACTTGTCTGCTTTTCAATACATTTACCATCTTCTCCAACTTCAGATCACTCTCATTTGTATTGGTGATAATTACGCTATATCCGAATTTTTCAGCATGTTCCTGTATGTGAAAAGCCAGATTTGCAAAAAACAGATTGGAAATATCCGCCACAATCAACCCGATTGTTTGGGAACAACCCATTCTGAGTCCACGGGCCAGGTTATTCGGCTCATAATGCATTTCTTTGGCTTTCTGACGAATCTTTTCAGCCATATCCTTACCCACTCTTCCCTCTTTTTCCTTTCCGCTAAGGACAAGAGATACGGTTGTTGTAGAAACACCTAATTCTTTCGCTATACTTTTTATAGAAACACGGGGCATATTTTTATATAATAAATCAAATTTGCGACAAAAATAGTAAGTAAAACGTTTAAGCAAAAATAAAAAGACATGTTATAAAGCATATATTTTGTTTTTTTATTGTATTTTTGTCGCACCCAAACGAAACAAACAATAATCATATGATGAACCCGGAACAACTGACTGAAAAAATCATACCGATAGCCGAAGAAGCAGGGCGTTTTCTTCATGAACAAAGAAAATCGTTTCGCCCCGAAGATGTTATTGAAAAGGGAAAATACGACTATGTTTCACACATAGACAAAGACACCGAAATCATGCTGATCAAGCGACTTTCGGCATTATTACCGGAAGCGGGATTCATTACCGAAGAGGGTCAGGCAAGTTATAATAATGAAGAATATTGCTGGATCATAGATCCGCTGGACGGAACCACCAATTACATCCATGATTTTGCCCCTTATTGTGTAAGTATCGCTTTGCGAAAAGGAAATAGCATACTGATCGGCGTTGTTTATGAAGTATGCCGTAACGAGTGCTTTTATGCCTGGAAAGACGGAGGCGCATACTTAAACGATAAACTGATCCGGACCTCTCCGACCACGGAGACAGAGAAATCGCTCATAGGCATAGGATTACCCTACAATTCCGGAAAATACAGATCATTGGCAGACGACATTATTCCGCGGTTTTACGGAGCAAGCGCCGGTATCCGCGTTTCCGGATCCGCAGCGGCGAATTTATGTTACGTGGCTGCAGGAAGATATGACTTCTGGTTCGAGGCTTATATACAACCCTGGGACTTTGCCGCAGGTGCGCTTATTGTATCGGAAGCCGGCGGAATGATATCCGGTTTCGACAATCATCCGGATGTGATGCAATCCCATCATATCGTAGCCTCCTCCAACGAAATACTGCATAAGAAAGTACTGGACATTCTTTCCGGATATATCCATGATATTATGTAAAAACGAAAGAAATAACAAGTCTTCTTTTGCCATTGTATTCGATTTCCGTTATCTTTGCATCTTTAAAAAATTAATTACAAAAATTTATGTCACAATTATTTCCAAATGATCTGCCTTATAAAGTGGCGGATATCCAATTGGCGGATTTCGGACGCAAAGAGATCGAAATCGCCGAACACGAAATGCCGGGTCTGATGGCCCTACGGA
>DOZP01000181.1:6024-6444 GCA_003517945.1 Porphyromonadaceae bacterium | reverse complement strand
GGCGTTCCGGTTTTTGCCTGGAAAGGCGAAACCCTGGAAGAATACTGGTGGTGTACGGATCAGGCGCTCCGTTTTGCCGGAGGAAAAGGGCCGAACCTGATTGTAGACGACGGAGGTGACGCTTCCCTGTTATTCCATTGGGGATACAAAGCGGAAAACGATCCTTCAACAATCGACCGCAAAGGAGGAAATCATGAAGAACAGGTAATACTTGACACCTTAAAAGGTATTCTGGCAGAAGACAATCAACGCTGGCATCGTATGGTTGCCGGAATGAAAGGCGTTTCGGAAGAAACGACAACCGGCGTACACCGTTTATACCAGATGATGGAACGTGGCGAACTGCTTGTTCCGGCCATTAATGTCAACGATTCGGTCACCAAATCCAAATTCGACAATCTGTATGGTTGCCGCGAATCG
>DOZP01000181.1:5530-6003 GCA_003517945.1 Porphyromonadaceae bacterium | reverse complement strand
GCCGGTTACGGAGACGTCGGCAAAGGTTGCGCACATTCAATGCGCTCATACGGAGCACGCGTACTGGTGACGGAAATAGACCCGATCTGCGCATTACAGGCTGCGATGGAAGGTTTTGAAGTAACGACTATGGAAGAAGCCGTGAAAGAAGGAAATATTTTCGTAACGACCACCGGAAACCGCGACATTATCACCATCGACCACATGAAAGCCATGCTCGACCAGGCTATTGTTTGCAACATCGGTCACTTTGACAATGAAATACAGGTAGACCTGTTAGTAAACTTCCCGGGCATTAAACATACAAACATCAAGCCTCAGGTAGACAAATACACATTCCCCGACGGACGCGCGATCTTCTTATTAGCTGAAGGACGCTTGGTAAATCTGGGTTGCGCAACAGGCCATCCGTCATTTGTCATGAGCAATTCATTTACAAACCAGACATTGGCACAAATTGATCTATGGCAGAA
>DOZP01000181.1:893-5380 GCA_003517945.1 Porphyromonadaceae bacterium | reverse complement strand
GAAAAACGAGCATCAGGAGGGTATCCCAAAACGGATACCCTCTTTTTTATTAGGGAGCCGTTTCTCTCCATCATACTCATGTTGCTTCAAAAAAATAACATCAAAAATATTATTATTTGAAAAAACCATATATATTTGCATTTGAAATATAATTTTTATATTTCAAATGCAAATATATAATCATAATAAACAATAACAGATGGCAGGATATGGATACAAGGCTGTTTTAGCCTTAGATGGAGAGAACCGATCGTATTGGACCATTGCTCTTACACGTATGTTCGAGACGTTAATGAAAAGACCGGAGTCATTCAGAGCCCGGTTTTAGGCGGAACAATCAACCTGATGTATATAGACTATCCGAACGACAGTATTTGGGAATGGGCGATGAAGTACAAATTTAAAAATGGAAGCCTGAAAGTGATGCAAACCGATTCAAGCAACGGGACGTATATCCCTGTTGAGGAGGTCAAATTGAGTGAAGCGGCATGTATTATGCTTGAATTAACCTATTCCAGACACAGCAGTTCGCATTTTTGTACCAAACTGACGATTACATCAAACGACAGTGTTGTTGGCGGTACTGATGACTGGGTAGCAAAAGATTGGAAACTGTTATAAAAGATAAGGTATGGATAAAGGAGAACTCATAGATAAGGCAAAAGACGTTTTAGGAATAAACGATTCATCGGTTGATGCAAAGTTAGTATTGAACGGCAAGGAATATGCTATTGACTCATTCGATATCGTTTTTCAGGAAGCATCTGATTTTAAGGGAGAACCTCAACGGGAAGTAAAGGGCGGTTTATTGACCATGACGATTAACCAGGTGGTTGATGAAGAAATAAATTACTGGATGTTCCACCGGGATGTCAGTCATTCCGGCGCTGTCGTATTCGCCTCGTTCAGCCGGATTGCCAGTCCGGTAATTATCATCGAATTTATAAACGGACGCTGTGCAAGGTATACAAAAAGTATTGGAAATTCTTCCTTGTTATATACCCTTGCAATCACCGCTGAGAAGATCATAATAAACGGAATGGAACACAAAAATAATCTAAAATAGGATGCCTGAAAATTGATATGAAGAATGATATATTAAGACGGCACATGCAACCGTATGAGGCAGAACAACGTCTCAGTCAACATAACGATACATTAAGATGGCATATGCAATCGTACGAGGAATCACTTAATCAGAAAGTGGATTTATCGGATAAGATTAAAAATGAAACATCGGCCACTTCTCCTGAAGAAAAAAAGTCAGGACTTGCATCAAGAATAGAATATAGCGGAAATGGAGTATTTAGTGTTAATATAAATAGCTTGAATAGAGCTACGAGAAATAACTATCGTATTGCATCTCAAAATCCAAATAACTGGACATACAATAGTCAAACCGGATACAGAGACATAGGTATTAGCAGAAAAGTTGGAGAAATACAAATCCACAATTCTCCAATTTCTGATCGTTCAGACTATATTCCTCTTGGCGTAGATCAAAAAGATATGACAGTGAGAACAGAAGGTGAAATTGCGAGATCAACAGGATGGCCGGATAGGCGGGTTGGACGTAATATAAATACTGTTGGAAGTGGAATTCGTACACGTGGAGGTGCAGGTATTATGTTAGTTATTGATGCTTTTGTTGTCGGTTATGACTTATGGAATGCATTTTCAACTCTACAAGATTATAACGCAATTGATAAAGATATGCAGTCTTTGCAAAATGCGCTTATATTAGTTAAAGTAGGAATAAATAGGGGTTTAGTGCCATCCCAATATCAAAACAAAAATGATTTAGGGGCAATTACTAATTTTGTTTTTCAAGGCATAAATAATACAGGAAATCAAGACATTACTTTAATAGGGACTAATATATTAAAGTTAAGCAAAAATTATGCAGATACACAAGCTGTTATCCCAGTTAGGGAATGGAAAGATCATTAAAATAAGTATTGTAGCAGTCACAATTGGTTTTATTGTTATATTTAACGTCAAAACACAGAAATCGTCAATTCAAAAAAAACTCATTGGGACTTGGAATATAGAACATGAAAGTTATATTACCGGCAGAGAGTGGAATATGTGCGGAGATTGGATAAATATCGAATATAAAAACGTGTGCAAACTGCCTTTAGTTTGCGATTTTGATATAGAGGAACGTTATTTTGACATTAAAGAACGGCAAAAAAAAGCCACAGGCACTTGGCAGATAATAAGTACAAATCCCGATTCTGTATTTTTCAATGTACCTAATAATCCCTTGCACGGAAAATATGCCATTCGTTTTTTCATAGACCAAAATGGGTATATGAATATGGGTAATAATATCTATAAAATAGAATTAACAAATGACTCTACTTGTTTAATATGCAATAAAGGTGGTATTATACATAAAAATGAAATTAGAAATTGGGAAAACAAAAAATCAGTATAATTTGTAATCACCTCAAAAAATCATATATTACGTCTAATTTATCCGCTATTTCNNCGGGATACGTCTTCCGTATCCATTAATGCAATCAATTGATAATAATCTCTTTTAAAAAAATCTACAGGCACCCCTAATTGTCTATAAAATTCCGGAAATATTTTATCCAGCCAATCATCCGACAATTTTGCATTATCCCACCACTCATTTTCAGGATCCTTTAAATAAGCAGGTAAAGTATAATCGCGAATCGCTTGATCCATCTTTTCCTCTAATTGGTTTGCGGTATAATTTTGATATTTGTTACTCAAAAGTTTAGCGTGTTTTACAAGTAATTCAGGCCTTGCAAAATAATTTTCCAACTCCCTTTTCTCCCAACATATTACCTTTAATGGTTTTATGTCAGCGGCATTTTTGTCAATTTTATCAAAAAGCGCAAGACCTTTCAATTGAGGATAAATCTCTTTTAATGCAACATAATTTGATACGGCCGTATTAGGAACGTTATTTGCCGTATACGAAACATTGGCCGACCTTAGCAGAGGTGCTGCTTTATGATTCAATTTATTCGCAAATGCCTGTAGCATTTGTAAATCGGTAGAACCTTCCAGATATAGCACATGTCCTTTCAGTTTCGCCAGGTAATATTTCTCCCAACCGATTTCTGTTAAAGCTTTCTTTATATAACGGATAGATTGTTGCTTAGTTGAAACATTTAAATCAAAAGCCTCATTTTCAATAAGCGCAATCATTTTAGACGTTTCTGCCGCTTCATCTAATACCACTTCCGAATGAGATGCGATCAATAGTTGGGAATCCGTTTCTGCTGCAACCTGATTGATCATTTGAAAAACTTCCCTTTGCCTGATAACTTCCAAATGAACATCCGGCTCATCCAGAAGCAATACCGTTTTAGGTTTCGCGTACATATAAGCAAATAACAAAAGCGTCTGAAGAAATCCCCTTCCACCGGAAGAAATATCATATTTAATGGCATTTTCAGCATATTCCAAACCAATTAATCCTGTTGACTTCACATATACCGGTTTTTCTAATGTAATACCAAACATCATTTTGATAACCTTGCATAACCCTTCCCATTTTTTTTCAGGATCCGTTTTTTCTATGGCGGCTGTTTCCGGATAAAGGATTTCATAACATATATTTCTTAATACTTCAGCCGTTTTCCCTTCTCCCAACTTCCTGTCAATTGATCCCTGTGTTAGCTTGTCTTCTGAAGTGGATACTCCCGACATGGGTTGCAAGAAGCCAAAATGTATTCCGTTGTCGCTATTATATAATGTTTCTATATCTTTTAATCCGGTTTTAATTCCGCAAGAAAAAGATTCTGCATTATAATAATAGAATTCCGTACAACATTGCCATGTTTTGCCCTCGTTCTCACCCTCTAAAGTAACAGATAATATAATTTGCCCCGGATTTTTCCCTTTAGAACCAACAGATGTTTTCTTTTTTGTCCATAAAAAGCGAGCATCTGCAACCGGGCTATTTAGCAAATCTTTTCGATTCAAAGTTACTCTTTTGTTTTTATTCAATTTACCTTGAGCTTTTGCGGCAATATAATTCTTCACCCCAATCTCCCATAAACACAACGCTTGGAACACAGTTGATTTTCCGGAGTTGTTAGGTCCAACAATAACAACAGAGGATGCCAAAGGAAATGAAACGGATTCCAGTTTCTTGAAATTCTGAATTTTGATCTTCGTTAGCATGATATGCCTTCTTCTTTTCGACAAATATACTTATAAAATCATACCCGGCAAAATCGTTGTTCTATTCTTAATATGTATAAGCCAATATATAACCAGTTGCTTATCAACAAGTGAGATTTCCTTTGATTGGAGTTCCGTACCGGAAAGATATCAGGAAAAAATCCGCAATACCGGATATATAATAGGTTTAAAATATACCGTCGTCAGGTGGTTTCCGTCTTTATATCGTTTGCCGAGGCTTTCTGCTGCGTTATACGTGAATGCGGAGGAACACTGCTTGTTAACCAGACATTCCCGCCGATAACGGAGTCATGACCGAT
>DOZP01000181.1:0-881 GCA_003517945.1 Porphyromonadaceae bacterium | reverse complement strand
ATCGGATGGCGCGGAACATTTATCGGGTTGCCGCATTCATCCAGCACAAAATTCTTCGCGCCTAACGTAACTCCCTTATACAGACTGACACGATTACCGATGATAACCGTTTCGCCGACCACCACTCCTGTGCCATGATCTATACTGAAATATTCCCCGATCTGCGCGCCCGGATGTATATCTATACCCGTAGCCGAATGCGCCAGTTCCGTAATGATACGCGGCAAAACAGGAATACCCAGCAGCAACAACTCATGAGCGACCCGGTAATGAATCATGGCCTGGATACTCGGATAACAAATGATCACTTCCCCGGTACTCTTAGCAGCAGGGTCATTTTCAAACATCGCCTGCACATCCGTACATAGTAAACGCTTGATTTCAGGTATTTTTTCAAGGAAAGACAATACAAGGTTTTCCGCATCACCCGCGTCAATCACATCCGAAGCCTGATCGGAAAAAAAATATAATCCGTTACGGATTTGCTCTGCCAGAAGTCCATTCAGCTTTTCCATCTGTGTACCAAGATAATACTGTTGTATATCAGCATTCGTACCCGATTCACTGAAAAAACCCGGAAAAAATATATCTTTCAGAATGGAAATAACCTCTTTTAATCGCGTCATATTGGGAAGAGATTGCCCTTCTTTCCACAGAATATGTTTATACTCAACCTGATCACAACAAGTCAACAATTCAATATTCTTCCGGATAATATCCTTTAGTTCAGCCATTTTTACACAATTAAAAATTAAATATGCAAATATAGCACAATTCTCAGTAAAGACAAAAGAGTAACAGTTTCTTCCCAAAGTGTTGAAACTAATCCGTACCTCTTGTCTATAAACTAAAAACCTGTTACATTTGCGCCGCTTACCTTT
>DOZP01000126.1:4685-5232 GCA_003517945.1 Porphyromonadaceae bacterium | reverse complement strand
AGATAAATGCCCAAAGACTTTCCGTAAAGATGGACAGTGAAAGGGTTACCCGGGCGATCTGTTCGCCGGCATTGATGGAAAAGTTGCTGGTATATAGTAACTTGCCGTCGTTAAAATGTGCGTACCTTGGCGGTGCGCCGGTTTATCCCGGTTTATTGGAGAAGATACGCAAGCATGTTGATCTTCGCATTGTTTACGGATCGACCGAAGCGGAGCCGATCGCAAGTGTTTGTTGGATTGACATCGGCCCCGAAGACCGGCAAAAAATCGCTGCCGGAGCGGGGCTTTTGGTTGGTGATGTTGTCCCTGAAGTCGAGTGCAGAATAAGTGAAGAAAAGGAGATTCTGGTGAGCGGCAAGACCGTATTGCAAGGCTATCTTGATGGCATCGGCGACGAAGAGAATAAAATACGCGAAGGAACTGTAATCTGGCATAAGACGGGCGATGCCGGATATTTTGACGAACAAGGACGATTATGGCTTTTAGGGCGAGTTGCTCAGGCTATCCACGACGCAAAAGGCACTCTTTATCCTTTTTGTATCGAATG
>DOZP01000126.1:0-4654 GCA_003517945.1 Porphyromonadaceae bacterium | reverse complement strand
TTGAAGAAGGCACAGCCCATCCCGATGATGTTTTAAAGGTGTTAAAACCGTTTCACATCATGTCGGTCATTGCCGTTAAAAAAATTCCGATGGATAAACGGCATGGGGCTAAAATCGACTACGGGAGACTTCTGAAAACTTTAAAATCAAAGCTGTCCTGAAGACTTGTTTCGATCGAATTTTTCAACTTACCGGATCCGTATACTGAAAAGTGATGAACGTCCGGTGATGAATAATGTGTTTTTATCTGTTCCTCCAAACCGGATGGTTGAAGGGCGTTCGGGAACGTCGATCTGTTTTTTCAGTTTGCCGTCTTTATTGAAAACAAAGACCTGTCCGTCGGCAATATATACATTTTGTTCGTTATCAACGGTTAAGCCGAACTCTCCCCACTCAACAAAATATACGGGTTCGGATAGCGTACCGTCGGCAGCTACTTCCATGCGTACGGTACGTTTGTCGTATTCGTCCGAAGCATAGAACGGTTGCTCCGGGTAGGCTTCCAACAGGGCGGAACTGCGTGCGATGTCGTACTGGTCGGGTATGATCGTTTTCCCGTCGGGCGCAACAAAACACATTTCCGGAACAGAATGAACTACCTTGTTGAAATCATGGAAATCTCTCCACCGGTTGGAAGGATACAGCGCCTTGGTTATATTTTTTACGGATCCCATTTTTACCTTGGGCAGTGCGGTGAAGGTATTGTCCGGGTCTGAAGGGTTGACGGCATAGAATTTTGTTTCAAAGCCGGAATTTCCCCAGCCGGAAAAAGAGGTTCCGCCCGAATCGGGGTAGCGGACGGCTGTTTCCTTTTCTCCGTTTACAAGGTATCCGGGTTGGGGGCGGTATCTGACGGCAACAAGCAGGTTATCTTCCGTATCGCATCCTAAGGAATAAGGCTCCCAGGGAAAATCCGTTACTAAAGATAGCGTATTGGTTTCCGCGGACCATTTATAAATACGCTTCATCCGCTGTTCGCAGAAGTAAATATTACCTTTGCTGTCACCGGTCATTCCTTCGGCGAATTCAAAGCCGGATGCCAGTTTTTGTACTTCTCCGGCTGCGCCGGTCAGTGGGAGGTTACGAGGCTCTTCGCCGGTAATCGCCAGGCGTTGAAGCTCCCAGGGGCGCACTTCTATATCTTTATTTATATCGTATACCGGATGATCCGTCGTATATTTTATCTGTGAGTAGTTATGTAGGTTCAGAAATTCGATGTTTTCACAGTTATTCCAGATACGCACGGAATTAGGGTAGGGTTGGTTGATCCGGATGACGCGAAACATGTAGAGATTCGCGAAAGTAATGTCTTTACAGCCCTGCATTTCCACCGGTTGGCATTCCGTCCCTTCAACCGATTCCTCTTCCAGTTGAAAACAGTAGATTTTCCAGTTGAATACATTTTTAAACCTGGCTTCATTCCGTACGTGATGCTCTAACGACATGGCATAGATACGTCCCGGTGTTGAAGTGTTGCTTACATAGAGGCCACTGGTTGCGTAGGTGGATGCGGTCCATATATCTTTGAATGTTCCGCCTCCGTTATCTGTGACCCATAAGCTCCAGTATTGGTTGTCCCATGCCGGATCTTTTCCTTGTGCATAAATGGGGTGGGAGGGAGAACTTATCCCCGGTTCCTGCCGGCGCCAGGTTGGCGTGGGTTGACCCGGTACAGGTCTGTGCATACCCCCGTGGCCGCCTACAAATTTTACGTCGTTCAGATAAGACGCTGTTCCGGCCATCCATTTGACCCCGGCTGCGCGGTAATTGATTCCTCCGGTATTTATACCTATTCCGTTCAGTATGTTTGTTCCTCCTTCCGAAGATTCGAGCATTGCTTTCGGCCCGCCGAATCCGCTGAATGCCGGAGCGCTTTCCGGCAAACGGAATTGTGTGCCGAACGGATGGAGCCCGATCAACTTGGTCCGGGGCCTCATCCGCAACGTTTCCGTTATTTTGTACCATCCCTGGGGTACATAGATATGATCGTATGTATCAATCGCGTTCTGAATCGCTTTTGTATCGTCGGTCGTGTCATCTCCTACAGCGCCCAGGTCACGTATATTTACCCATGACTCCATCGGAGGTAAGGATGGAATATCGCGAAGCAGCGCCGGAGGCATTTTAAGGAGCGGCTCAATGTCTGCGACGGTACGGTATTCGGGTTTCGCCGTCATATCGTCCATTTGCAGGCCGTGAGCATAGTTATTTATCCTGTATATTTTATAGTCCGTTCCCGTTCTTGTCCGGCTACGGCGATATTCGGCGATTACAGGCGCATTACGGCAGGCGACATTGCGGAATGTGATCTGGTTATTGCTGTTATTTTCATTGCTTATACTGACGATCGTTTTGCTTATATTCTCAAAATGGCCGTTTTCAATGAATAAGCGGTCGGCGTAATTGTCTTCGATATCAAAAACAACAGGACTGTTTTTTACCTGTATATTGACCATGGCAAGCCCGGATTCCTGGCAACGGAGCGCTGCGATCCGTTGTCCTTCGAAGTAGGAATCAACCATCATCACAGGCCATCCGGGAGATGCTTTAGTGGTGTAAATACCATAATCGCCGCCGAAGAACGCTACGTTTTCCATCTCATTTCCTATATCGAAAAGTCCGGCTTTGCCTTTTCCCGTATAGATCGCCATGTGATTGATGAAACTGTGTTGTGCGTAATGGGTGCGGAGTGCCACAGCATACGGATTCCCGTCTTCAATGCGCAGGTTGATATTTGACATGGCGCTGTAGAATGTTCCGGCATTCGCGTCACTGATGTTGTCTTCGGAGAGTACCGGATTTCTGGTGAACCAAAACATATAGGATGCTTTTCCTTTATCATCCGGCTTTTCCTGCTGAAAACCGGGCGAATTGCGTGCCAGTATAAATTCGGGGCGTTTTTTGCCATAACCGATTAGACGGATCGCAGAAGGAATATAAATGGTCCGGCTTATTTTATAGTTGCCTTCGGGAATAAACAGGATTCCGAAATTTTTCTCTTCTTTTAAATTATTAATAGCTTGTTGCAGTATGTCGGAAACATCCGTTTTCCCATCATTGGTAATCGGATAACGGTCCGGTGTAAAATAAAATGCTTCGGGATCTTCCGGGCGTTGCGTATATACGGAAGTTAAGTCGATGGCCCGGATATAGACAGAAGGTATCAGGTATAGCAGGACAACTAAAATTTTTGCGGATTTGCTCATGACTATGTTTTTTATAATATTATCACCGGCAATTTTACCTATATTTTATAGCAGTGAGGTTTAAATAATATCATAATAGTTTCGATTACTATCATAATGCGCTTTCCGGTATGATTTTTATCGGATAAACTGTTTATGAACTTTGTCTGTTGACGGATTTATGTTATGTTTGCGCTGTTGTTACTTGAGTCGAATCTATATTATGATAGAAGGTTATTATGGTTAGGATTATATTGCTTACGGATTTTTCGGAAGAGTATGCCAAAAATTTATTGAAAGGTATTGCCCGGTACTCAAAAGGGCGCGGTTCCTGGGTATTATGTAAAATGCCCCTTTCTTACAGGGATATGCATGAGGTAGAGGGGGTGCTGGAGTGGGCGCTGAAATGGAAAGCCGACTGTATTATCGCCCAGTTTTATAATACCGACCAAGTCGAAATCTTCAGGAAGAATGGAATCATTGCCATCGCCCAGGATTTTAAGCAACGCTTCACGGAAATTCTGAATATTACGGGGGCGCATTACCTGGCGGGACAGATGGGGGCGCATTATTTCATAAAAAAAGGTTTTCAACATTTTGCCTATTATGGTTTTAAAGGGGTGGTCTGGTCGGAAGAACGTTGCGAAGGTTTTCGTGATGAGGTAGAAAAGTATGGCTGGGGAGGAAATTTTTCAGAGTATCAGAATATTGAATTTAAAGATTTATGGTTTTATGAATCGGCTCCTTTGACGGAATGGTTGCGGACGCTTCCTAAACCGGTGGCCATCATGGCGTGTGACGATAATCAGGGACATCATATTATCGAGGCTTGCAATCAATACGGAATAAAAGTGCCGGAAGAAGTTGCCGTATTAGGCGTTGATAATGATGAAGCCGTGTGTACCTTGTCGTATCCTCCTTTGTCGTCTATTCATCAGGCGGTTGAAAAGGGCGGTTACGAAACGGCGGCATTGATTGAAAAAATGATGAAAGATCCGGATGCGGCGTATGAAGACGTAGTCGTTTATCCGACCCATATCGTGACCCGGCAATCGACGGATATCTATGCTACGGATGATAAGAGTATATCAGTTGTTCTGAAGTATATCCATCAGAATATAGATAAAAAGATGACAGTTAATGATTTATTGAAACTTGTCCCTTTGTCGCGCCGTTTATTGGAAGCCCGTTTCAGGCAGGTGACAAGCCTGTCTGTTTATACATATATATTGAACCTCAGAATACAGAAATTTGCCGAAAAACTTATATACAGCAAAGATACCGTCGTTGAAATCGCCATGCAAATGGGATTCACGGATTATAAGAATATTTCGCGCCAGTTCAAAGCGATAAAAGGATGCACTCCGTCGGAATATCGTTTGAAGCGCTCCGTCAAGTAGCCGGCAGGGCGGATATTTCTCCACATTCAAAATATCTTCATTCTCTTTGTTTTCGCCGGAATCGGTTTG